>CABXTC010000001.1 GCA_902515095.1 uncultured Pelagibacteraceae bacterium
TCAAATAATTTGATTTTGAGTAATTCGGGGGAGGCTATAATGATAAAAAGTGATACCTCTAAAGGAATTGTTTTGAGAGGTTACTCTAAGGATGATTTTTCTAAACTTGAATTAGTAAATAATGAAAATTTTTTAGGAAATAAAGATAATCTCAATAAAAATTTTATCTCAATTGGAAAAGAACTTAGCTTTACGTTAAACCTTGATATTGGGGATGATATCACAATCATGTCCTCAAGTGGAATAGAAACTATAATTGGCAATATACCTAAACAAAAAACATTTACAGTTTTATCTATTTATGAAAGCGGTCTTGTTGATTTCGATAATAATATAGCATTTATCAATTTAGAAACTTTAGAAGAATTTTTTAATCTTGGTACTCAAGAAAGAAATTTAGAAATTTATCTTAAAAATCCTCAAAATATTGAAAATCAAAAAAAAATAGTTCAAGAAGCATTTCCTAATGAATTTGTATATTCCTGGTCAGATATGAATAGTGCACTTTTTTCAGCTTTAAAAGTTGAAAGAAATGTAATGTTTATAATATTATCGTTAATTATAATTGTAGCAGCTTTCAATATTATTTCTGGTCTTACAATATTGGTCAAAAATAAAACAAAAGATATAGCCATACTAAAATCCATGGGTGTGCTTAACAAATCTATAATTAAAATATTTTTTCTAATAGGTGTTATAATAGGAACCTCCGCTACGATTTTTGGAATTATCTTAGGAATTGCTTTTTCAATATATATTGAAAATTTACGTCATTTTTTGAGTACATTATTTAATATTAGTTTATTTCCAGAGGAAATTTATTTTTTAAGCACTATGCCATCTGAAATAAATCCTTTGTCTATTTTTATTATCTCCACATGCTCAATAGTGACAACAATAATAGTATCAATTTTTCCTGCACAAAAGGCTGTTAAATTAGATCCTGTAAAAACTCTTAAATATGAATAATTTTATTAAACTTTCTAAAATAAATAAATCTTTTCATGATCATAAAAATTTAAAAGTTTTAAAAAAATTGTCATATAATTTTAAACTTGGAAAAATATATTCACTCATAGGACCATCTGGATCAGGTAAATCAACATTGTTAAATTTACTTTCTTTAATTGATAGGCCATCCAGTGGTTCAATTATTTATGATAACAAACAAATAAATTTTGAAAACTCTAAAGAGAACGATATTTTAAGAGCTAATAAAATTGGAATTATATATCAACAAGATAACCTACTTTCAGATTTTACAGCATTAGAAAATGTATACTTAGCAAATCTAGCAATTGAAAAAAATAAAGAATTATCGCTTGAAAAATCAAAAAGATTATTAAAGAGAATGGGTTTATCAAGTAGAATTGAACATTTTCCATCAGAACTTTCAGGCGGAGAAAAACAGAGGGTATCAATTGCAAGAGCATTAATTAATAATCCACAGGTTATTCTTGCAGATGAACCAACTGGTAGCTTAGACCAAGCTACAGCTAAAAGTGTTTTTGATCTTTTAAAAAAACAAATAAATTCAAAACGGATAATCATTTTTGCAACTCATAATAGATTTTTTGCAAAAAAGTCAGATTGCATGTTGGAAATAGTTAATGGTAATATAAGAACCGTTAATGCAAGAGTCAAAAATACATAATTTTAATCATTTAAAGATTCATTCTCAATTTTCTATTTGTGAAGGAGCTATTAAAATTGATGATCTAAAAGATTTTTCTAAAGAAAATAAAATCAAGGCTTTAGGATTGTGTGATACCTCTAATCTGTGTGGTGCACTTGAGTTTGCAGAAAAACTATCAAAATCAGGATCACAACCAATAATTGGAACCCAAATCAATTTTCAATTAAATGAAACTATCGGTCTTTTACCTTTATTTGCTCTAAATGAAAATGGTTACAAGAATATAATAGAATTATCCTCAAAATCTTTTTTGAATAATGATGAACTTACCGAGCCTCATTTGGACTTTAAAGAATTGTTAGCTAAAAATGAAGGAGTGGCAATCTTTTCTGGTACATTTAATGGTTTATTTGGTCAACTATTCTACAAAGGTAAATTTACTGAAATTAATGAGATGTATAAGAAATTAAAGGATGTGTATGAGGACAGATTTTATATTGAAATCCAACGTCATGGAGATCAAAATGAAAAAGATTTTGAAAGATTCAATCTAGAAAATTCAAAAAAATTAGAAATCCCCTTAATTGCAACTAATGAAGTTTTTTATTTGAATAAAGATATGCATGAAGCCCATGATGCTTTAATTTGTATCAAAAATAAAACGTATGTGACTGAAAAAAATAGAGTTAGATTTAGTAACCAACATTACTTAAAAAGTAATTCTGAAATGACTAATCTATTTGCTGATTTGCCTGAAGCACTAGATAATAATTATAATTTCCCATTCAGATGTAATTTTAGGCCACTATCATCAAAACCTATTTTACCTAATATAAGTTCTGAAAAAGGGATAAATGCAGATGAAATTTTAAGAAAAGACTCACTTAAGGGGCTGAGTGAAAAGTTTTTTAAAATTTTTAAGACAGATACGAAGGAGCTATTGATAGATAAAAATTATTTAAGATATAAAGATAGATTAGACCATGAATTAGAAATTATAATCAAAATGAATTATTCAAGTTATTTTTTGATTGTTTCTGATTATATTAAATGGGCCAAAGAGAACGATATACCAGTTGGACCAGGCAGAGGCTCAGGAGCAGGATCTTTAGTTGCTTGGTGTCTTTCTATAACTGATGTAGATCCAATTAAATTTAATCTTATTTTTGAAAGATTTTTGAATCCTGACCGTATTTCCATGCCTGATTTTGATATAGATTTTTGTGAGGAAAAAAGAGATTTGGTTTTTAAATACTTAAACAAAAAATATGAAAATAGTGTTGCTCATATTATTACATTTGGAAAACTAAAAGCAAGAATGGTTATTAGAGATGTTGGCAGAGTATTAGGTCTAGCTTATGGATTTGTTGATAGTATATCAAAAATGATACCATTTGATCCATCTAGACCTCAAAATCTAACTGAATGTATTGCTGGTGAACCAAGACTTCAAAAATTGATTAATGAAGACAGCAGAGTAAAAAAACTCACTGATCTTTCATTAAAATTAGAAGGTTTAAATCGAAATGTTGCAACTCATGCTGCTGGTGTAGTTATAGCTGATAAAAAATTGACTGAAATCGTCCCACTTTACAAAGACTCATCGGCAGATTTATTATTACCATCAACACAATTCGACATGTATTCTGCAGAAAATGCAGGACTAATAAAATTTGACTTTCTTGGATTAAAAACTTTAACAGTAATAAACAATACCCAAAAATTAATTAATAAAAAAAATAAAGAATTTAGTATTCAAAATATAAATTTTGAGGATCAAAAAGTTTTTGATTTATTATCTTCAGGAAAAACAGTCGGTTTATTTCAAATTGAAAGTGCTGGAATGAGAGATGCACTTATCCAAATGAAACCAAATCACATAGAAGATATAATTGCCTTGGTAGCTTTGTATAGGCCCGGTCCTATGAGCAATATTCCAATTTATAATGATTGTAAACACGGTAAACAAGAACCAGATTATTTACATCCATTACTCGAAGAGATTTTAAAACCTACTTATGGAGTGATAATTTACCAAGAACAAGTTATGCAGATAGCTCAAAAGTTATCTGGATTTACCGCTGGTCAGGCAGATATTTTGAGAAGAGCAATGGGTAAAAAAAAGAGAGCAGAACTAGAAAAACAAAAACAAAGTTTTATTGCCGGTGCAGTAAACAACGGTATTAGCAAAGATGTTGCTGCTGGAATTTTTTTGAAGATAGAGCCTTTTGCAGAATATGGTTTTAATAAAAGTCATGCAGCTGCTTACGCGATCATCTCTTATCAAACTGCGTATTTAAAAACATACTATCCTAAAGAATTCATAGCAGCGTCAATGACGATGGATATTTCAAATCAAAATAAATTGAGTGAATTTTATGAGGAGTTAAAAAGGCTTAACATTGAAATAGTTAGGCCAGATATTAACGAATGTTTTGCTAATTTTAGAACTGATGGAAAGAAATTTTTTTACGCTTTAGGAGGCATTAAAGCTGTAGGGTATGAAGCAGTCTCTAATATTGTAGAAGAGAGAATTGAAAATGGTAAATTTAAATCTATTAATGACTTTCTCAATAGAGTAAATCCAAAGGATATTAATAAATTGCAATTAGAAGGTTTGGTCAAAGCAGGAGCATTTGACAATATCAATTCAAATAGACAATCACTTTTTAAATCAATACCTAATTTTATCACCAAATCTAAAAATATTTTTGAAAATAAGTCTGCTAATCAGATAGATTTGTTTGGTGAAAATGAAATTCAAGAATTTGAAGGAATTTTTAAAACTGACGATTGGAAGTTTGAGGAAAGGTTATCTAAAGAATTTGAGTCTGTTGGTTTTTTTATATCTGATCATCCTTTAAACCAATTTAAAGAAATATTTAAAGATTATAATATTCAAGATTTCTTGAATTTTAATAATAACAATGAATTAAACAACTCTAATATAGCCGCAACATTATTAAAAATACAAGAGAGAAAAACAGCTAAAGGAAATCCTTACGCAGTATTAAAATTAACAGATTTATCGAGTGTTTTTGAGTTATTTATTTTTTCAGAAGTTTTAGAAAAAAATCGTGAAAATCTTAAAGAAGGATCATCAATAATTCTTACACTGATTAAATCTAATTCTAATGAGGAAAATCGTTTTAAAAGAATAAACGTTCAAAAAATTGCCTCACTTACAGATTTATTGAACAAACCTATTGAGGAAGTGCTTTTTAATTTAAAATCAATAAAGGAATTGAGTGAAATATCAAAAATTATATCGAATGAAGGAAACACGACTGTAAAAATAAAGCTAAATGACCAGAAAAATGCATTGAATTTTACCCTCAAAAATAAAAGGAATATTGATAGAAAAAAGTTAAATATTATCAGAAATAAAGAAATATCAACAATAATTAGATGATTTTTAGCTTGTTAATTAAAAAAAATCTTTGTAAATAGTCTCTTAAATTAAATTAACACGCACACAGTTTGTGGTTTTAAACCTCCGGTCCTTAAATGGAAATTACTGTGGTGGCTTAACCGGGAATAAATATGAAAATACCAAACGTTACAATTCAACAATTATTAGAAGCTGGAGTCCATTTAGGTCATAAAACACTCCGATGGAATCCAAAAATGAAAAAGTACATTTTTGGAAAAAGAGACTCAATACATATAATAGATTTGACCCAAACTTTAGAGTTGACAAAAGTTGCTCTTCAGAAAATCCATGAGGTAATATCAAATAATGGAAAAATATTATTTGTCTCAACAAAAAAACAAGCATCAGAAGCTATTGCTGAAGTTGCTAAAGAAACTGATCAATATTTCGTAAATTATAGATGGTTAGGTGGAATGCTTACTAACTGGGGAACTATTTCCAACTCTATAAAGAAACTAAAACAATTAGAACAAAATTTAGTTTCTGAAAATAGGGGATTTACCAAAAAAGAACTTCTTAAAATGAGTGTTAAAAAAGATAAATTACAAAGATCTTTAGGTGGTATATCAGAAATGAAAAAAATACCCGATTTAGTATTTATAATAGATACTAATTACGAATCTTTAGCTATTCAAGAATCAGTAAAATTAGGTATACCAATTATTGCCATATTAGATAGCAATTCCAATCCAGATGGAATTGACTTTCCAATTCCAGGAAATGATGATGCAAGGAGAGCTATTGATTTATATTGCAACTTAATAAAAGATACAATTGGTTCAGCTCAAAAATTGATTCCTGTAGATGAAAAAAAGGAAGTAAAAAAAAAAGAAAATAAACCAAATAAAACTATTCAAGAAAAGGATAGAGAAAAGCTGGAAGAAAAATTTAGCGATAAAAAAAAAGAAACAATTAATTAAGATGAGTGATATTGAAAAAGTTAAAAAACTCAGAGTAGCTACAGGTGCAGGATTCAAAGATTGTAACTTAGCAATAAAAGAATCGAATGGAGATTTAGATAAAGCTATAGAGATCTTAAGAATTAAAGGTGTATCAAAAGCTTCAAAAAAAATGTCAAGAGATGCTAAAGAAGGAGTTGTTGCTATAAGCGGTGATGAAAAAAAAACCTCAATTATCGAAGTTAATTGCGAAACAGATTTTGTAGCTAAAAATAATGATTTTATCGACTTTGTTAAAGAATTAAGTGAATTAAATAACATAAAAGACTCAAATCTTGAGGAACTAAAAAAAACAAAAATGAATAATGGGTTATCAGTTGATGATAATCTTGTTTCATTAATTGCAAAGATTGGAGAAAAAATTACAATTGGACAGACTAAAACAATCTCAAATTCATCCTCAGTAAATTATCAATATTTACATACTGTTGTTAAAGATAATTTGGCAAAATTGGCTGTTGTTGTTTCACTTGAGACAAAAGAAAATTCTGAAGTAATAAAAACTTTTGGCAAACAATTATCAATGCACATTGCTGCCTCTAACCCTTTAGCATTGGAGTCAAATTTGATAGACAAAGCAATAATAGATAAAGAACAAGAATTGATAACTGAAGAGCTAAAAAATTCTGGTAAACCTGAGGAGATTGCAAAAAAAATAAGCCTTGGTAAAATGAATAAATTTAAAGAGGAAAACGCTCTATTAACCCAGTCCTGGGTAATGGAACCTAAAAAAAAAGTTCAAGATATTTTAAAAGAACTTGCTATAAATGATTTAAAGATCAAGGAGTTTAGCAGAATAAAAATAGGCGAATAAATGTTCGATGAAAAATCACATAGCCTTAAGATGGATAAAGCAATTGAAGTTTTTTCAAAAGAACTATCATCGTTAAGAACTGGTAGAGCTAATTCAGCGATGTTAGATCTTATAAAGGTAGATGTTTATGGTCAACAAATGCCAATTAACCAAGTTGGGAGTATAACAACACCTGAACCAAGAATGATAAATATTCAAGTCTGGGATCAAAATAATGTACCTTTAGTTGATGCAGCAATAAAAAAATCAGAGTTAGGACTAAATCCACAAATAGATGGTCAATTAATAAGATTACCAATACCAGAATTAAATGAGGAAAGAAGAATTGAACTTAAAAAATTAATCAAATCTATGGGAGAAAAATGTAAAATTTCGATAAGAAATATTAGAAGAGATGCAAATGAGGAGTTGAAAAAACTTTTGAAGTCAAAAGAAATTGGAGAAGATGAGGAAAAGTCATATGAAAAAAATGTTCAAGCTATAACTGACAAACATATTACAACTGTTGATGAAAAAGTTTCTTCTAAAGAAAAAGAAATAATGACCATATGAACCCATTAAATCATGTAGCCATTATCATGGATGGTAATGGTAGGTGGGGATTAAAAAATAAGAATTCAAGAAACGCTGGTCATAAAGCTGGATTAAATACTGTTGAAAAAATAATCAAAGAAACAATTAAAAACAATATAAAATTTCTTACTTTATATGCTTTTTCTACTGAAAATTGGAAAAGACCTAAAAAAGAAATTAAGTTTTTATTTAATTTATTAGAAAATTTTCTTAAAGATAAAATTGAGGACTTAAATAAACAAAAAATTAGGTTAAAAATAATTGGTAAAAAAAATTTTTCGTCTCAATTAAACTCTCTTTTAATAAAATCTGAAAAAAAAACATCTAAAAACAAAAGATTACAAATAAATCTTGCTCTAAATTATGGTGCAAAAACAGAATTAATCAATGCATTTAAAGAATTAAAAAAGAATAAAGAAAATATAAATGAAAAAAATTTAAAGAAATATTTAGAGACAAAAAATATACCAGATCCAGATTTATTAATCAGAACCGGTAATACTAAAAGATTAAGCAATTTTTTACTGTGGCAAGTAGCGTATTCTGAAATTTTCTTTGAGAAGAAACTATGGCCAGATTTTAATGAAAGAGATTATACTAAAATGATTAAGAAATTTAGAAGTATAAAAAGAAATTTTGGTAAAATTTAATGATAAATGAATTTGAAAAAAGGATATTTAGCTCATTGGTAATTATACCAATATCATTTTTTTTTATTTTTCAAGGATCTGTATTTTTTGCTTTTTTTCTAAGTATTGTTTTTTTACTAACAAGTTATGAGTGGATCAAAATGTGTAAAAAATTTAATTCACTAAAATTTTTTGGAATTATTTTTTTATTAGTATCCTTTTTTCATGCATTTCTATTTAGAGAAAATATAGGTTTATACAATTTCTTATTCGTAGTTTTGATTTGTATTTTCACAGATTTGGGTGGATATTTATTTGGAAAAATTTTTAAAGGACCAAAATTAACCAAAATTAGTCCTAATAAAACTTATGTTGGAGCTTTTGGGAGTTTTGTTTGTTCATTAATAATTGGAATATTAATGTTAAATAATTTTCCAATTTCTTTTACAACTCTTGCTGAGGAAGAGATTTATTCAGGATTTAATATTAAAACACAGTTATTTAATCTTGTATTAATTCTATCTATTTCGTTAACAAGTCAAATAGGAGATTTAATCATTTCATATTTCAAAAGATTAACAAAAATAAAAGACACAGGAAAGATTATACCTGGACATGGAGGTCTACTTGATAGAATAGACGGTTTAATTTTTGTAATTCCAGTATTTTATATATATTTCAAATTAATTTAATGAATAAAAAAATTGCAATTCTAGGATCAACAAGTTCTATCGGTAAATCATTACTAAATATTATTAAAAAAGATAAAAAAAAGTTTAAGATAGAATTATTAACAGCCAATACCAATTACAAAGATTTAATTAATCAAGCAAAAAAATTTAATGTTAAAAATTTAGTAATTACAGACCATAAGAGTTTTGAAAATTCTAAAAAGTTTTACAGGGGAAAAAAAATTAATATTTTTAAAAACTTTGATAATTTAAAATCTATTTTACCAACAAAAGTTGATTACGTTATGAGTGCAATATCTGGTATTGGAGGTTTATTACCAACATATAAAATAATTAAACATACAAAATTAATTGCCATAGCAAATAAGGAAGCCATTGTTTGTGGTTGGCCAATTATAAAAAATGAACTGAAAAAAAATAAAACAAAATTTATCCCGATAGACTCAGAACATTTTTCAATTTTTTCACTTTTAGATGATAAAAATAAAAACAATATTGAAAAAATTTATATTACTGCTTCAGGTGGTCCATTTATTAATTTACCTAGAAATAAATTTAATAAGATAAAATTAAGTGATGCACTTAAACATCCTAATTGGAGTATGGGAAAAAAAATAACAATTGATTCTGCAACTTTAATGAATAAAGTTTTTGAAGTAATTGAGGCAAAAAATATTTTTAATATTGATTATAAGAATATTTCAATATTAACTCATCCGAAATCATATGTTCATGCAATTATTAAATTTAAAAATGGTTTGACTAAGTTGCTTATACATGAGCCCGATATGAAGATACCAATTTATAATTCTATATATTATCAAACTGCTAAAAGTTTAAAAAATAATTATCTAGATTTTAATATTTTGAATAATTTAAATCTTAAAGAAGTAGAGGAAAATAAATTTCCATTAGTTAAATTAGTTAACAAGTTACCAAAAAACTCATCCTTATTCGAAACTGTCTTAATTACTGTAAATGATTATTTAGTTTATAAATTTTTAGATAAAAAAATTAATTTTCAAAAACTCATTAAATTGATTCAGAGAATTTCAAATTTAAATGAATTTCAAAAATTTAAGAAAATTAAGCCAAAAAGTGTAGATCAAATATACAAATTAAGGAATTATGTTCATTTAAAAATTGAGTCTTTAGGTATATAAATCGTCTGTTTATGATTAATTTTTTATCAAAAATAATAATTATTATTTTTTTTTCCACTACCTCTGCAAATGCAGAAATTATAAAAAAAATAGAGATTAATGGAAATAAAAGAATTTCAGATGAAAGTATTGTTATCTTTTCAGATTTGAAAACGAATGAAGATATATCAAAATCAAATTTAGATGCGGCACTGAAAAATCTTTATAAAACAAATTTTTTCTCCAATATAAGTTTTTCTTTCGAAAACCAAATATTAAAAATTAATGTTGAAGAGAACCCAATAATAGATAATTTCGAGATAACAGGTATTAAAAAACAATCACTGGTAGAATTTGTTAAAGGCAAACTTCAATTAGCTGAAATGAAGTCTTTTGATGAAGAAATCCTTACGGCTGATTTAAACTTAATAAATAACATTCTAAAATCTAGTGGATATTATTTCGCAGATATTTCGAGTTCAAAAAGTCTAAATAAAGAATTGAATTCCGTAAATTTAAAAATAAATATCGAATTAGGAGAAAAAGCTAAAATTAAAAAAATTATTTTTCTTGGAGATAAAGTATTCAAAGATAAAAGATTAAAAGAGATTATTACTTCTGAAGAACATAGGTTTTGGAAGTTTGTCTCAAATAATGTTTATATAAATAGAGAGTTAATTAATCTTGATAAGAGATTACTAACAAATTATTTTAAAGACAATGGATATTACAATGTAAAAGTTGAAAACTCATTTGTTGAATTTGATAAAGACTCAAATTTTAATTTGATTTTTAATATTACATCTGGAAAAAAATATACGTTTAATAATTTTACTTTAAAAATACCTTCAAATTACGACTCCAAAACTTTTGATCCAATTAGAAAAAAATTCTCTAAATTGAAAGGTGAAACTTATTCTTTATCTAAAATTAAAAGTTTATTAGATAATATTGATAAAATCGCACTAACCAAACAATACGAGTTTATCAATGCTTCAACTGTAGAAAAAATAAATAACGACAAGATTGATTTTGAAATAAATATTTCTGAAAGTGAAAAGCTTTATGTTGAAAAAATAAATATTTCTGGAAATTATTCAACTTTAGAAGAAGTAATCAGAAATAATTTAATTGTAGATGAGGGAGATCCTTTAAATGAAATTTTATTCAATAAATCAATTAATAACTTAAAAAGTTTGGGAATTTTTAAGAAAGTAAATACTGATATCAAAGAAGGTTCTGATAACTCACTCAAGGTTATTGACATAGATATAGAAGAAAGACCTTCTGGTGAAATTTCTTTAACAGCTGGATTTGGAACAAGTGGTGAAATTATTGGTGGAGGTATAAAAGAGAAGAATTTTTTAGGTAAGGGAATTAACTTAGACACAAATCTTGAACTTACACCTGAATCTATTAAAGGAAGATTTATTTATGCAAAACCAAATTTTAATAATACAGACAATACTTTATTTACTTCTCTTAAAAGTTCCACCACAGACGTATTGTCAGACTCTGGATATAAAACCTCTGAATTAGGCTTTTCTTTAGGGACTAAATATGAACAATTTCAAAATATATTTTTAAGCCCAGAAATAGATTTATTAGTTGAGGATTTGGAGACATCAAATAAAGCCTCAGATATTCTTAAAAAACAAGAGGGTTCATACACTGACCTGTATTTTAATTATACTATTAATCAGGATTTAAGAGACAAAAAGTATAGAACTGAGAGTGGGTATCAAACTTTCTTCTCACAAGAAGTACCTTTAATTTCAGATAATTCAGAATTCTCAAATGCATTTGAAATTGCAAAATATAAAAAACTATCTACTAAATCTGATACAGTAGGAAAGATTAGCTTTTTTGCTAAAACAATCACTGGATTAAGTGATGATGTTAGAATTTCAAAAAGATTAAACATTCCATCTAGCAAATTAAGAGGTTTTGAAAAAAATAGAGTTGGTCCTATTGATAACAATGATTATGTAGGGGGAAACCATGTCACTGCAGTAAATTTATCAGCAACACTCCCAAATATTTTGGAAGGTCTTGACAATCTTGATATTGGGGTATTTTTAGATGCAGCTAATATTTGGGGTATAGATTATGATAGTTCCTTGGATGATAAAAGTACAATTAGAACATCTACAGGTGTAGCCTTTAATTTATTAACACCCATAGGGCCACTTAGTTTTTCTTTTGCAAATGCATTAACAAAAGCTTCTTCAGATAAAACAGAAACATTTAGATTTAGACTAGGAACTCAATTTTAATGTGGTTTTCTTTTAGAAAGATTATAATCTTTTTTTTATTCATAAATTATGCTCATGCTAGCGATAGTTTAAAATTTGTAGATATAAACTTTATAGTCAATAATTCCATATCTGGTAAAAACTTGAATCAGATTATAGAAAATAAAAATAAAAAAATTAAAAATGAATTGAATAATTTAAGAAAAAATCTCGAAGAAAAAAAAAATAAGATTATTTCACAAAAAAGTATTCTCAAAAAAGATGAACTAGATAAATTGGTTAAAGATTATGAAAAAGAAATCAAAAAATTTAATGAATTAAGAAAAAAAAAAACTGATGAATTCAATAATTTTAGCATTAATTCAAAAAAGAAAATTATAGATTTATTAAATCCATTAATTACAAGTTACTTGAAAAAAGAGTCAATTCAGATATTACTTCAAAAAGATAAAATAATCTTTGGGGATGATAAACTTGATATTACTGAGGAAATTTTAAAATTATTTAATGACAAACATAAAAAGATAAAATTTGAATAAAATAAATATAAATGACAAAAAATAAATTAACGAAGAAAGATATAACTGAATTATTGCCTCATCGAGAACCAATGTTGCTAATAGATGAATTGATAGATATTAAGCACCTACATTCTGCTACAGCAATAATGAATGTTAAAAAAGACTCTTTTTATGTTGATGGACATTTTCCAGGAAATCCTGTTTTACCAGGAGTTTTGATTGTTGAGGCTTTTGGACAGGCTGCTGCTGCTCTTACAGCTCATGGCATAGATAAAAAAGAATATGATAACAAATTAGTTTTTTTAATGAGTGTGGAAAAGGCACGTTTTAGAAATCCAGTTATTCCAGATTGTAAATTAGAATTAAAAATTGAGGCTATTAGGTCACACGGTAGAGTTTGGAAATATAAAGGTGAGGCTTTTGTTGAAGGCAAAAAGATGTCTGATGCACAATGGTCAGCTACAATTGTAGATAGGAAATAATTAGCAATAATTCTTGATAAGCTTTTGTAATAAGTTTTGATATTAAACTTATTAATGATTAATCCTTTTTTTAAAAATACTGGACCTCATGACATAAACTATTTGTTGAAAACTATAAATTTAAAAAATGAAAGTTTATCTGAAGATAAAATTATTGATATTAAAGATCTTAATTCATCTAAAAAAAATGAAATAACCTTTTTTCATTCAAAAAAATACGCAGAGTTTGCAAAAAAAACTAAAGCGTCTTATTGCCTTACTTCTGAAAATTTTAAATCATTTCTACCAAATACTTGCAAACCAATAATTTCTGATAAAGTTTTATTACATACAGCAGAAATAACAAAAATTTTTTATCCAGATTCTATAACTGATAATTATGATAATACTGTTAAAAATATAGAAGCTACCAGTTTAAGGGATAAAGTTAGTTTTGGAAAAAATGTATTAATTGGTGAAAATGTTGAAATTGGTTTAAATTGTTTGATTGGTCACAATTCAATTATCGAAAAAAATGTAAAAATTGGTAATAATTGTTCGATAGGCTCAAATGTTATTATTAGAAACTCGTTTATTAAAAATGATGTACATATTTTAGATGGTTGTGTGATTGGAAAAAAAGGATTTGGTTTTTTTCCAGATAAAAAAACTAATTTTAGATATCCACAAATTGGTATTGTTATTATTGAAGATAACGTTGAAATTGGTTGTGGTTCAACGATAGATAGAGGTTCACTTTCAAACACAATAATAGGAAAAAATACTTATTTAGATAATCAGATACATATTGCGCACAATGTTAAAATTGGTGAAAATTGTATTATTGCAGGACAAGTTGGTTTTGCCGGAAGCTCTACTTTAGGTAACAATGTCATGATTGGTGGTCAAGCAGGAGTTTCGGGCCATCTTAAAATTGGTAACAATGTTCAAATCGGTGGGGGTAGTGGTGTTATAAGAAATATTCCTGATAATTCTAAAGTTATGGGTTATCCAGCAAAAAATTTGAAAAATTTTATTAGAGAAAATAAATGATAGATAAGACAGCTATAGTAGCAAAAAATGCCAAACTACATTCAAGTGTTAAAGTTGGACCTTATTCCATTATTGGTCCTAATGTGGAGGTTGGAGAAAATACTATCATTCAATCGCACGTAAGTATTACAGGAAATACCAAAATAGGAAAAGAAAATAAGATTTATCCTTTTGTTTCAATTAATGACCCACAAGATTTAAAATATAATAATGAAGAAACAAGTTTAGTTATAGGAGATAACAATAAAATTAGAGAATATGTAACAATAAACCCAGGAACAGTAGGCGGTGGTGGTAAAACAGTAATAGGTAATAATTGTTTATTTATGATTTCTTCTCATGTCGCCCATGATTGCCAGGTTGGAAATAATGTAATTATTGCGAACAATGTTCCTTTAGGTGGTCACGCAATTATTGAAGATAATGTTGTAATTGGAGGAAACTCTGCAGTTCAACAATTCACTAGAATTGGAAAAATGGCAATGATTGGTGGAATGACAGGAGTATTACATGACGTAATTCCTTACGGATTATCAACGGGGAACAGAAACTCATTACAAGGATTAAACTTAATAGGATTAAGAAGAGCTAAGTTTGAAAATAAGGATATTTTAGGATTAAGCGAGGCTTATAAGGAGATTTTTGCCACAAAGAATATCAATGAAAATATAAGTAAATTGAACGGTTCTTTTCAAGAAAATCCATTAGTTAAAGAGGTAATAAAATTTATTTCTAAAGATAAAAAAAGATCTATTTGCACACCGTTTTCGTAAAATGATAGGATTAATTTTTGGTGACACTGAATTTCCAAAGGAAATTCTAAAAACTGTCAAAAAAAAAAAAATTAAGTATTTGATAATTGATTTATCAAAATTAAAGATGTTTAAAAAGGATAGAAAATCTTATTCAGTTTCTATAGGTCAATTTGGTAAAATCATTAATATTCTTAAGGAAAATAACTGTAAAAAAGTTTTATTTGCAGGAAAAGTAAACAAACCTAACTTTTCAAAATTAAGATTAGATTTTAAAGGTATTTATTATATACCTAGAATAATTAAAGCATCTAAACTTGGAGATGCAGCAATACTTAAAGAAATCATTAAAATATTATCTAAAAACAAGATAAAAACTGAAAATTCGCTTAAATTTAATCATGAACTATCATTAAAAAAAGGTAATTATTCAAAGATTAAACCAAATAAAGAAGATCAATTAGATATTGAAAAAGCAATAAAAACTTTAAATAATTTAAGACAATATAATTTTAGCCAAGGCGTTGTAGTTAGAAATAAAAAAGTAGTATCTATAGAAGGAAAAGGTGGAACAAAAAAGTTACTTGAAAAAAGTAAAAGCAAAAAATTTCGAGACCATGGTGTTTTAGTAAAGTTTCCAAAAAAGAAACAAGATCTAAGAGTTGATTTACCTACCATTGGATTAAAAACATTAAAACAAAGCAAAACAGCTGGATTAAAAGGTATTGTTGTAAAAGGTAAACAACATGTATTCTTAGATAAAAATAAATGTATCAACTTTGCTAATAAAAATAAGATGTTTATTTTAGTAAAATGAAAAAAATTTTTATATTAACTGGTGAACCTTCAGGAGATAAATTAGCATCAACTGTAGTTAATAAACTTCAACAAAATCATTCTGACGTAGAATATTTAAGTGTTGGAGGATCTCATTTAAACAAACTTGGAGTGAAATCAATATATGATCTTAAAGAGATAACTTATATTGGTTTTACTAGTGTCATCTTGAATTTATTTAAGATCAGAAATAAAATAAATGATACTGTAAAAGAAATAATTGAATTTAATCCAGATATTTTATTCAGTGTAGATAGCCCAGATTTTACTTTAAGAGTCGCAAAAAAAGTTAAAAGTATCAATCCTAAAATTATAATAATACATTATGTTGCACCGCAAGTATGGGTATGGAGAGAGGGAAGGCTTAAGAATTTTAAAAAGTTTTTAGATCATGTTTTATTATTATTTAATTTTGAAAAAAAATACTTTGATAGAGAAAATATTAAGAATACTTTTGTTGGCCATCCATTACTTGAAAATAAAGAAAACATTAAAACAAATTTATCAAATATAATTGATGCTAATAAAAAAATTATATCTGTTTTTGCCGGCAGCCGAACATCTGAAACAAGTATTCTTTTACCTATTTTATTAGATTTTATTAAATTGATGAATGAAAAATTTGATGAATATAATTTTGTTTTTCATGCAACGGATCAAAATAAAGATTTAATAAAAGATGAGGTCAAAAAAATAAATTTTGATAATGTTGAAGTCATATCAGATGAAAATATAAAGTCACAAATATTATCAAATTCTATATTTGCTGTAGCTAAATCTGGAACTGTTTCTCTTGAAATTTGTAATGCAAAAGTTCCATCTATCATAATTTATAAGATGAATTTTATTAATTTTTTTATTGTAAAGTTTTTAGTTAATACCAAATTTGCAAATATAATTAATATTATTAACCAAAAAGAAATAATCCCTGAATTAATTCAAAAAGAATGCAATTCTAAAGAAATTTTTAGATCTGTAGTATATTTTTTGAAAAATCCAGAGCTTATGAAAAAACAAATGGTTGATGTAAATAATACTTTAAATGAAATAAAATCTAAAACTTCTTCATCTTCAGAAGCTTCAGCAGTTGTCTCAAATTATCTTAGCACTTAGTCTTTTTTGAACTTCTTCTTTTCCTAAGGATAAAATTATATCGTAAATACCAGGTCCAAACTTCGAACCAGTTAGAGCAATCCTTAACGGTTGTCCTACTCCTTTAAAATTTGTATCATGAGATCTTATAAGTTCATTTACTATTGTTTCTAAAATTTCTCGGGAAGGAAGATCTATTTTTTTGAATTGAGTATTAAAATCGGAAATTACTTTTCTTGCCTTATCATCAATTAATTTTACATCTTCCTTATTAAAATTAACTTCATCAATTATAATATATTGACCATTATTAAATATATCCTCCAAAGTTTTAGCTTTATTTTTTAGGAAAGTTAGTGATTTATTGATTTTATCTTTTTTATCTGACTTAATTTCACTTTTATATAATTTGCAATATTCAATTAATTGATTAAATAAATCATTCTCATCAATATTCTTAATGTAGTGCTCATTCATTGATAGAATTCTACTCATATCGAGTTTAGAGGGAGATTTACCGATCCCCTCTAAATTAAAAAATTTAATACTTTCATCTAATGTAAATATTTCTTTATCTTTATAAGACCAGCCTAATCTTAAAAGATAATTTCTAAGAGCATCTGGCATGATGCCTATTTTGGAATAATCGTCTAATGTAGAAGCCTGATCACGCTTTGATAGTTTCTTTCCCTCAATAGTATGTATCAATGGTATATGCGCAAACGAAGGCAACTCCCATTTCATAGCGTGATAAATTTGAATTTGTTTGAAGGTATTAATTTTATGATCATCACCTCTAATAATGTGTGTCATATTCATTTGGTGGTCATCTACAGACGCTGATAAATTGTATGTTGGAGTTCCATCATTTCTTAAGATGATAAAGTCCTCAATTGTATTATTGTCAATTTCAACGTTACCTTGAACTAAATCTTTTAATACCGATGTTCCATCTATGTTACTTTTAAATCTTATGACAGGTTTAATATCATTTGGAGCATCAGACTCTTTTTTATCTCTCCATTTTCTATCATAAATATAGGGGATTTTTTTTTGTCTTGCTCTTTTTTTTTGTTCTTCTATTTCTTCATTTGAACAATAACATTTATATGCATACCCAGTTTTGAGTAGCTCATTTGCAATTTTTATGTGATCGTCTATTTTTTTTGATTGAATATATTCTTCTCCATCATAGTTTATACCAATCCATTTAAGAGATTTTATTATTTGATCCTTATACTCATCTTTAGATCTTTCTTTATCTGTATCCTCAACTCTTAAATAGAATTTACCGTTTTGATTTTTGGAATATAACCAATTAAATAAAGCTGTTCTAACACCACCAATATGTAAAGCACCAGTGGGTGACGGAGCAAATCTAGTTGCTACTTTTTTCATTAAAATGGTTTAGACTATTTTTTTAGAAGTTTCTATATAAAGATACTAATACACCCTGAACTTTTACTCTATCAGGACCAAATATTTTAGTTTCGTAATTTTTGTTGGCACTTTCTAATGCAACTACTTTGCCTTTTTTTCTAATTCTTTTTAACATTGCTTCGTGTTCATCAATTAGAGCAACAACGATTTTTCCATTATCTGCTGTATCGGTTCTTTTGATAATTACTGTATCACCTTCGTGAATTCCAGCTTCAATCATAGAGTCCCCTTGAACTTTTAAACCAAAATAATCTCCATTTTTCTCTAGATTACTTGGCAAAGGTATTCTTGAAACCTCATTTTGAATAGCTTCAACAGGTGTTCCGGCAGCAATTTTTCCTAAAACTGGCACTTCTGCATCATCTGAAGATAAATTTTCTTCATCTAAACCACCTTTAATAACACTTGGTGAAAAACTATTATAAATATCGTTTGCAGATGCGGTTTCTGGTAATTTTATTACTTCTAAAGCTCTAGCTTTATGAGCCAGTCTTTTAATAAAACCTCTTTCCTCTAAAGCACTTATAAGCCTGTGAATGCCAGATTTGGATTTGAGGTTCAAAGATGCTTTCATCTCTTCATAAGAAGGGGAAACACCAGAAGTTCTCAACTTCTTGTTGATAAATAAAAGTAGGTTTTTTTGTTTTTTTGTTAGCATAAGAACAAATATCGTACAGATTCTGTTCTACAAAAGTTCTTTTCAATTCACAATAGTAAAAAAGGTAACAAAATAGGGGATTTTTAGACTAAAGAACAGAAAAAATAGAATTATTTTTTAAATCTTTCAAAAGCGATTCACCAATTAGAAAAGTTTTAATAGAAGTTTTATTTGAGAGTTCTAAAAGTTCATCTTTTGTTTTGATCCCGCTTTCAGAAATTAATGGACCTTTATGATTAATTAAAACATTATAAATATCAAAAGTTGTATTTATATCAGTTTTTAAAGTTTTCAGATTTCTATTATTAATACCTATCAAAGCATCTTTATATCTTAGACTTTTTTTAGCTTCGTCAACAGTATGTACTTCAACTATCACAGACATATCTAATTTAAGCGCTTCCTCATATAGCTCATCTGCGAGACTTTCACTGACACCAGCTAATATAATTAATATTGCGTCAGCTCCATAACTTTTTGCTAATGGTATTTGAAATTTATCTATAAAAAAATCCTTACAAAGAATTGGTAAATTCATATTTTGCTTAATAATATTGATATGTGACAAACTTCCTAAAAAAAAATCTTCTTCAGTTAAAACCGATAGACAGGTTGCTTTGTTGTCATTATATACATTAGCTATTTTGACAGGGTCATAATCATTAATAATTATGCCTGCAGATGGACTGGCTTTTTTAATTTCAGCAATGATTGAAAATTGGTTTTTTTTTAAGTTATTTTCAATTTTTTCTTTGAAATTAATAAAATTTTTACTTCTTCCAATCAATTCATTTAAAGAGTCTAATGAAATAGTTTTTTTTAAATTTACTACATTTTCTTTTTTCTTTTCAATTATCTTTTCTAGAATGTTTTTAGGCATTTTTAATTACTTCTATATGTTTAATAACTTTACTTGATAAAATATGCTCTCTCGAATTATTATAAGCTTCAGTAAAATTTTTATAGGTTTCGTTAACAATTAATCCTGCAGCTGCATTTAAACATACTGCTTTAGAAAAATCATTATCTTCACCATTAAATATATCTAGCATTTTAACAGCATTAAATTTTGAATCATTACCAACAAGATTTTCAAATTTGTCTGCGTTTATATTCAATTCTTTAGGATCAATAACAATTTCTGTAATATTGTTGTCTTTTAATTGAATAACACTAGTTTTAGCATAGGGTGAAATTTCATCTAAGCCATCTTCACTATTAACAATCCATGCAAATTTAATATCTAAGTTATTTAAAGCATTAGCAAATGTTTTTAATAACTTTTTTTCAAAAACGCCAACAACTTGTCTTTTTACTAATGCCGGGCTACTTAAAGGCCCAATCATATTAAAAATTGTTCTTTTGCCAATTTTTTTTCTTGTAGGTCCAACATATTTCATTGCGCTATGATAGTTAGGTGCAAACATAAAACCAAAATTATTTTTATCTATTTGAGTTTCAATATCTTTTGGTTCTAAATTTATATTAATTTTTAATGCCTCCAAAACATCACCAGATCCACATTTAGATGATACAGCTTTATTACCATGTTTTGCTACTTTAACACCCATACTCGAAAGTAATAATGCTGAAGCTGTAGAAATATTAAGTGTATTCATTCCATCACCACCAGTACCGCATGTATCAACACAATTATCTACATTAACTCTTTTTGATTTATCTCGAAGCACGTAAACACCACCAGCTATTTCATTGGAGACCTCACCTTTTGCTGATAAAAGTGTTAAAAAATCAAATATTTCCTGTTCATTAGCTTTGCCCTCCATTAACAATTCAAAAGCTGCCTTACTTTCTTCAAAAGAAAGATCCTCTTTATTTCTTATTTTATCAATGAATTGTTTCATTATTTTAAATTTTAATAAAATTTTTTAAAATTCTAATACCCAATTTAGTTTTAATACTTTCAGGATGAAATTGCACTCCATGAACATTATATTCTTTATGCTGTACACCCATAATCAGTCCTTCTTTACTCTCAGCTGTGATTTCAAGATGTTTTGATAATGATTTTTTATCAATAATTAAGCTATGATACCGTGTTGCCTCAAATGATTTTGGAAGATTTCTTAAAATTCCAACTTTTTTTGATAAAATTTTACTTGTTTTACCATGCATTAGTTTTTTAGCTTGAACAACTTTTGAACCAAACACCTGTCCTATAATTTGATGACCAAGACAAACACCAAGAATTGGAATTTTTTTATATAGAGATTTTACTATTTTTAAACAATTACCTGATTGATTAGGATTACCTGGACCTGGTGAGATTACAATTTTATTATATTTTCTTTTTAATATCTCATTAGATGTAATCTGATCATTTCTTATTACATCCACCTTAACTTTCAATGAAGATAAGTAATGATATAGATTAAAAGTGAAGCTATCGTAATTATCTATTAAAATTATTCTTTTCATTTTAAAGCATTTATTAAAGCTTTAGCTTTATTTACAGTTTCCTCATACTCTTTTAAAGGTTTGCTATCAGCAACAATTCCAGCTCCAGCTTGAACATAGAATTTATCTTTTTTGGCCACAGCTGTTCTTAAAGCTATGCATGTATCAAACTCTCCATTTGCTGAAAAATATCCGATACCACCAGCATAAACTTTTCTCTTAGTTGTTTCTAATTCATCAATTATTTCCATGGCTCTAATTTTTGGTGCTCCGGAAACAGTGCCAGCAGGAAAACCAGCTAAAAGTGATTTAAACTTTGAAAATTTTTTATTATACACACCAATTACATTTGATACTATGTGCATCACATGTGAATATCTTTCAATAGTAAAACTTTCAGTTACTTTAACTGTATTAATTTTTGAAACTTTACCAGCATCATTTCTTCCCAAATCTAATAACATTAAATGTTCTGAAAGTTCTTTCTTATCTTTAAGAAGATCTTTTTCATAAAAAAGATCTTCCCTAATCGATTTACCTCTAGGTCTTGTTCCAGCAATTGGTCTTACAGTTATTTTATTGTCTCTAAGTCTTACTAGTATCTCTGGGCTTGCACCAATTATTTGAAAATCACTAAAATTAAAAAAAAACATAAAAGGAGATGGGTTAGTTACTCTTAATTTTTTATATATATCTAAAGGTTTTTTTGTTAATTTCGCTTCAAATCTTTGACTTAAAACCACCTGAAAAATATCACCTATTTTTATATAATTTTTAGCTTTATCAACAATTTTTAAGAATTTATTTTTTGATGTATTTGATTTAACTTTAATATCTTTCAGTTTCGCAGGAGACCTGTCATTGTTATTTTTAATTGATGATAGAATTAATAATTTTAAAAGCTCTGATTTAATCTCATTATATTTTTTTTGATAATTTTTAATTTTTTCATCTTTAAAGATATTTCTTATAAAGAATATTTCTTTTTTTAAATTGTCATGTATAATAAGTGTTCTTGGACGCAAAAGTCTTACATCAGGTAAATTTAGATCATCTCTGCAATTATTAGGAATTTTCTCTACATATCTTATTGAGTCATATGAGAAATATCCTGAAATTAGAGAGCAAATTTTTGGTAAACTTTTAGGAGTTTCAAACTTAAATTCTTCAATTATTTTTTCAATTAGATTTTCTGGTTTGTCTTTTAATTTAGTCTTTTTTTTATTTTGTATTAAGTAAGAATTTTTATTATTGAATTCCCATATTTTATCAGGATTTTTTCCAAAAATTGTATATCTCCCCTTAATTTTGCCCTTCTCTACAGACTCAAATATAAAGCTATTCTTCTCATCTAAAAAATTATCAATTAAATTTAAAATTTCTTTATCATCTTTAATTTTTTTTGAAGTATATATAATTTGATTTTCTTTGCTTCTATGTCGAAACTTAAAATCTTTGAAGCTTCGATTTATGTTCATTGAAAGAAATTTTTTACTCGTTCTATTGTTTTTTGATTTAAAACTACATCATATCTACTATTAAGATAAAGATCATAAGATTTTAGCATATTATTCTTCAAATTTGAATTTAGTTTAATAATATACTCATTCATCTTTTTGTCATTTTCAGCCGTTTTATTTTGAAAGCTTATAACTTTAGCTAGAAAAATATTCTCTTTCTCATCGTTTATTAAAGTGAAAGAATTTTTAGGTAATGAGTATAATAGTTCTACTGCATTTATATCAAATTTTTTATTATCTTTGATTGAATTTAATTTTGTTGTTTTGATATTACTTTGTCCCATTTTTATGAAATCATCATTATTAAATTTTCTATCTCTAATTTTTTCCAATAATGTTCTGTTGTAATCAAACTTATTTTTTTGAAAGACTAAATTTAAGATTTCTTCTTTAGTTTGAATATTTGTCATATCTGGTTGTCGTTGTTCAATTTTTTCAATTTTATATAGAACATAATTATCACCATCTTCAAATATATCGTAATCACTATTTCTTAAATCATATATTTTTTTTTCAATATTATTTTTTTCTGAAGAAAATATAAAATCTTTTACTTTAATTGATTTTAAATTAAGGTCAGAAATTATATTTTTAAATGGAATTTCGTTAGATATATCTACTTCTATCTGATCAATTTTATCAAAAAAAGATTGATTAAACTCACTTACACCTATTAGATTATTGGGATTAATTATAGAATAACTAAAATTTAGATATTCTACTTTTAAATCATCTTTGTTTTCATCTAAAAATTTCCTTAAATCGTTGTCAGTAAAACTATCTTTTTTTTTATAAAAATTATTTAAATCAATATAATCAATTTCTAATTTTTTATTTTCTTCTTCATATAATTTTTTTACTAAAAATTCTGGAGAAATAGTTCCAGATCCTATAAAATCGAAAAGGTTTTTTTGTAATTCTCGTTTCTTCAAACGAGCTTCAAATTGAGGAGCTGATTGATTATTCTCAAGTAAAAATTTCTCATATTTTAATCTTTGAAAATTTCCATTTTCATCTAAAAAATTTTTATTTTCTTTTATTAATTTTAGCATTGTGTCTTTAGAAATTATTAAATTATGATCCTCAATTTCTAAATTTAAAATCTCGGTTGAAACTAATCCAGATAATAATTCCTCAATAATATTATTGTTCAAATTTTCTCTTATAGTCTCTTGCGGTATCCCAGAGGTATTCAAGTAGTCAATGAACTCTTGTGTTGAAATATTTGACTTATTAATTTTTACTATTGTATTTGAGTTCCCACTGCTGAACATACTTCCCATTCCCCAGAAAACAAAAGGAATAATCATTATAAAAACTAATATGCCCGCAAACTTTGTTTTGGCAAAATTTCTAAAACTGCTAATCATTACTATATAAATTTATTGATCTATAAAAAGCAAACCTATAGATTAAATTTTACTAGATGACAAATAAATATATGTATTTTATTGCTAATTGGAAAATGTTTGGTGGTTTAAGTACATTAAATTCACTAGATAAAGTGAGAAAATTTTTAAAGATTTTTAAAAAACGAAAAAATATTAAAATAATTTATTGTCCACCTAATACATTGATAAATTCAATGGCTAAAAAATTTCATAATTCTCGAATTGAAGTAGGTGCCCAAAATTGTCATGAAAGTCCAACTTATGGAGCATCCACTGGTTCTATAAATTCATCAATGTTAAAAAGCGTTGGAGCCAAATATGTCATACTTGGTCATTCAGAAAATCGTCAATCCGGTGAAACAGATAAATTAATTAATTCTAAGATTAAAGCTGCGTTGAAGTCAGGATTAAAAGTTATTTTTTGTATTGGTGAAACTTTAACTCAAAAACGAAAAAAAATTACTAAACAAATATTATCAAAACAAATTAAAAAAGGCTTAAGCAGAGTTCAAAAAAAGAATATTATAATTGCTTACGAACCAGTTTGGTCTATTGGAACAGGTATTATTCCAAAAACTAATGAACTATTAGGCACCATTGATTTTATTAAAAAAAAAGTTGAAAATAATAAAATTTTATATGGTGGATCTGTAAATCCAAAAAATATTCATGATTTAAAGTTGATAAATAATTTAGACGGATTTCTTGTTGGAGGTGCCTCTCAAGATTCCAAAAAATTCATTGATATAATTAAAAAAACGTATAATTAACCCCCATGGAAAATATTTTATTAGTACTTAATATTGTCATAGCGTTAATATTGGTTTTATTAGTTTTGATGCAAAAATCTGAGGGAGGAGCTCTTGGAATCGGTGTTTCTCAAGAAAACATGATGTTTTCAAAGTCAGCAGGAAATTTCATGACAAAAGCAACTGGTGTTGTTGCAACTCTGTTTATCATATGTAGCTTAGCACTCACAATTGTATCTAGAGGTGATTTAACTCCATCTAGCTCGGTTTTAGATCAGGTTGAAGAAGATACTCCAACTATTCCAGAAAATAACAATTAATACTTTTCATTTTCTTTTTTATTAGTTATAAGACACTTCCATGGCGCGATATATTTTTGTCACAGGCGGCGTGGTTTCATCTTTAGGAAAAGGTCTTTCGTCAGCTTCACTAGCATATTTGTTAAAATCTCAAGGGTATAAAGTGAGATTGAGAAAAATGGATCCATATTTAAATGTCGATCCTGGAACAATGAGCCCATTTCAACATGGAGAAGTTTTTGTAACTGATGATGGTGCTGAAACAGACTTAGATTTAGGTCACTATGAAAGATTTACAAATATATCATCTAAACAATCAGACAATATAACAACAGGTCGTATTTATAGTGATGTGATTAAAAGAGAGAGGAAGGGAGGATATCTAGGAAAAACTGTTCAAGTTATACCCCACATTACAAATCGAATAAAAGAATTTATTAAAAAAGATATTACAAATGAAGATTTTGTAATATGTGAAATAGGTGGGACAGTTGGAGACATCGAGAGCTTGCCATTTGTGGAAGCTATAAGACAATTTTCGAATGAACATGGAAAATCAAAAACATTATTCATTCACTTAACTTTTGTTCCATTTTTAAAATCATCAGATGAAATAAAAACCAAACCTACACAGCATTCTGTCAAAGAGTTAAGAAGTATTGGTATTCAACCGGATATAATTATTTGTAGATCTCAACAATCTATACCATTAGACCAAAGAAAAAAGATATCCTTATTTTGTAATGTTCCCATAGATAATGTAATTGAAACAGTAGATGTCAGAACAATTTATGAAGCGCCAATTAGTTTTTATAATCAAAAACTTGATAAACAAGTTCTTAAATTCTTTAAACTAAAACCAAAAAAAAGAGCCAATTTAACCCCTTGGAAAAAAATAACTAACATTGTCTTGAAGACAAAAAAATCAGTAAATATTGCAATAATTGGAAAATATGTAAATTTAAAAGATGCGTATAAATCCTTGGATGAAGCCGTGGTTCATGGTGGAATTGCAAACAATGTAAAAGTAAATCTAGTAAGGATAGAGTCTGATAACTTAAAAAATGATGAAATTAAAACAAAACTAAAAAATGTATCAGGATTATTAATACCTGGTGGTTTTGGTAAAAGAGGAACAGAGGGAAAAATCTCAGCAATTAAATATGCTAGAGAAAATAAGATACCATTTCTTGGTATTTGTTTTGGAATGCAAATGGCTATTGTTGAATTTGCACGAAATAAATTAAAGATTAAAAAAGCAGGATCTACAGAACTAGACAGAAAATGCTACCCAGTTATTGGTCTGATCAATGAATGGGATAAAAACGGAAAAATAATTAAAGGAACAGACAAAGATTTAGGTGGAACAATGAGATTAGGCCTATATGAAGCTAAATTAAAAAATAATTCTGCCATAAATAGAATCTATAAGTCTAGTTCTATTAAAGAAAGACATAGACATAGATATGAAGTTAACAATAAACTTAAAGATCAATTTGAAAAAAAGGGATTAATTTTTTCAGGAATGTCACCAGATAATAAATTACCAGAAATAATTGAGCTCCAAAATCATCCTTGGTTTATAGGCGTTCAATTTCATCCAGAATTTAAATCTAGACCTTTGTCTCCGCATCCTTTATTCTCTTCATTTATCAAGGCATCAAAAAATTATAAATGAGTAGCATCAAAGTAAATTGTAATAAAATAGAAATCTCAAACGATAGTAAATTATGTATCATTGCAGGTCCTTGCCAGCTTGAAACTGAACAACATGCAATGGATATGGCAGGTAAAATACAGGATATTACTAAGAAATTTGGTGTTGGATTTATTTACAAAACATCCTTTGACAAAGCTAATAGAACAAGTCTTAAAGGCAAAAGAGGAGCAGGCTTAGATGCCTCTCTTCCAATTTTTGATAAGATAAAGAAAGAACTCGATGTACCAATTTTAACCGATATACACAACATTGAACAATGTTCAATAGTTGCAAGCCATGTGGATGTTTTACAAATACCAGCTTTTTTATGTCGTCAAACTGATCTATTAGTTGCTGCTGCCAAAACAAATAAGATTATCAATGTTAAAAAGGGGCAATTTTTAGCGCCGTGGGATATGGTCAATGTAACAAAAAAAATTTCGGACTCTGGAAATAAAAATATTTTAGTTACCGAAAGAGGTGCTAGTTTTGGTTACAATACTTTAGTATCAGATATGAGAGCATTGCCCATCATGGCAAAAAATGGTTACCCAGTTATTTTTGATGCTACACATTCTGTGCAACAACCAGGTGGGCTTGGTGAAAAAAGTGGAGGTCAACGAGAATTTGTAGAGTACTTAGCAAGAGCTGCAGTTGCCGTAGGTGTTGCGGGTGTTTTTATAGAAACTCATCAAGATCCTGATAACGCTCCATCGGATGGTCCCAATATGGTGCCATTAGATAAATTGGAAAATTTATTAAGACAATTAAATGATATAGATAATTTAATAAAAAATAAGTGAGTAAAATAACAAAAGTAAAAGCCCGTCAAGTTTATGATAGTAGAGGCAATCCAACAATCGAAGCTGAAGTTTTTACAAAAAATAAAAGTGCTAAAGCAATATGCCCTTCTGGAGCATCAACAGGAACTTATGAAGCTTTTGAAAAAAGAGATATAAATAATAAAAGTTATTTAGGAAAAAGTGTTTTAAGCGCAGTTAAGATAATAAATTCAAAAATCTCAAAAAAATTAAAAGGTCAGAATATTCATAATCAAGAAAAGATAGATGCTTTAATGATAAATTTAGATGGCACAAAACAAAAAATTAAATTAGGAGCCAATTCTATTTTAGCTGTTTCGATTGCAGTTAAAAAACTTTCTGCAAAAGTAAGAAATTTGCCATTATATAAAACTTTTTTTGTGAAAAAAAATTTTAGATTACCATTTCCTTTAATGAATATAATAAATGGTGGAGCACATGCAAATAATGAATTGAGAATACAAGAATTTATGATTAGACCTGATCGCGCAAAAAGTTTTTCTGAGTCAATGAGAATTTGTTTCTTAGTAATAAAGAATTTAAGTAAACTCATAAAAGACAAAGGTTTATCCACTTCAGTTGGCGATGAAGGGGGATTTGCTCCAATGATAAATAATAACAATCAAGCTCTAGATTTAATTGTAAAAGCTATTAAAAAATCAGGTTTTATAAATGGTAAAGATGTATCAATTTGTTTGGATGTAGCAGCCAATGAGCTGTTCAAAAAAAATAAATATTCTATACATTCTAAAAAATATGTTTCTGTAGAGAAATCTATTCAAGAATATAAAAAAATAATCCAAAAATACAAAATTAAATCAATAGAAGATCCTTTTGCTGAGAATGATTGGAATTCTTGGAATAAGTTAATGAAGTCAACTGATACAATACAAATTGTAGGAGATGATCTGTATGTAACTAACCTTGAAAGACTTAAAAAGGGATTTCTTAACTTATCATCTAATGCAATATTGATAAAACTAAATCAAATAGGTACAGTTTCTGAAACATTGGAAGTAATAAAATTTGCACAAATAATTGGATTTAAAACGATTATTTCCCACAGATCAGGTGATAGCGAAGATACTTTTATCGCAGATTTAGCAGTAGGCACTAATTCTAATCAAATTAAAACTGGATCTTTGGCCCGATCAGAAAGAGTGGCAAAATACAATCAATTAATACGTATAGAAGAAGAACTTGGAAAAAAAGGTAGAATGAATAAGATTCATTGATGCTCAAAAAATTAAAAAATAATTATTTCTTACTAGTATCTATCTTCTTAATTCTGTATTTTTTCTTTAATCTTTTATCTGGTCAAAGAGGTTTATTTTCATACTTTGAAAAAAAAAAAATCTTAAATGATTCAAAAAATAAGGAATTATCATTGTTAGATCAAATAAATGACTTGGATTTTAAAAATTCATTATTAGGTGACAATCTGGATCTTGATTATGTTGAAACATTGATTAGAGAAAGATTCCTATTTGGCAAAAAAAGTGAAAAAATTTATATAATTAAAAAAAATGACTAAAAAATTAAAACCAAGACATCCAGAAAAAATTAATAATCCTGTAAACCCAATTAAAAAAAAACCAGAATGGATAAGGTCAAAATTAATAAATAGTAAAGAATTTTTTATTACAAAAACAGTTGTAAATAAAAGTAATCTTGTAACTGTTTGCCAAGAGGCTAACTGTCCTAATATTTCTGAGTGTTGGAGCAAGAGACATGCTACATTTATGATAATGGGAGACACATGTACTAGAGCGTGTGCTTTTTGTGATGTTAAAACTGGTAAACCTGAAAAATTAGATCCATTTGAGGATATTAAGATAGCTAATGCAGTAAAAAAACTAAATTTAAGACATGTTGTTATTACCTCAGTAGACAGAGATGATTTATCTGACGGTGGTTCAAATCATTTTAAGAAAGTTGTTGATACTACAAGAAAAAAAAATCCAAATACTACAATAGAAGTTTTAACTCCTGACTTTTTAAGAAAAGGCGACTCTTATAAAAAAATACTTGAAGCAGATTTGGATGTTTTTAATCATAATATAGAAACAGTACCTAGACTTTATGTAAAAGTAAGACCCGGTGCTAGATATTTTGCATCACTGGAGCTTTTAAAAAATGCAAAAAAAAACAATGATAAAATTTTTACTAAATCTGGAATTATGGTTGGTCTCGGTGAAGAACATGATGAAATTATCCAAGTTATGGACGACCTAAGATCTGCAAATGTTGATTTTATTACTATTGGTCAATATCTTCAACCTTCCGTCAAGCACCATCCTTTAGAACGATATTATCATCCAAATGAATTTAAAGATTTAGAGTTAATTGCAAAGTCTAAAGGTTTTTTATTAGTTTCTTCTTCACCTTTAACAAGGTCTTCTTATCATGCAGATGAAGATTTTGCTAAGTTACAACAGAATAGAATCAACAGACATTAATGCCCAAAGCTTCAGTTAGGCGATTAATTAAATGTAAAAAACAAGATCTAATATCTTTAGTTTTAGATATTGAAAAATATCCTGAGTTTGTACCTTTTTGTTTTGATGCAAAAATTTACAAAAATAAAAAAGAGGGCGACTTAACTAAGATAATAGCTGATTTAACAATTGGTAAAGGACCATTCAAAGATACATATAAAAGTGATGTATTATTTAATGAATCAAAAGACATAATATTTGTAAAAAATATTGAGGGGCCTTTAAATCACCTGTCTAATAATTGGACGTTTACTGATAAGAATGATGATATTACTGAAGTAACATTTGACATTGATTTTGAAATTAAAAATAAATTTTTAAACTCTTTGATGATAGTTTCTTTTCAATTCGGATTAGAGAAAATTGCTGACGCTTTCCAGAAAAGAGCAGAAAATTTATTTGGTAGCATCAAGAATTAAATTTAAAGCTTTTTTTACTGTAGCTTTTTGTATTGATGATCTATTTTTACCTTTAAATAAACATTTATTTATTCTTATTTTATTACCTTTTTTTACCCCAATATAGACTAAGCCCACAGGCTTTTGTTTTGAACCACCTTTTGGTCCTGCTATACCAGTTATTGATATATTTATATGAGCCTTTGAGATTTTAGATAAATTATAAACCATTGCCAGACAGCATTGATGACTTACCGCTCCATATTTTTTAATTATATTTTTGTTAATCTTCAATATCCTTATTTTAGCTTGATTTGAATACGTAACCAATCCTAAGTTAAATATTTTCGATGCACCACTAATTGAAGTAACAGTGCTAGCTAATAGTCCTCCTGTGCAAGACTCCGCAAAAGAAATCTTTAGTTTTTTTTTAGTTAATATTCTTATTAAAGACTTCATTAGATAAAATAATTATTTAAAACCATAAATAGAATCAAAGATAAAACAACATAAAATCCTGCACAAACATCATCCATGATTACACCAAAACTATTTTTAAAATTTTTATCAAAAAAACTTACCGGGAAGGGTTTAACTATGTCAAAAAATCTAAATAATACAAAGCAAATACCGTAAAAAATTATAGCCTCATCAGGAGACTTTTGTGTACCGTGTGAAATTTCATAAAGATATAATGGAATAGATTGACCAATGAATTCATCAATTATAATTTCCTTTGGATCTTTATTTTCATTTTCTTTAATATGTTCTGCAATAGAATAAAATGAAAAAATAAAAATAATCATGAAAACTATGAGTATTATATTTGAGGATATTTCCATTATATGAAAGAAAAAATATAGAAGAGCTGCTGTAACAAGAGACCCAATTGTACCTGGGATTTTTGAAATTTTTCCTAACCCAAACATTGTAACAAATAGAGTATTTAAAGTTTTAATCATGTTTTGTAATTGAAATTATTACTTCACAAGCAATTGCTTTTTCTTTTCCTATTAAACCTAATTTCTCAACCGTTTTACCCTTAAGATTAATTAGACTTTTATCTAAATTCATTAGTTTTGATATTGAATTTATAATCTTATCTCTATATTTAGAAACTTTTGGTTGTTCACATATTAGATTTATATCCAGATTATTGATAGAAAAATTTGATCTATTAAAACTATCCATGATTGGCTTTAACATTTTTGGAGATCTTATATTCTGATATTTTTTTGTGTTAGGAAAGTAAGTTCCAATATCTTTTTTTCTTAAAGCACCAAGAATTGAGTCAATTATGGCATGAATAATTACATCTCCATCTGAATGACCTTTAAGACCGGAATGAAAAGGAATTCTAATTCCGCCTAAATAAAGTTTTTTATTTCTAATTAACCTATGTAAATCAAAACCCAAACCAAAATATGTTTTTGGAATATTTATGTCATTAAAATAAGTGATTTTATTATTCTTAACTTCTCCAGGTATAAACTTAATTTTATAGTTTTTTTCAACAAACAGAGTTGCTTCATCATTAACTTTATTTTTTTGTTTGACAGCAAGTTCAAATAAATATTCAAATCTAAAAGCTTGGGGTGTTTGTGTTAAAAAAGAATTTTCTCTATTGAGATTAAATATTTGATTTTTGATCTTATATTTAATGGCGTCTATTGAATTTATAGTGGGCACAACTGCTATATTTTTTTTTAGACTTTTTGCCAAATTTTTTAATAATTTTATCGAAAAATTTGGTCTAGCTGCATCATGTATAAAGACATTTTTTGGTTTAAATCTTTTAAGATATTTCAGAGCAAGTAAAGATGAGTCCGATCTTTCTCTGCCACCACTAATAATCTTTATTGATTTATGGTATTTCTTTTTTTTAAGATGTTTTGGATTATTGGTAACAATTACTATCTTCTTAAAAAGCTTAGAATTTAATGATTTATCAATTGAATGATCAATAATTTCTTTATTTTTATAGATATATAATTGCTTATGTTTTTTTTTATTAAATCTACTACTTTTTCCAGCTGCTAATATTACAAAATAGTTGTTCATTTGATTAAATGCTATAATTCTAAAACATGATTGAATTTTTGAAAAAAAATATATTCATAATAATTTTATCTAGTATTACACTATTTTTAGGTTTTTTAACTTTTTTAACATTTATTGATAGAAGTTTCATAGAATTAAATCAAAATAATTTACAATATTTATTAATCTTAAATATTTTATTACTTATATTATTATTTATATTCATTTTTTTAGAAGTAAAAAGATCAATTAGGACTGACATCGATAAAGATGGTCTTAAATCAAACAAAAGATATATTACATATTTTTCACTTTTTACTTTAATTCCATCTATTTTAATTTCAATTTTTTCACTTTTTTTATTTTCATTTGCTTTAGAAAAATATTTTGACAAGAAAGTTACAACAGTTGTTAATAACTCTTATGAACTTGCGAAAAGTTATATTCAACAAGTAAGAAATAAAATTGAGGCTGATATTGTACTGATTGCTTTTGATACAAATAAAAGTGCCAAATTTCTTAATGATAATAAAAAGGAATATAAAAAGTTTTTAAAAACTCAAAAATTAATACGAGATATTGATCAAATACATATAATTGATCAAAATAAAAGATTATTATTCACTAATGTTGATGATCCATCAAACTATATTCCTCCACTAGAAGGTGCTTTAAAATTAGTCTTAGATGATGATAGACCACTTAAAATAATTAATGCACCAGAAAACATATCTGCAGCTATAATCAGACTCCAAGCTTTTGAAAATAGATTTTTATATGTAGTAAAATATCTTGATAAAAATATTTCTCAATATCTAACTGAGTCTCAGGAAGCAATTAATTTTTATTACACTGTAGAAGATAGAAGCACTGGTATTAAGATATCTTTTGCAATTATATATATTATCATAGTTACTTTATTGTTATTTATTTCTATAACAATTGCTATCAAATTTTCTTCAAGATTTTTTAGATCTATTAATAATTTGATTTATGCATCTACAGCTATTGGTGATGGTGATTTAACAACTAAAGTTCCTGAAATTAAAACTGATAAAGATTTAGAAATATTGAATAAAAATTTTAACTCAATGATTGTCAGATTAAAAAATCAGCAAGAAAAATTAATTATTAATGAAAGACATGAAGCTTGGGGTAATCTTGCAAGAAAACTTGCTCACGAAATCAAAAATCCACTTACACCTATTCAATTAACTATTGATAGAATTAAAGAAAAATATACCAAACAAATAGATGTTAACGAAAAAGATAATTTTGAGGAAAATTTAAAAATTATTAACAATCAAATTAAACAAATTGGTAATTTGGTAAACGAATTTTCAGATTTCGCAAGGATGCCTAAACCAATTCTAAAAAATAATGATTTAATTAAGATTATTGATGATAATATTAGATTGTTATCTCAAATCGATTCATCAATAAAAATAAATTTAATATCCGAAAAACCTTCAATTTTACTTGAAAGTGATAAAGAACAAATGAATAGGGTTATTTTTAATCTGATCAAAAATTCTATTGAAAGTATTCAACAAAAAGCTGAAAATGTAAGCAATTTTGAGAAGATTATTGATATTGAAATTTTTCAAAAGAATAACCAAATATACATTATAATTATAGACAATGGATCAGGATTTGGCTCTTTTTCAAATAATCTAAATGAAATTTTAAACCCTTATGTTACAACAAAAAAAAATGGGACAGGATTAGGACTCTCAATAGTCAACAAAATTATTAATGATCATAATGGAAAATTAAATTTTGTTGCTATACCTTATGGAGCCAAAGTAGAAATTATATTTAACTAATGAGTGTAGAAATTTTAATTGTTGATGATAATTCAGATATTAGAAATATTCTGAATGATTTAATAATGGATGCTGGCTATAAAACTAGAGTAGCTGCAAATTATAATCAAGCCCTTAGTGAAATAGACAAAAAAATGCCAGATGTTGCTATCTTAGATGTAAAATTAGATAAAGGAGATAATGACGGGATTCAACTTTTAACTCATATAAAATCTAAAAATTATGATGTTCCAGTAATAATGATTTCGGGACACGCAAACATAGAGATGGCAATTAATTCTTTAAAACATGGTGCATTTGAATTTGTTGAAAAACCTTTTGATCGTACAAGGTTATTAAATTTTATAAATAGAGCTGTGGAAAATTTAAATCTTAAAAATCAAAATAAAGAATATGAGAATAAACTTTTTTCATCATATGATTTAATTGGGGAGAGTAAAAATATATCAAATATAAGAGATCAAATAGATAAAATTTCAATTACAGAGAGCCGAATTTTTATAAATGGTCCTTCGGGTTCAGGTAAAGAATTAATTGCAAGAAAAATTCATAAAAAATCTAAGAGAAAGAATAATCCATTTATAATAATTAATGGAGCGTTGTTAGATAATAATAAATATGAATTAGAGTTATTTGGTGAGGAAAAAAATGATGGTTCAATATCTTATGGAGCATTAGAAAAAGCAAATAAGGGAACTTTATTAGTAGATCAAGTATCTGAGATTCCTTTAGATATTCAATCAAAAATTTTAAGAGTACTCACTGATCAAAAATTTAAAAGAGTTAATGGAAATAATGATATCAATGTTGATGTAAGATTGATTTGTTCGTCAAGTAAGGATTTAAAAAAAGAAATTGAATATGGAAATTTTAGGGAAGATTTATTTCATAGATTAAATGTTTTTGAAATTATTATAAAACCATTAAACAAGAGAATTTCAGATATCCCACTTTTAATAAATTATTTTTCCAAACAAATATCTAAGAGTTATAATATTAAGATGTTAGATATTGATGAAAATAATAGCTATGTGTTAAACCATGAGTGGCATGGAAATGTAAGAGAATTAAGAAATTTAATAGAAAGAATTGCAATATTACAACCAAATACTCAAGATAAAATTTCGAACATAATTAAGGAATCCTTGAAAAATAATGACAATAATGGAAAAGTTAACGAAAATAACCTATCTGTGCCATTAAAAGAGGCTAGAGAAAAGTTTGAAAAGGAGTATTTAACTATTCAACTGAAGAAATTTAATGGAAATATATCTAAAACGGCTACTTTTGTTGGAATGGAGAGAAGCGCTCTTCACAGGAAGCTTAAAGGTCTTGGGATAAAAGAATTTAATTAATATGAATATTATAATTTGTGGGGCTGGAAGGGTAGGTTTTACGATTGCTAAATTGTTAAGTGAGCAGGGTCATTCTATTACCGTAATTGATCAATCAAGTGATGATATACAAAAAATTAACGAAACTTTAGATGTTAAAGCAATAGTTGGTAAAGCAACCTATCCATCAATTCTTGAAAAAGCTAATGCCACTGAAACAGACATGATTATTGCCGTCACAAGGAATGATGAAATTAACATGTTAATTTGTCAAATTGCGTTCTCAATATTCAATATCCAAAAAAAAATTGCTAGAATCAGATCTCAAGATTACCTTAATCCTAAATTTACAAGAGTTTATAATAAAGAAAATTTACCAATTGACGTAATAATTTCACCAGAAATTGAAATTGCTAAATCTATCCAAAGAAAATTAGAAGCTCCAGGTGCTCTTGACAGTGTACCTTTTGCAGGCAATCAAATTAGATTATTAGAAATACTAATTCAAAATAATTGCAAACTTATAGGCTTAAAGTTAAATGAATTGACTAAAAAATTTCCAAATTTAGATGCAAATATTATTGCTATAATTAGAGGTGAAAAATCTTTTATCCCAAAAAAAAATGATGCTATTGAAGAAAATGATAAAATTTATGTAATTATTAACTCTTCTCAGATGCCAGAAACTCTTGAAGCTTTCGGACATACAGAAAAAATATCAAAAAAAGTTTTGATTATTGGAGGGGGAAATATTGGTTATAATCTTGCAAAAAACATTGAGGAAACTCTTGAAGGCGTACGAGTAAAAATTGTGGAAAAACAAAAATCACGTGCAGAATATTTAGCAAATGAATTAAATAATTCAATTGTTATTAATGGTGACGGATTAGACGAAGAGGTTTTATCAGAAGCAAATTTGGATGAGGCTGAGACTGTGCTTGCATTAACTAACGATGATGAAGACAACTTGATGGTCAGTGTCCTTGTTGAAAAATTTGTTAAAGACCAAAAGAATATTGAAAACAAAAGAACAATGGCCTTAATTAACAAACCAAATTATTCATTATTACAGTCTTCTCTTAAGATTGATGATTTAATTGATCCCAGAATGAACACAGTATCAAGTATTTTAAAACATGTTCACAAAGGAACTATCGAGAACGCATACACAATATCCAATGGAGAATATGAAGTTATTGAAGCAGAAATTATTGAGACATCTGAATTAATTAATAAAGAATTAAAAAATGCGGATCTACCAGATCAAATAAGAATTGGAGCTGTATTAAGAGACAAAAAAGTAATAATTCCTAAATCAGACTTTAAATTTCAAAATGATGATCAAGTGGTTTTAATTGTTAAAAAAGATACTATACCGGTTGTTGAAAATCTTTTCAGATTAAGCTCTGTCTAATTTAATGTTTGGATTACAAATTAAATATTTAAGTTTTTTTTTTGGTATTTCTTCTGTATTATCTTTTTTTAATATAATTTATTCATATTACTTCAATCTTTATCTTAATTTAGATACATATTATTATACACTACTATCTTCGTTTTTAATTTTTTTGATCTTTTACAAGTTTGGAATTGAGAATAAAAAACCAAATATTTTTGAAAAAATATTAACTATTTTTTTGGGTTATTTATTAATCCCCTTAATATTATCTATCCCGTTTTATTTAAGTATATATAATCTTACATTCCTAAATTCATATTTTGAGTCAATTTCTGGTTTTACATCAACAGGTTTCACTATTTTTGAAAACATAAAACTTATAGATGAAAGTTTAATATTATGGAGATCCTCGATTCAATGGATAGGTGGTCTATACTTTCTTTTTTCAATAATTTATCTGATCGATATATATGATGAAAGTTTTAAAAAGACTTTGACCAATTTTACAACTTTAAGCAGTTCAGAGAGCTTAAAACAAGCGACAAAAATTTTTATTTTGTATTCTTCCTTAACAATATTTATTTTTATAGTATTAAAATTTTTTTCAATAAGGACATTTGACTCCTTTAATCTTGCTTTAACAATAATTTCATCTGGTGGTTTTTTACCTGTTAACGATTTATCAAATATTATTAGAGATAATTATCAGATAATAATTGTGTCTATATTAATGCTTTTATCCTTTTTTAGTTTATTTTTTATATACAATTTATTTTTTTCAAAAAAAAATGATTTAAATTTTTTTTATGAAGATCTACATTTAGTAATATATTTAATAACAGTAATATCTATTTTTTTTCTTTTTTTTAGTTTTAATTATAATTTTTCAAATAATCTTTTAGCTATAACGACCAGTATATCAAATATTGGTTTTTCTCTTAATACCCAACAATCAAATTTAAATTTTGTTTATTTAATTTTAGTAATTATAGGTGGATCTTTTTTTTCAACAAGCTCAGGTTTAAGATTTATAAAAATTTACTCACTCTTAAAATTTTCTTTGAATCAAATCTTATCATTTAGTAGACCAAAAAATGTATTTATGAACAAACTTATTTTTACAAAGATTAATTTTAATCTTAATGAAATAAATAAATATTTTTTAACAATTATAATTTTTATCTTGTCATTATTCACTTTAGTATCATTATTGAGTTTAAGTGGTGTCGATTTTATCAGCTCATTTAAATTATCTATTTTAACTTTGATGAATACTGTTAATTCTTCAATTTATGGTTTAGAAAATTTTAATTTTAATAATCTTGAATTTTTTACAAAATCTTGTCTAATTTTCTTTATGATTATTGGTAGAATAGAGTTATTAACAATTTTGCTTCTTCTAAAAAAATTCCTTTTTAAAAATTAGATATTTATTGTATATGTTATGTGTAAATTAGCTGCGCCCTTAGCTCAGCTGGATAGAGCATCGGTTTTCTAAACCGAGGGTCGGAGGTTCGAATCCTCCAGGGCGCGCCATAAATCTGTTTTTATTGTTATTTTAGATGAGATTATTAGCTTGACTAGAATTTCTCTAAGTCAAAAAACCCAATAAATTCTTCTTGAAGAGTTTTTTTGAACATGCTTAAATTATGAATATTCAAAAATAATTTTGAATTATTTGTTAACAAATAAATAAACAATAGGAAGAAATATGTTTAAATACTTAAAACAATTAACTTCTTTAGTTGCTATGGTAGCTGTGTTGTTCACTTTTACAACAGAGTCTATGGCTGCTAAAAAATCTAAAACACTTAAAAACACTCAAAAGAAGGGTTTTGTAAGATGTGGAGTATCTCAAGGTCTTCCAGGATTTTCTAATGCTGACGCTGCAGGAAATTGGACTGGTGTTGACGTTGATGTATGTAGAGCGGTAGCTGCTGCAGTATTAGGTGACGCAAACAAAGTTAAGTTTACACCACTAAGTGCTAAAGAAAGATTTACAGCTTTAACTTCTGGTGAGATTGATATCTTATCAAGAAACACAACTTGGACTCTTTCTAGAGATGCTGATATCGGACTTACTTTCGTAGGTGTGAACTTTTACGATGGACAAGGTTTCATGGTAAGAAAAAGTTCAGGTATTACTTCAACTAGTCAATTCAAAAATGGTATCTCAGCTTGTACTAACATTGGTACAACAACTGAGTTAAACATGAGAGACTTCTTTAATTCAAGAGGAATTTCTTATGAGCCAGTTGCTTTTGAAAAAGCTGATGAAGTTGTAGCTGCTTATGATGCCGGAAGATGTGATACTTATACTACTGATAAATCTGGTTTAGCTGCTCAAAGAACTAAAATGAAAAACCCTGATGAACACATTGTTCTACCAGAAACTATTTCTAAAGAACCTTTAGGACCAGTTGTTAGACAAGGTGATGCAGTATGGGAAGATATCGTTAGATGGTCTTTGAACACTATGATCGAAGCAGAAGAATACGGTATTACTTCGGCTAATGCAGACTCAATGAAAACTTCAGATAATCCACAAATCAAAAGACTTGTTGGTGCTGAGGGTGAAATGGGTGCAGCATTTGGTTTAGATAATGAGTGGAACTTAAGAATTATCAAACAAGTTGGAAACTATGGTGAAAGTTATAAAAGAAATATAGCTGACACTGGTATTTTACCAGACAGAGGTCCAAATGAATTATGGACTAAAGGTGGTATTTTATACGTTCCGCCATCAAGATAATTTAAGTTATAAATTACTTAAAAAGGGCTAGATTTTTCTAGCCCTTTTTTTTTAAACTCATATATTATTCAAACTGTGAATTTTAAACTTAAAGATATAGGTCCACAATTAATGACAGTTATAGCTGTCGTTCTTGTCTTTGGTTTTTTTACTTATAATGCTCAAGTCAATATGGAAAATAGAGGTATTGATTTTGGTTTTGGATTTTTATCACAAGAATCTTCATTTGATGTTCAGTTTTCTCTAATAGAGTATGATGGATCCCATTCATATTTTAGAGCATATTTAGTAGGTCTACTAAACACTATACTGGTTTCAGTAATAGGAATTATCTTTGCTACAATACTTGGAGTAATTGTTGGTATAGCAAGATTATCTCCAAACTATTTAATCAACAAGTTTGCAGCTTTTTACGTTGAATTTTTTAGAAATATTCCGCTATTATTACAAATATTTTTTTGGTATTTTGCAGCTTTAAGAGCATTACCACTTCCACAAGATGCTGAGGCAATGTTTGGAATTTCATTTTTAACAATAAAAGGTTTGTATGTCCCTGCTTTTATTTGGCAAAATTTTGATATTTTCTTTTATTCATTAGTTGCTGCTATTATTTCAATAATAGTAATTCGAATTCGTGCGAAAAAATTACAAGAAACACAGGGTAAACAAACACCAGTTTTATTAATTTCAATAGGTTTAATTTTTATTTTACCTCTTTTAAGTTTTTTATTCGGAGGTGTAAGACTATCATTTGAAGTTCCTGTTTTAAAACAACTAGCAACAACATCATTTATTTATGAAGGTGGTGTAAGTTTGCCACCTGAATTAATTGCTTTAGCTTTATCTTTATCTTTATATACTGCAACTTTTATAGCAGAATGTGTAAGAGCAGGAATTCAAGGTGTTGGTAAAGGCCAAAAAGAAGCCGCTGCATCAATTGGATTAACACCCAATCAAGTTTTAAAGCTAGTAGTAATGCCACAGGCTCTCAGAATAATAATTCCACCTACAACGAACCAATATTTAAATCTTACCAAAAATTCTTCGCTAGCTGCAGCAATAGCTTATCCTGACCTAGTACTAGTTTTTGCAGGAACTGCATTAATGCAAACGGGTAAAGCAATTGAAATAGTATCTATTACAATGTTTACTTATTTATCATTAAGTATCTCAATTTCATTATTTATGAATTGGTACAATAACAAAATAGCAATACAGGAAAAGTAGTGTCTAAAATTAATTTTTTAAAGCCCGACAAGTCTAATCTTTACACTTTCCTATATTTGGGTTCTTTTTTGTTTTTTGTTAGTGTTTTAGATGTTCTTTTAAACTCATTTTTTAGTTTAAATCTAACAGGTTTTTTGCCTTCTTTTTTGAGTTTTTTATTGCCACTTATTTTAGGTTTTATTGGTCTTTTTTTTATAAGAATTGAATTAAGTGGGAATAAGCATTTAGATCTTTTAAACAAAAATATTAATACTAATAATTTTAATGCTGTTTTGTCATTATTAATTATATTTATAATTATAAAATCAATTCCACCTATATTAAGTTGGTTTTATGTTGATGCTAGTTTTGCAGGAGACTCAAAAGACGTTTGTACAGGTTCAGGCGCTTGTTGGACGTATATTAAAGTTTGGATAAGAAGATTTATGTATGGAATGTATCCAAACGGAGAACAATGGAGAATAAATTTATCTTTTATAGCTTTGGCCTTACTTGGTTCAGTTGGATTTTTTGCTACTGATAGATTTAAGAAATATTTAACACTTTATTATGTTGTAATTTACCCATTCATAGCCTTCTTGTTCATATTTTTCTTTATTTCTGGTGGCCCAGTATTCTTTGATTTTTCATATGGAATTATCGCTGCAATTCTATCTATCATAATTGGTTTTTTCATTCCAAGTAAGTTCAAGTTCTATTATTTTTTAATTGTTCCTTTTGCTCTTTATGTTTTATTGAAATATTTCATATTTTATGAAGAATTAATTGAATTAGGTAAATTAGATGGATTGAATTGGGTTGAAACAGGTGCTTGGGGTGGTTTGTCATTAACTTTTATAATTTCATTCTTCTGCTTAATTTTTTGTTTTCCGATAGGTATGGCTTTCGCTCTAGGAAGAAGATCAGAATTTCCATTAATAAGATATATATCAGTAGGTTTTATTGAATTTTGGAGGGGTGTTCCTTTAATTACAGTATTATTTATGTCTGCTGTAATGTTTCCAATGTTTCTACCAGCAGATTTTTTTATAGATAAATTGGTAAGATGTATAATTGCTATTTCGTTATTTGAGGCAGCATATGTTGCGGAAGTTATTAGAGGAGGGCTGCAAGCACTTCCTAGAGGTCAGTATGAAGCCGCAAAATCATTAGGTATGGGTTATTGGAGAATGCATATATTTGTAATTTTACCTCAAGCTTTAAAATTAGTTATACCTGGTATAGCCAATACATTTTTAGCTTTAGTTAAAGATACACCGTTAATTTTTGTAGTTGGTCTCTTAGAAATAGTAGGAATGTTGAATTTAGCCAAAACTAATCCTGAGTGGTTAGGATTTGCAATGGAAGGCTATGTATTTGCAGCAATAATTTTCTGGATTATTTGTTATGCAATGAGTAAATATAGTTATAATTTAGAACAAAAATATAAAACAGATCGATAAAATATGTCAGACAATATAATTCAAATTAATAATATGAATAAATGGTTTGGAGATTTTCAAGTTTTAAAAGGAATAAATTTAGAAGTAAAACCAAAACAAAAAATTGTTGTTTGTGGTCCTTCAGGCTCTGGTAAATCAACATTAATAAGATGTATAAATAGATTAGAGGAACATCAAGAAGGTGACATAATAGTTGATGGGACAACATTAACCGAAGACACTAAAAATATAGAGCAAATTAGAGCAGAAGTTGGAATGGTATTTCAACAATTTAATTTATTTCCTCATTTATCAATTGTAGATAATTGTACACTGGCTCCTATTTGGGTAAAAAAGATGCCAAAAAAAGAAGCTGAAGAATTAGCACTAAAGCACTTGGAAAGAGTTCAAATATTAGATCAAGCATATAAATATCCTGGTCAATTATCTGGTGGTCAGCAACAACGAGTTGCTATAGCTAGAGCTTTATGTATGGAGCCTAAAATAATGCTTTTTGATGAGCCAACGTCTGCTTTAGATCCTGAAATGATTAAAGAAGTGCTTGATGTAATGGTAAATCTTGCAAAACAAGGGATGACCATGATTGTTGTAACTCATGAAATGGGTTTTGCAAAAGAGGTGGCAGATCAAATGATATTCATGGATGAAGGAATGATAGTTGAAAAAGCAGATACCAAAGAATTTTTTGACAACCCAAAGAGTGATAGAACCAAACTTTTTTTAAGCCAGATACTATAGATAACAGTAAATTCAAGGAATATTTATTAAATTATGCTTCAAGTATTACTTGACATATTTTCAGTATAACTGATTTTTTGCTAAAAAATAAAAAATTAATTTGTTGCAGTAAAGATTAAAAATTTGTTAAATCGATTTTTAAATATAATTAAGAGGGGTCTTAATGGAAGATAATTTTAATAAGCATTTAGGCAATAAGCTTAAGCTTAGAAGGCTAGCTTTAGGTTTAACACAAACAAAAGTAGCAAAGGCAATTAACGTTACATTTCAACAAATACAAAAATACGAAAAAGGTACTAATGGTGTAAGCTCAATAAGACTATTACAACTTTCGAACTACTTGAAGGTACCTATTAATTATTTTTTTGAAGATTTTTCAGAATACTTAGTAAATTTAGAAAAATCTCAAGAAGGTCACATGAATGTTAATTATAATTTTTTAGTAAAGCTATACTCTGAACTAAATAATGATCAAAAATTAAAATTTACAAAATCTTTACAAGTTACAGATAATAAAATTTCAAGAGTTGGATAAATCTGGCTCCTCGGGCAGGACTCGAACCTGCGACCAATTGATTAACAGTCAACTGCTCTACCAACTGAGCTACCGAGGAATATAAAAATCTCAACTTACTTTCTTTTTAAACTAAAACAAGATTTTTTTTGGAGGCAACGCCCGGAATCGAACCGGGATACAAGGATTTGCAATCCTCTGCGTAACCATTCCGCCACGTTGCCAGTTTTAGTAGATAGCTACAAAGAGTTTTATATTAAATATTTGCGATTAGTCTATTAAATAACGTTCTAATTTGATTATTGTTAATTTAGATTAATAAATTATAAACTATCTATACCCATGAGTAGTGATAAATATATACATTCTGAAGTAGAAGATAATATTTATACATATTGGGAAAAAAACGAATTATTCAAACCAAAGAAAAATAAAAAAAAATATTCAATAGTAATCCCACCACCTAATGTTACTGGTAGTCTACATATGGGTCACGCTTTAAATAATTCAATTCAAGATCTTTTAGTTCGCTATTATCGAATGAATAATTACGAAACTTTATGGCAACCTGGTACAGATCATGCAGGTATTGCTACCCAAGCTCTTGTTGAAAAAAAACTTGAAAAAGAGAATTTAAATAAAAATGATTTAGGTAGAGAAAAGTTTATAGAAAAGGTGTGGGAATGGAAAAATCAATATGGGGACATTATTATTAATCAGCTTAAAAAACTTGGGTGTTCTTGTGATTGGTCTAGAAATGCTTTTACGATGGATGAAAATTTATCAGAATCCGTAATTAAAGTTTTCGTTGAACTACATAAAAAAAAATTAATTTATAAAGCAGAAAAACTGGTCAATTGGGACACAGTTTTAAAAACGGCAATATCAGATTTAGAGGTAGATCAAAGAGAGATGAACTCGAAGATTTACTACATTAGATACCCAATAGACAATTCTAATGATTTTATAACTATTGCAACAACTAGGCCAGAGACAATGCTTGGTGATACAGCTATTGCTGTTAATCCAAAAGATAAACGGTTTAAAAAATATGTGGGCAAAACTGTCACTATCCCAATTGTAGGCAGAAAAATAAAGATTATAAAAGATAATTATGCTGACCCTGAACAGGGAACTGGTGCATTAAAGATTACTCCAGCACATGACTTTAATGATTATGATGTTGGACAAAGAAATAAGCTAGATATTATTAATGTGTTCACTGAGGATGGAAAAATTAATAATAATGCACCTAGTGATTATGTTGGATTAGATAGATTTGAAGCACGTAAAAAAATTTTAAACGAGTTAAAAGAAAAAGATTTTTTTGTAAAAGAAGAAAATATTAAAAATAAAGTGCCATATGGGGATAGATCAAATTCAGTTATTGAACCTTTTTTAACAGAGCAATGGTTTGTAAACGCAAAAAAATTATCTGTTAAAGCTAAGCAAATAGTTAAAACAAAAAAAACAAATTTTTTTCCAGAAAATTGGTCTAAAACTTATTTCCAATGGATGAATAATATTGAGCCTTGGTGTATTTCTAGACAACTTTGGTGGGGTCATCAAATACCAGCTTGGTATGGACCAGATAAAAAAATATTTGTTGCATCAAATGAGACTGATGCAAAAAAACAAGCTAAAAAGTTTTATAAAAAAGATGTTAAAATTACTAGGGATCCTGATGTTTTAGATACTTGGTTTTCATCTGGTTTATGGCCTTTTGCAACATTAGGTTGGCCGAATAAAAAAGATTTTGTTAAGAAGTTTTATCCAACAACTGTTTTAGTAACTGGTTTTGATATTATTTTCTTTTGGGTTGCTAGAATGATGATGTTTGGAATGGAATTTTTAAACAAAGAACCATTTAAAGATATTTATGTCCATGCTTTAGTTAGAGACGAAAAAGGTCAAAAAATGTCTAAGTCAAAAGGTAATGTAATTGACCCATTAGATTTAATTGAAAAATATAGTGCAGATGCTTTAAGATTTACTCTTCTTTCAATGGCATCACCAGGAACGGATGTTAAGCTTTCAGAAGATAGAGTTAAGGGGTATAGGAACTTTTTAAATAAATTATGGAATGCTAATAATTTTTTAATTACCAATAAATGTGATTTTAATAAAACTGATAAAGTTCCTAAAACTACACTAAATATTAATAAATGGATTTATTCAGAACTAATTCAGACCAAAGATAAAATTGAGAAAAATCTTAAAGATTATCGATTTGATGAAGCAGCTAAAAATGCCTACCAGTTTGCTTGGCATTCTTATTGTGACTGGTACATTGAGCTTTCAAAAACTATTCTGTTTTCAGATGATGAAAAATCTAAAAAAGAAGTAAAAGAAGTATCAGCTTATATATTTAAACAAATACTTGTTATTCTTCATCCATTTATTCCATTTGTTACTGAGAAAATCTGGTTAAAAAATAAATTTGATAAATCAGATAAGAATTTCTTAATGTACGCTAATTGGCCATCAGGCAATGCTAAGAAAGATCAATCTATGAAAGATGTAGAGAGTATCATCAATGTTATTTCTGAACTTAGATCCTTTAAAAATGAGCTAAATGTTAGCCCAGGTTCATTTATTGATATTTCAATTAACAAAATTGCTAAAAAAAACAAAACATTAATGACCAATAATGAAATTATTCTCAAAAAGCTTGGTCGTATCAATAATTTCTTTGATAAAGACCAAGAAAAACCGTCAGCAACATTGGTTATATCTGGTGACATATTTAAGATTTATTTTGATGAGAATGTTGATTTAAATCTGATAAAAGAAAACTTAGTTAAAAGACAGAACAAATATCAAGAGGAAATGGACAAAATATCTCAACGATTATCTAACAAAGGATTTACCAATAGAGCTCCAAAAAATATTGTTGAACAAGAAAAAACTAACTATAGTAATTTAAAAAATGATATCAAAAAAATATCATTAACAATTGAAAGTTTATAATGCGGAAGTTTAATAAAAAGAAATTACCTAGTAGACATACATCATTAGGTGCTGATAGAGCGCCACATAGATCATTTTATTATGCAATGGGTGAAACTGAGAAAGATGTTTCAAAACCCTTTGTAGGCGTTGTATCTACGTGGAATGAAGCTGCTCCGTGTAATATTGCTCTTATGAGACAAGCACAATCGGTTAAGAAGGGTGTTAGAGCTTTTGGTGGAACACCAAGAGAATTTTGTACAATTACTGTTACTGATGGTATTGCAATGGGTCATGAAGGAATGAAATCTTCATTAATCTCTAGAGAAGTGATAGCAGATAGTGCAGAACTTACTGTTAGAGGTCATTGTTATGATGCATTAGTAGGTATTGCAGGTTGTGATAAATCTTTACCAGGTTTGATGATGTCGATGGTTCGATTAAATGTTCCAAGTGTTTTTATTTATGGAGGATCAATACTACCAGGAAGATATAAAGGTAAAGATGTAACTGTTGTAGATGTTTTTGAAGCAGTTGGAAAACATTCATCAGGGCAAATGTCAGCAAAAGAATTAAGAAAATTAGAATTAGTTGCATGTCCAAGTGCAGGTGCATGTGGTGGACAATTTACTGCAAATACAATGGCCTGTGTATCAGAAGCTATTGGTTTAGCTTTACCTTATTCAGCAGGAACACCAGCTCCATATGAAGAAAGAGATAAGTATGCAAAATTAAGCGGTAAAATGGTAATGGAACTATTAGCTAAAAAAATTAAACCAAGAGATATTGTTACAAGAAAAGCATTAGAAAACGCTGCAACAATTGTTGCTGCAACTGGTGGCTCAACAAATGCAGGATTACATTTACCTGCAATAGCTAACGAAGCAGGAATTAAATTTGATTTAATGGATGTTGCAAAAATATTTAAAAGAACACCTTATCTTGCAGATTTAAAACCAGGTGGAAAATATGTTGCAAAAGATATGTGGTTAGCTGGCGGTGTTCCAATGTTATTAAAAACTCTTTATGAAGGTGGTTTTATTCATGGTGACTGTATGACAGTTACAGGTAAAACTATGAAAGAAAATCTAAAGAAAATTAGATTTAATTCAAAACAAAAAGTAATGAGATCTTATAAAAATCCTTTATCACCAACGGGTGGTGTGGTTGGATTAAAAGGAAATTTAGCTCCAGATGGTGGAATTGTAAAAATTGCAGGACTTAAAAAATTACAGTTTACTGGAAGAGCAAGATGTTTTGATAATGAAGAAAGTGCAATGAAAGCAGTTCAAAGTAAAAAATATAAAGATGGTGATGTAATTATTATTAGATACGAAGGACCAGTAGGTGGACCAGGAATGAGAGAAATGCTCTCAACAACAGGCGCTATTTATGGACAAGGTAAAGGAGAGAAGGTTGCTTTAATAACTGATGGAAGATTTTCAGGAGCAACTAGAGGATTTTGTGTAGGCCATGTTGGACCTGAGGCAGCTTTAGGTGGACCTATCGCTTTATTACGTAATGGAGATATGATTGATATCGATGCTAAGAAAGGAACTATTAATGTTCGATTAACTAGAGCTCAATTAGCTTCAAGAAAAAGAAAATGGAAGGCTAGAAAATCTGATTTTGGATCAGGCACACTTTGGAAATATGCTCAAACAGTTGGACCTGCTTATTTAGGAGCACCAACCCATCCTGGTAAGAAAAAAGAAGTTAAGGATTATTCAAAAATTTGATGAAAATTCGCCCAGTTATTTTATGTGGTGGAGCAGGAACGAGACTTTGGCCAAATGCCAAAAAACATCAAGCTAAACAGTTTATAGATTTTGGTAGTTGGACTTTATTAGGTAAAACACTAGAGAGAGTTAAAGCGTCTATATTTGATGCACCAATTATAAGTACTAATGCAAAATATTTAAGACAAGTTAAACAACACCTAAAGAAACACAAAATAAGAAAATTTAAGATAGTTTTAGAGCCAGCTAAAAGAAATACAGCACCAGCTATATTAAGTACCGCTCTAATCAAAGATATTCCAAACGAACAACCTTTAATGTTTTTAGCAGCTGATCAATTGATAGAGAAGGTTGGTTTATTCAATAAAGCTATCAAAAAAAATCAAAAGAAACTTACTCAAAATAATATCTTTATATTTGGGATTAAACCCACAATGCCTTCTAATGAATTTGGTTATTTTTTAACAAAAAATAACAAAGTATCTAGATTTGTAGAAAAGCCTAAAGAAGCTAAAGCTAAACAAATAATTAGTAAAAAAGGTTATTGGAATTCTGGAATGTTTTATTTGAGAAAAGATTCAATAATTAATAATTTCAAGAAATATCAGCCAAATATTTACCGAAACTGTAACAAAGCTGTAACAAAAGCAAAATATAAAAGTAATGTGTATTATTTAAACAAACAAGCATTTACTAAAGCAACAGCTAAGTCTTTTGACTATGCGATATTAGAAAAAACGAAAGATATAAACGCTATTAAATTAGATATTCCTTGGTCTGATTTAGGATCATGGAAAGAAATCTGTAAGATGTACGGACGAAATAAGAGACATTATTTTAAAAAGAAGAATGTATTTCATAGACCTTGGGGTAGTTATGTTAATCTATTTAATGGTAAAGAATTTTTAATTAAAGAATTATATGTAAAACCAAAAGGTATATTAAGTCTTCAAAAACATCATCATAGAGCAGAACATTGGGTAGTTACTCATGGTAAACCTAAAATTACTTTAAATAAGAAATATTTTACAATGAAACCTGATGAAACTATTTTTATTCCATTAGGTGCAATCCATAGAATAGAAAATCCATATAAAAAACCAGTAAAAATTATTGAGGCTCAAGTAGGATCGATTTTAAAAGAAACAGATATTGTTCGATATCAGGATGTTTATGGCCGCGTTAAATAATTAACACGACCACAAAATATATATTTAAAACCAATTATTTGGAATAATTATGTAGTGGATTGCTAAAACAATTCCAACTGAAACACTTAGTCCAAAGATCATTTTAAGAAAGTCTTTACCAATTAATGGGAAAACATATTTAAATTTATAATCTTTGTTCATAGTTGAAATTGCAAGTTCTCTTCCGCATAACAAACCAACGAATACCCATGTTGTTGACATTGGTAAATCATTTAGTTCCTTAAAGTAGAATAAAACAGCAGCATAAATTACATTGATAATTGTAGCTGATCTTGCATATCTAGTTCCAGTTTTTTCTAAAACTACTGCTTGGATCCGTCCACCTTGAATGTAGAAAATGTAAAATAGCAAAATAGTAAAATATGCCATTACAATCAGCAGTATTGTAATATCAAGTTGTCTTGGAAGATATACTGCAATATTTGCTACATCGTGAGATAACCAAACCCACCATAACCAACCTGATGAAACCCAAACAGCATTTCTCCAAAATCCTATCCATTTGTCATCTACTTCATCAAATTTTTCATTAATGAATTTTGATACAGCTATCCAGGCTATGTAAGCAACCATTGCCGCTAAACCATAACCAACTACACTTTTCATTAACATTTTTTCAAGCACAACTGTCGAAGCAAACGCTGAAAGAACTAAAAAGGTTGTTGATACAGGAATACCAATTCTTGTTAATAATAAGAGTATTGCAGGCGCTACTGCATGATACCATTGAATTTCTTGATAAGGTATTCTAGTTAATCTTCCATATGAAATATCACCATCATACGCATACCATCCCCATGCTAAAGCTAAAATCATTACACTAGAAGCTGATCCTGCAAGTACGTACCATTTAAACCACTTCTTTTTTGAAGCTATAAATGTACCTAGTGTTTGAATTGAGTCGTTAGCGATTACGCTATAACCGGCAAGGGCAAACCCTATAACCGTGTAAATTAAAGTCATTTCCATTCTTTTTCTCCTTTATATTATTGTTTTCGGTTCCTATCGATTCATGACTTAAGGAGTATGTAATCTGAGACGGAAAATAATTCTAGATATAAATTTATTAATTTGAGAAATAGAGGGGGATTCATCGACTACTAAACTATTTAATATTGATGTCTACTTTTTAATATTTTTTATTTCGCAATAAAGTTGTATTTATTTAACCAATTTCTTAATTAAATATACAGCCATCAAAGCTCCCAAAAATTCAGCCAAAATATATGTAGGCGTATTTAAATAATTAATTCCTGTAAAAGAATCAGTAAAAGTTCTAGCTATAGCAACAGCTGGATTTGCAAAAGATGTCGATGATGTGAACCAATAACCAGCCATGATATATGTTGCAACACTTGCAGCTATTGTTATTTTGCCATCTTTTAGAGTAGCAAAAATAATAAAAATTAATCCAAAAGTAGCAATTATTTCAGATAAGAAAATATGAAAACCATCTCTATTTTTTGTTGATAACTCAAGAATATTGTGTTCAAAAAAAACATTAGCTAACATTACGCCTAATAAGCATCCCAATATTTGAGCTGGAATATATGTAATTAAAAGTTTTCCTTTAATTTTTTTAGTTAAATACATGGCTAAGCTTACAAAAGGATTAAAGTGAGCACCTGAAATGTCAGCAAATGCAGTTATTAAGACAAATAATCCTGCTCCAGTTGCAAGTGTGTTAGCAGTGAGTCTTAAAGCATTATCATCTGTTAGATTTTCAGCCATTATTCCAGAGCCAACAATAATCATTACTAAAAAACAACTACCTATAAATTCACCAATGAAAATTTTATTTTTCATAATCTAAGAATAATTAAATTATAATCTTATAAATGCCAATTAAGAATAATGGTATTTGTAGTCCAAAATTAGTTAGTATTGCTTTATCTTTTGAGACAAAACCTGCAATAGTCCATCCTACAACCCCAAGTCCATGGAAGTAGATATTAATAGGGTAGATATTCAAATTAGTTAATAATATTCCAGTCAATACTAAAGCAGTACTGATCCATTTAAGATATTTCTTAATAAACATTAATTCTCCTTTCGTTGTATTTTATTTTGATTTTAGATAATAATTTATCTACATTTTTTGCATAATCCAAAAAACTCAAGATTATATTTACTATATTTCATGCCATCTTTGTCTTTGAAACTAGTTAAGTATTTAGAAAGACCTGCGCTACTAATCTCTGTTACTTTTTCACAAATTTCACAGATTGAAAACGCAGTAGCTTTAGCTACCTGACAACTTGAATTATGACAGGCAATAAAGGCATTTCGACTTTCAATTTTGTGAATTTTTCCCATTTCAACTAATTTATCTAACGCTCGATAAACCTGTGGTGGGGCTTTGATACCTCTTTTTTGAACATTAAAAAGTATTGTGTATGCTTTTAATGGTTCAGGTGATTTATCAATTAAATCAAAAATAATTTGCTGATTTTTAGAAAGGCTGTGCATTTTATCTATCTTACTGATTCCCATTTAATTTTTCAATTTAATTGATTGTTTTATATTTAATAAAGAAAGTATGAATAAGAATAAAGCAGCCGCTATTATTGAAGGTCCAGAAGATGTATTAAATTCTAAAGAAGAGAATAAACCTAATATTACTGACAACACACCTCCAATAATTGAGTAGACAACCATTTTCTGAGGACTATCAGAAATGTTTCGAGCCATCGCTGCTGGTATAATTAACATTCCTGTAATTAATAGTAAGCCAACCATCTTAATTGATATTGCAATAATCCCAGCCATCAAGATTGTAAAAATTGCTTTAGCTCTATCAGGGTTTAGACCCTCAGCCTCTGCTAACTCATAATTTACTGTTGATGCAAATAAAGGTTTCCAAATTAATTTTAATACCAAAAGTATTAATGGTCCACCAACCCATATAATCAATAAATCATCAACGGTGACAGCTAATATATCTCCAAATAATAATCCCATGATATCAAACCTGATGAATGTTAAAAAACCTATTACAACAAGTCCAACTGCTAAAGAGGAGTGAGCTAAAAGACCTAGCAAAGCATCACCAGGAAGATTGGTCCTTTTTTGAAGTTGTATTAAAATTAATGCAATTAATGATGAAATTATGAATACTGAAAAAGCAATATTAAATTCCATAGTATAAGCCAAAGTAACTCCAAGTAATGCAGAGTGGGCTAGTGTATCACCAAAATATGATAATCTTCTCCATATTACAAAACATCCAAGAGGTCCTGTTACAATTGCAACACCAAGTCCAGCTAATAAAGCTCTTATAAAAAAGTCATCAAGCATTTAATTTTTCTTTATTTCACCCTCATCTGTATGAATATGATCATGTTTGTGTTGGTATCGTGTTAATATTTGAGAAGCTTGTTCGCCAAACAAAGCTTTATATTCATTATTTTTAGCAACATCTATTGGAGTTCCTGAACAACAAACGTGCCCATTTAAACAAACAACATGGTCTGTTGCACTCATAACTGTGTGTAAGTCATGAGAAATTAATAAAATTCCACAATTTAATTCATCAGAAATTTTTTTTATAAGTTCGTATAGAGCAATTTCACCTGTAAAATCTACACCTTGTACCGGCTCATCAAGTACTAATAATTCAGGTTTTTTTGAAATAGCTCTTGCAAGTAATACTCTTTGGAATTCCCCACCCGAAAGATCACCTAAATTTTTATCTTTAAGATGAATAACGCCAGTTAATGATAAAGCTTCATTAATAGCTTCTGCTTTAAGATTTTCAGTTAGTGTCATGAAATCACTAACTCTAAGAGGCAGAGTCCAGTCTACAGAAATTTTTTGAGGTACATATCCAACTTTATTTGTATATTTTTCAACTTCTCCGTCTATTTTTTTATAAATACCTAATGCAATTTTAGCAGTAGTACTTTTTCCAGAACCATTTGGGCCAATGAGAGTAACTATTTTGCCTTTTTCTATTTGCAAAGTTACACCTTTAACCAGCCATTTGTCATTTATGCGAAAACCAGCTTCTTTTAATTTTACTAATATATTTTGATTTGTGTTCATTTAATTGCTTGACTTATAAATGTTATATTATTACATAGTGTTATATTATAACAACCTTTAAATATTACTATTATGAAAAACATTAAAAAATTACCATTTATACTATCAATACTATCTTTATTGACTATTTTTGCACCAGCAAACGCTGATGTCAAAGTAGTTACATCAATAAAACCAATACATTCATTAGCAAGTTACTTGATGGATGGAGTAGGTAAACCAGATTTAATAGTTGATGGATATGCTTCACCACACGGATTTGCCTTAAAACCTTCACATGCAAAAATGTTACAAGAAGCTGATATTGTATTCTGGGTAGGGGAAGATTTAGAAAATTTCTTAGAAAAACCATTAGGTTCAATAGCTAAAAAGGCTGAGAAGATTGAGTTGTTAGAAATTAAAGGATTAACAAAATTAAAATTCAGAGAAAGAAATATATTTGAAGAACATGATGATCATGGACACGATGATCATGCCAAAAAAGAAGACGATCATGACGATCACGGACACGATGAGGATGGCCATAAAGAAGATGATCATGATGACCATGGACATGACGATGAACATAAAAAGGATGATCACGATGATCACGGACATGACGATGAGCATAAAGAAGATGGTCATGATGAGCATGGTCATGAAGGGCACGCTCATGGTGAGTATGATCCACATATTTGGTTAGATCCAATGAATGCAAAAGTAATTTTAAGTGAAATGGCAGAACACTTGATAGAGAATGATCCAAAAAACGAGGCCAAATATAAAGCAAATTTAAAAAAGGCACATAAAGACTTAGATAAACTTACTAAGAAAGTTAAATCCGAATTAAATAAAGATTTTAAATCGATAGTTTTTCATGATGCGTATCAATACTTTGAAGAAAGATTTGGTATTAATATTTTAGGTGCATTTACAGTAAATACAGACGTAATGCCTGGTGCTGAGCAATTAGCTGAAATTAGAGAAGTAATTGAGCATGACAAAGTAAGTTGTATTTTCTCAGAGCCTCAATTTAATCCTGATATTATAAAAGCTGTAGCAAAAGATACTAATGTTGCAACAGGTGTCATAGATCCATTAGGAGCTACACTTGATCCAGGGAAAGATTTATATTTTGATTTAATCAGCAACATGTCAAAATCTTTCAAAGGCTGTTAATTAGAAATTGATCTTTAGGCATAAATAATATCTAATAAAGGGATGAGTACAGTTTCCCTTTCATTAGATGAAATTTTTGATTTAGCTAAAAAAACATTATTGGCTAATGGCTGTGATGATAAAACAGCATCTATTTTATCAGATTTAATTAGAAATGCTGAAAGAGATGGCTCATTATCTCATGGTTTATTTAGATTACCAGCTTATGTAAGTGGTTTAAAAAGTGGAAAAATTAATGGTAAAGGGAAACCAGAAGTAAAAAAGATTTCTTCATCTGTAATAAAAGCTCAAGGTAACAATTGTTTAGCACCCGTTGTTTTAAATAAAGGTTTACCTGAATTAGCTAAAGCAGCAAAAGAAAATGGTGTTGCAGTTTTAGCAATAAATAATTCTCATCACATGGCTGCGATGTGGCCTGAAACAGAAAAATTAGCAGAAGAGGGACTAGTTGCCTTTGCTTGTACATCATACAAACCCGCAGTAGCACCTGCAGGAGCAATCAAACCGTTGTTTGGTACAAATCCAATTTCATTTGCTTGGCCTCGACCTGGAAAAACTCCTGTAGTTTATGATATGGCGACAGCTTCAATGGCAATGGGTGAAGTTCAAGTGGCTAAAAGAGAAGGGCACAAGGTACCTCTTGGAACAGGATTAACTAAAGAAGGTAAAGAAACTACTGACCCAGGAGCAATAGCTGATGGTGGTGTGTTATTACCTTTTGGTGGTTATAAAGGTTCAGCAATTGCTATGATGGTTGAATTAATGGCTGGTGCTTTAGTCGGTGATAATTTTAGTTTTGAAACTGCTGCTAAAGATAATAATGACGGCGGACCACCAAGTGGAGGAGAATTCATTCTTGCCATCTCTCCTGATAAAACTGCAGGAACTAATTGGCAAAAACATGCAGATGAATTCTTTGATAAGATGAAATCAATGGGTGAAGTAAGATTACCTGGAGAAAGACGACATAAAAATAGACTAGATAAAGGTCCTCGTAATATTAATGAGGAATTAGTTAATAAAATAAAATCTTTAAGCTAATTTAATTTCTATGGGTGTGTGATCTGAAGGTTTTTCTCTACCTCTAGGGTCTTTATTAATATTTATAGATTTTATTTGGTCGATTAAAGAGTTTGAGACTAAAAAATGATCTATTCTCATTCCATTATTCTTTTGCCATGCACCTCTCATATAATCCCAAAAAGTATAACCTTCTTTTGTTTCATTAAAATGTCTATAAACATCACTAAAACCTAAATTAAGCATTTCTCTAAACTTTTTTCTTATTTCTAATCTGTACAAAGCATCATCCTCAAAACTTTTAACATTATAGACATCTTCAGCAGCAGGGATCACATTAAAGTCACCCGCGAGAATAATATTAGAATTTTTTTTAGATAAAGACTTTAATTGCTTAATTAATTGATCCATCCAATTTTTTTTATAGTCATATTTTTCTGTATCAACTGGATTTCCATTAGGAGTATAAATATTAATTAATTGAACAACTTTTTTCTTATATTCAACCTCAGCAGAAATTATTCTAGATTGTTTTAATTCATCTTTAATTAAATCTGTTCTAATATTTTTTAATTTACCTTTTGAAATAATAGCAACACCATTATAGCTTTTTTGTCCAAATACATGACTTTCATAATCCATAGATGAAAAATCATCATAAGGAAAATTTACATCTTCAGTTTTGATCTCCTGCATCATTAAAATATCTGGTTTATACTTTAAAAGATAACTTTTGATATTTTCAATACGAGCTCGTACGGAATTTACATTCCAGGAAGAAATGAGCATTAAAGAGAGAAAGACACACCACAACCGCAAGAAGATTTAGTTTGTGGATTAGTTATTTTAAATTGTTCACCTATTAATTCTGAAACATAATCAATTTCGGATCCCTTTAAAAGATCAGCAGAAGCTTTATCAATTAAGATATTTTCAAAATTTAAATCATCTACAGCTTTTGATTGATCAAATGTAAATTCATATTGAAATCCTGAACATCCACCGCCTTTGATGGCGATTCTAAAAAAAGACCCCTTATCTTTTTTTGACAACAGAGTATTGATCTGTTTTAGCGCTTTATCAGTAAATTTAATTTCTTTTATCATTATTGATCACTGGTATTACTAATATAATACTTATTAATTTATTTTAAAGGATGAAAAAATACTCAAAGATTGGACAATTTAAAAGCAAAGGTAGAATATTTAATGAATCCCCATCTAAATATAGAAGCCCATTTCAAAGAGATAGGGACAGAATAATTCATAGCGCTTCATTTAGAAGGCTTAAACATAAAACACAAGTATTTGTGAATACTGAGGGTGATCACTTTAGAACAAGAATAACTCATTCAATGGAGGTTGCTCAAATAGCAAGATCAATTGCTCGTTATCTCAATTTAAATGAGGATTTGGCTGAATGTCTAAGCCTTGCTCATGATCTAGGACACACACCTTTTGGTCATGCTGGTGAAGACTCTCTAGATGAATGTATGAATAATTATGGGGGTTTTGATCATAATTTACAAACTTTGAGAATAGTAATGTTTTTGGAAAATAAGTATTTAAGATTTAATGGTTTAAACCTTTCAATTGAAACTTTAGAGGGTCTTTTAAAACATAATGGGCCTGTAGAGGACATAAGTTTAGTTGATAATCTGATAGGGATTAAAAAATTTAAAAATATGATTAATTTTAACACGTATCCATCTATTGAAGCTCAAATATCAGCAATTTCAGATGATATAGCTTATAATAACCACGATATACAAGATGGAATAAAAGCAAATCTATTTAGTTTAGAAGAGCTGGTTGAAATTAAATTCTTTAGAGATATTCATAAAAAATATAAAAATAAAATTAATAAAAAAAATTATAAAATAGCAACTTATCAAATTATAAGGGACTCAATTGACTTAATGATTAAGGATTTAATAAAGAATACAAAAAAGAACCTAGCAAGAAATAAAATAAACTCTCCAAAAGATATCGTAAAAACTAATTTTTTAATGGTTGATTTCTCAGATAATATTAAGAATTCAGAAAATGAAATTAGATTCTTTTTAAAAACAAAAATGTATAATAATAAAAATGTATTAACTAAAAATAATAAGGGTAAATCTATAGTTAAAAAATTATTTAATAAGATTAAACAAAATCCAAAAAAATTTATCTCAAAAGAACAGCTTTCATTAGATAAGTATAGAGCAATTTCAGATTTTATATCAGGAATGACAGACCGATATGCTATAAACCTTTACAATAATATTAAATGAACATTTTTGAACAATATTTAGACAAAATAAAAAAAATTATTTTAGAGCAGGCCAAAAATGGAGAATTGCTTGTACCTGAAAGGCTAGATGGGATTACAGCAGAGATGCCTCCAGCAAAATTTAACAGTGACATCTCAACTAATGTCGCAATGTTCTTATCAAAATTAAATAATAAATCTCCATTAGAATTAGCTAAATTGTTGGCTAAACCAATAAAAGAGAGTGATGATTTAATTGAAGATGTTTCAGTTGTTAAGCCAGGATTTATAAATATTAAATTTAAGCCAATTTTTTGGACTAATTTTATTCAAAGTATAGTTAAAGATTCTGATAATTTTGGAATTAATAGCAATGAAAAGAAGAAAAATTATTTAATTGAATTTGTTTCAGCTAATCCAACTGGACCTTTACATGTTGGTCATTGTCGTGGAGCCATATTAGGTGATGTAATTGCAAATATTTTGTTATTCAATAAACACAAAGTTATCAAAGAGTATTATGTCAATGATTATGGTAATCAAATTATAAATTTTACAAAATCTGTTTATTTTAGAATAAGAGAAAAACTTTTTAAGGAACCTTTTCCCTCAGACAATGAAGATCTTTACCCTGGGGATTATTTAATTACTTTTGCTGAGAATATAGTTAATGCAAATAAAAAAATAAATTTTGAAAATTTTGATCAAATAGCTGAAAAACTAACTGAACTATCTATTGAAGAGGCACTTAAATTGATTAAAAAAAATCTTAATATTTTAGGTATTAATCATGACAACTTTGTTAGCGAAAAAAAAATAGTCACTAATCGAGAAGTTGAAAATGTTATTGATTACCTTCAAAAAAATAAATTTGTTTTTAAAGGAAAAATCAAAGCACCTGTGGGTGAAAACAATGATAAATGGGAAGAAAGAGAGCAGTTGCTTTTTAGATCAACTGATTTTGGTGATGATAAAGACAGAGCTTTACAAAAGACTGATGGTTCATGGACTTATTTTGCCAGTGATGTTGCATACCATAAAAATAAACTAGATAGAAAATTTGATTTTTTAATCAATATCTTAGGAGCAGATCATGCAGGTTATATAAAAAGAATATCGTCCTCAGTCGATGCATTATCAAATTCAAAAGGGAAATTGATTTGTAAAGTAAGCCAGTTGGTCAAACTCATTAAAGATAAAAAACCGTTTAAAATGTCTAAAAGAAAAGGTGATTACATAACAGTAGATGATTTAATTAATGAAGTTGGAAAAGATGCAACAAGATTCATTATGCTAAATAGAAGTAGTGACGTAGAACTTGATTTTGATTTTGATAATGTGATTGAGAAATCTAAAGATAATCCATTATATTACGTTCAGTACTGTTATGCAAGAATAGCTTCAGTTTTTAGACATATCGGTAAAGATTTAAATTCTGAAATCAAAATTAACAATTATGATTTTCAATATACTGTTGATGAAATAAATATTTTAAAAAAAATATCTGAATGGCCTAAATGCATTGATATAGCTAGTAATAAACTTGAACCACATAGAATTCCAACATACTTATATGACTTAGCATCATTATTTCACTCATACTGGAATTTGGGTAAAGATAATCCTGAAAAAAGATTTATTAATGATCAGAAAAAAATTACTGATGATAAATTAATTTTTCTAAAATCAATTTCTAATGTAATTAAGTCTGGAATGAATATTGTTGGTGTTTCTACTCCAGAAAAAATGTGATGTTTAAAGAAATAAGATATTTGATTTTTTTGTTAATTATTTCAATTTTTTTATTTTTTGCAATAAAATATTATTTCTCAGATGATAATAAAAAAAATTCTCATAGATCTTTAAATGATATAGATAAAAAAATTAATATTTATTCAAAAAAATTACCAATTCTAGAGGACAATACTAAAGATATAATTCAATATGTTGAAAAATCAGATAACAACAAAAAGAAAAAATTTAATTTTTGGAAACTTTTGGAAACAAATGAATAATCGTCGTTCTTTAATTGTTGGCATAAAAACAACGAAACTTTTATTAAAAGAAAAACTTTTTTTAAAAAAATATAAGCCATGGGGGGTGATTCTATTTTCAAGAAATATTAAGAATATTAGGCAAACTAATAATTTAACCTCATCAGTCCGCCAAATTTTCAAAGACAAAAGATATCCAATTTTAATTGATCAGGAGGGTGGAAGAGTAAATAGATTGAAGGAAATTATATCATTTGATAATTTAACATCAGAATTTTTTGGAAAAAAATTTATAAAAAAACCAAATGAGTTTCATTATTTTTATGACTTATTTATTGATAAAACTTCATATTTGTTAAAATTAATTGGTGTCAATATTAACACATCACCAGTTTTAGATCTTAGAATAAAAGGATCTTCAAATATTATTGGAGATAGATCTTTTTCAAAGAACGCTAAAATTGTATCTAAAATAGGCAATTATTGCATTAGCCATTATCACAAAAATAAAATAGCAACTGTAATTAAACACATACCTGGTCATGGCCTAGCAAAAGTTGATAGTCATAATTTTACTCCAGTAGTTAATAAAAATTTAAAATATTTATTTAAAAATGATTTTTATCCATTTAGAAATAAAAAATCACTTTTTGCTATGACGGCACATATTATCTTTAATAAAATTGACGCTAAAAATACAGTTACGCACTCCAAAAAAATGGTTAGTTTGATAAGAAATAAAATAGGTTTCAAAAATATTTTAATTTCTGATGATTTATCAATGAAAAGCTTAAAAGGTAATATACATGAAAATACAATTAAGGCGTTTAATGCTGGTTGTAATCTTGCTTTACATTGTAATGGAAATTTAAAAGAAATGGAAATTGTTGCTAGTAATTCACCCTATATAAGTAAATTTATTCAAAAAAAAACATCGCAATTTTACAAAATTATAAGCTAATATATTTTAATAATGAAAAATGATTCATCGTTATTTAATGTTGATATTGAAAACTATAATGGGCCTTTAGATTTATTACTTGATTTAGCTAAATCACAAAAAGTAAACTTAGAGGATATTTCAATTACTAAACTAGCTGATCAATTCCATGATTTTATCACAAATCAAAAAAACCTAGATTTAGAAGCTGCCTCGGAGTATTTGCTTATGGCTACTTGGCTGGCATATTTAAAATCCAAATTACTTTTACCGGGAACTCCTGAAGAGGAATTTAAAGTACAAGAGGTTGCTGAAAAATTAAAACTTCAACTGAAAAAACTTGAGCTGATAAGATTACTATCAGAACAAATGCTCAAGCGAAAAAGATTAGGTAGAGAAATTCGAACAAGAGGTATGAGAGCTGGTATAAAATCTATTTACAATAGTGAGTATAAGGTAAATTTATTTGAATTATTAAAAACATATTCAACAATTATTATGACAAAAGATTTTCAAAAAATGAATATTCCCAAATTACCAGTTTTTACTACCGAAGAAGGAATTAAAACGATAAGAGATTTTTTTGGAAAATTAACCGACTGGAAAAAATTGGATGATTTAATCCCTCAAAATTTCAAAAATATTACAAAATATAAAAGAACAGGTAAAGCTGGAATATTTGCTGGTTCTTTAGAGCTAGTAAAAGAAGGTAATTTAAAAATTAAACAAGATAATCTTTTTGAAGATATTTATATCAGAGAAAAATAATGAACAAGAAAAATAATAAAAAAGAAAATAATATAATAAATTTTCCAAACAAATTATCCTCCATTGAAAAAGAAATTGAAGCAATAATTTTTGCTGCTGCTGAACCTCTCGATATTGATACAATCCAAAGTAAAATTTCAAAAAAAACTGATGTAGAAAAAATATTATTTAAATTACAAAAAGAGTATCTAGATCGTGGAATAAATTTAATTTGTATTTCAAAAAAATGGTCTTTTAGAACTTCTCCATCTTTATCAAGTATAATGCAACAAGAGAAAACTGTTGAGAAAAAACTATCGCGTGCTGCTATCGAAACACTTGCAATTATTGTTTATCACCAACCAGTTACAAGAGCTGAAATAGAAGAAATAAGAGGTGTTGCATTTGGTACAAATACTTTAGATATATTGATGGAATTAAATTGGGTAAAACCTGGTGGCAGAAAGGATGTACCAGGAAAACCTATTCAATATGTTACTACTGACGATTTTTTAAGTCATTTTAATCTTCAGAAATTATCAGATTTACCAACTGTAGATGAACTTGGTGCTGCTGGATTAATTGATAGCACAAATATTGATAATGCAATTTTTGGAACAGGTAAATTCTACAAAGAAAAACAAGGTGATAAAAAAGAGGACATTTATTCAAATATTGACGAAATGTTAACTAGTACCTTGAACACAGAGGATAAAAAATAAGTCCTTCTATTTGGTATATAAAAAAGTCACTTTCAAATTGATTACAAAAGATATATAAGTTTTTTATGAGTATTGGAATTTGGCAAATAGCAATTGTTGTTATCCTTGTGGTGCTTCTTTTTGGTAGGGGTAAAATATCAAGTTTGATGGGCGATGTTGCTAAAGGTATTAAAAGTTTTAAAAAGGGGATGGCATCAGATGCTACTGATGACAACGAACCTAAAAATATTTCCGAAGACAATCAGGATACTAATAAAAAAGATTAAATCACATGCCTACTATTGGTTGGTTTGAGATTTTAATAATAGTAGCGATTGCTATAATTGTTCTTGGACCTAAAGATTTTCCTATAATGTTAAAAAAAGTTGGATCATGGATAGGTACAGCTAAAAAATATATTAACAATATACAAAATGAAGTTTCAAATATTGATATTGAAGATGATAAAATAGAAAAAAAAGAAGAAAAAAAAGATGAATAATGAAGAAAATGAAGGTGGCTTCATAAGTCATTTAGCAGAACTGAGAAAAAGACTTATACATAGTTTTATTTTTCTCATTGTTTTTTTTATTGGATGCTATTTTTTTGCAGAACACTTGTATGGATTTTTAGTAGATCCTTTTGCTCAAGCTGTTAAAGATGATGGAACCAACAGACGATTAATATTTACTGCTCTCCAAGAAACCTTTTTGACATATCTAAAGATTTCTTTCTTTACAGCATTTTTTGTAACTTGCCCGTTTATATTAATGCAAATTTGGAAATTTATAGCACCCGGCTTATATAAACATGAAAAACATGCAATCTTACCTTATCTAATATTAACTCCAGTACTTTTTTTTCTAGGAGGGATGTTAGTTTATTATTTAATTATGCCGTTAGCCATAAAGTTTTTTTTATCGTTTGAAAGCACAGGTTTATCTACAAATTTACCTATTCAATTAGAAGCTAAAGTAAATGAGTATTTATCACTAGTCATGAAACTTATTTTCGCTTTTGGCATAAGTTTCCAATTACCTGTTGTCTTAAGTTTATTAGCTAGAATTGGTATTGTTGATTCTGAATTTTTAAAGAAAAGAAGAAAATATGTTGTAGTTATAATTTTTACTGCAGCAGCATTATTGACACCACCAGACCCTGTAACACAAATTGGTTTAGCAATTCCATTATTAATTTTATATGAATTATCAATTTTTTCTGTAAAGTTTATAGAAGATAAGAAATTGAAAGATTCAAATGCATAACTTAAAGGAAATAAGAAAAAATTTTGATGATTTTAAAAAAGCTCTTGAAGGTAGATTTCTTAAAATAGATTTTAACCAACTTAAAGATTTAGATATTCAAAATAGAAATTTTATTCAAAAAAAAGAGTCTTTAGAAAGTGAAAAAAAAGAAATTTCAAAGTCCAAAGATGAAAAATTATTTAAAAAATCAAAAGAAATTTCTAACGAATTAGAGGAAATTTCAAAAAAACAAAAAATTATTAAAGATAAATTAGATAAGATTTTATCATTTATACCAAATATTCCTCACAAGGACGTTCCTCATGGAAAAGATGAAAATGATAACGTAGAAATAATGAAGTCAGGTCAAATACCAAAATTTGATTTTAACCCTCTGTCACATTATGAATTAGGTGAAAAACTTGGAATGTTTGATTTTGATTTAGCGACAAAAACCACTGGTTCACGTTTTGTATTTGTTAAAAGTAAACTAGCATTACTAGAAAGAGCTATTTCAAATTTTATGTTGGATACGCACATATTAAAAAATGGTTATGAAGAAATTTCACCTCCCTTATTCGCTTCTGAAAGTACAATGTTTGGCACTGGTCAACTTCCTAAATTTGAAAATGATCAATTTGAAATAAAACTTGATGATAACGGTGAAAGAAAATTTTTGATACCTACGGCAGAAGTAATTTTAACTAATATTGTAAAAGACAAGATTATTAATCAAAAAGATCTACCAATGAGATTTGTTGCGTCCACACCTTGCTTTAGAAAAGAAGCAGGTAGTTACGGAAAAGATACAAAAGGAATGATTAGACAGCACCAGTTTTATAAAGTTGAAATGGTTAGTATTGTTGAACAAGAAAAATGCCTTGATGAATTGGAGAGAATGACAAAATGTGCAACTACGATTTTAGATCTATTGGAATTACCATACAGAAAAATGATTTTATGCAGTGGTGACATGGGCTTTAGTGCCGAGAAAACCTATGACATTGAAGTTTGGTTACCTTCAGAAAAAAAATATAGAGAAATTTCTTCTTGCTCGTCTTGTTCAACTTTTCAAGCTGTGAGAATGAAAGCAAGATACAAAAATCAAAAAAATGAAACTCTTTCTGTTGGTACTTTGAATGGTAGTGGTTTAGCAGTGGGTAGAACTTTGATAGCAATTTTAGAAAATTATCAGCAAAAAGATGGTTCGATAATAATTCCAAAAATTTTAAGACCGTATATGGACAATTTGGAAAAAATTTCCCTCAAATAAAGTTGTTTTAATCTTTGAGATAGTATAAATAGTCAATTTTAATTAAGGAGTTTTATGGATAGTGCAGGAATAGGACAATTTATACCGTTAATTTTAATTTTTGTTATTTTTTACTTTTTCTTAATAAGACCTCAGCAAAAAAAAGTTAAAGAACATAAAGCTATGGTTGAGGGTTTAAAAAAAGGTGACAAAATTGTAACCTCTGGTGGTATCACTGGAATAATTTCAAGAGTTATCGATAACGATAAAATCGAAGTAGAAATTGCTGAAAATGTAACAGTTGAAGTTATTAGAGGTACTGGTGTTCAAAGTCTAATGAACTCTCAAGAAGTAAAAAAATAATTTTTTTAAATATAAAGTGTTATATTTTTCAAAACTAAGAATTTTTTTTATTACTTTAATCTCATTATTTTTCATTATAATTGCTTCATCTAATCTTTTTAAATTTGATAACGAAATATTAAATAAAAAAATTAACTTAGGTTTAGATTTACAGGGAGGATCTTATCTTTTGTTAGAAATTGATAATGATCCAGTAATTGAACAAAAACTTCAGAATTTAACAGTTACAATAAGAAACTATTTCAAAGAGAAAAACATTAAAATCACAAATTTTAAACTTTTAGATCAAACTCTTTTATTTACTTCAGATGAGAATACTAGACAGACTATTTTGGATGAATTTAATTCAGAAGAAAGCAAATTGAATCCTTATTATCAAAGATTTAAATCACATCAGTTAGATATAATAGAAGAAAATAATTTTTTTAAAGTTTCTTACTCTAAGCAAGGTATTATTAATTTAAAAACTTCTTCTCAGGATCAAGCGCTAGAAATAGTTAGAAGAAGAATAGATGAGATCGGAACAAATGAACCTAACATTCTTAAAAGAGGCAATGATAGAATTTTAGTTGAATTACCTGGTTTAGATGATCCGATGAGAATTAAATCTTTATTAGGAAAAACTGCAAATTTAACATTTAGATTTGTCACGAATAGTACTGAAGACTCATTTGGAGCAGAAAAATTAGAATTCGAAGATGGTTCAGAAGAAGCGATAGTTAGTAAAAGAATTATCCTTAGTGGTGATAATCTTTTAGATGCTCAACCGAGAATGAATAGCGAAACTAATGAAACAGTGGTAAATTTTTCTTTAGATAGGGTAGGCGCAAAAAGATTTGGAAAAGCTACATCTACTGGCATTGGTAAAAGATTAGCTATCGTTTTGGATGGGAAAATAATTAGTGCGCCAGTGATCAGAGATACAATTGCAACTGGATCTGGTCAAATTAGTGGAGGATTTACATTTCAATCAGCAACTGATCTTGCTTTACTTTTGAGATCAGGTGCATTGCCTGCTCCTCTTAATATAATTGAAGAGAGAACTGTTGGCCCTGATTTAGGGCAGGACTCTATAAACGCAGGTATGATTGCTCTATTAATTGGCTTTATATTGGTCATACTTTTTATATTAGTAAAATATAAAATTTTTGGAATCATCACAAATATTACTTTAGTATTAAATCTTTTTATATTAGTTGGAATATTAACTCTATTTGAAGCAACTCTAACTCTACCTGGTATAGCAGGAATAATTCTTACTGTGGGTATGGCTGTTGATGCAAATGTTCTAATTTTTGAGAGAATTAAAGAAGAACTTAAGAATGAAAAAAACAATTTGATAGCATTTGATAGTGGTTATACAAAATCAAGAACTGCTATATTAGATGCAAATATCACCACTTTATTAGCGGCGATTATTTTATTTTTTATGGGATCCGGTCCAATTAAAGGTTTTTCATTAACACTAGGAATTGGAATATTTACAACATTATTCACTGTTTATTTTATAGCAAGATTATTGACTGTTTTGTATGTATTAAAAAATAAAGAAAAAGAAGGACTGATTTAGATGATCGCTTTTAATAAATATTATAATAAATTTAATATTCTTTCAGCATCTTTAGTAATTATTTCCTTATTGTTACTTACATTTAAAGGTTTAAATTTTGGAATAGATTTTAAAGGTGGGACTCTTATTGAATTAAGATCTACAGATACAAAAATTAATGTCTCCTCACTCAGAGATAATTTAAGTCAAATGAATTTGGGTGATGTATCTGTTAAAAACTTTGGAAATGAAACTGATTTTTTAATTAAATTTGAGAATAATGAAAATAAAAACGTAATAGAAGAAATTAAAAATAATTTGGATAAATCATTTGGGAATAACTTCAATTTCAGACGAGTAGAAAATGTTGGTCCTAAAGTTAGTGCTGAATTATTAAGATCAGGTGTAATTGCAATATCGGTAGCTTTGTTTTTAATGCTTGTTTATATTTGGATAAGATTTGAATGGCAGTTTAGTTTAGGTGCTATAGCAGCTTTGTTTCATGACGTGATTGTTACTCTTGGTTTCTTCTCTTTATTGGGTCTTGAGATTAATCTTTCAATAATTGCAGCTGTACTAACGATAGTTGGTTATTCAATGAACGATACAGTTGTTATTTTTGATAGAGTTAGAGAGAATTTAAGAAAATATTCAGACATAAAAATTTTTGAATTAACAAATATCTCTATAAATGAAACTCTATCTCGAACCTTAATAACTTCTGTAACAACTCTATTGGCCTTACTTTCAATATTTTTTTTTGGTGGTGAGGTTTTAAAAGGATTTTCTTTAGCTATGATATTTGGTGTAATCTTTGGTACTTATTCATCAATTTATATTGCTAATACAGTTCTAGTAAGACTAAATGTTTCACAAAAAACAGTTCTTAAAGACGATAATAAAATTTAATACAAATTTTGAGCAGCTACCATAGTTAGTAACATTGGTAACGATAAAAGTGTATTTGTTCTTGAAAACAGCATTGCAGTTTTTGCAGATTTAGCTTTTAATTCAGGTTCGCAGTCTACTATTCCAAGGGCCCTTTTTTGATTTGGCCAAATAACAAACCAAACATTGAAAGCCATAATAATACCTAACCACATCCCAATGCCAATTGCAGTATGTTTTGGCACACCTGAACCTAGACTTAAAGTCATAGCATCATGCAGATATCCATTTAATCCAGCAACTATTAATCCAGATAATATTGTAAATGCTGCAGCCCATCTAAAATAAAAAAGTGCTGCTGGAGCTATTACTTTTCCGATGGCAGGTTTTTGTTCATCTGGAATTTTTCCCATGTTGGGTATTTGAACAAAATTGAAATACCAAAGTAGTCCTATCCACATTATGCCGACTATTACGTGAATATATCTTGCTAAACTACTCCAAAAAATTCTGTCAAAACTAAAACCATCATTTTGATAAAATAAACCAATAAATAAAACAATAGCAATTGCGAGCGAAGCGTGGACAGTTTTAGATAATGATGACAACATGCTAAACATATCGATAATTATATACTATTTTTAATTAATTCAAAAGTGGTTTCAAAAATTTACCTGTATAACTCTCGTTAATTTTACAAATTTCCTCTGGCTTTCCCTCTGCGATAATCTTACCACCTTTTACACCTCCTTCAGGGCCCATATCTACAATATAATCAGCTGTCTTAATTACATCTAAATTATGTTCTATAACGACAACAGTGTTTCCTAAAGCAACAAAGGTTTGAAGTATTTCTAGCAATTTCTTTATATCATGCTGATGTAGACCTGTTGTTGGTTCATCAAGTATATACATTGTTCGCCCGGTTGATCTTTTGGATAATTCTTTAGCTAGCTTAATTCTTTGTGCTTCACCACCCGATAAAGTTGTAGCCTGTTGTCCTATTTTTATGTACCCTAAACCAACTTTTTTTAAAGTTAATAATTTTGTTTTAATATTAGAAATATTTTCAAAATATTCACAACCTTCATCTACTGTCATATTCAAAACATCCGCTATACTTTTATCTTTAAATTTAATTTCAAGAGTTTCTCGATTATATCGTGTTCCTTTACACTCATCACATTGAATGTAAACGTCTGGAAGAAAGTGCATTTCATATGTAATAACACCGTCACCCTCACAAGCTTCACATCTTCCACCTTTAACATTAAAAGAAAACCTACCAGGTTTATATCCTCTTGTTTTTGACTCAGGTAAGTTTGTAAACCAATCTCTAATTGGCCCAAATGCACCGGTATATGTTGCCGGATTTGACCTTGGAGTTCTACCGATAGGTGATTGATCAATATCAATTATTTTATCTACCAACTCGGTCCCCTTAAAACCTTTAAAGGGTTTAGGGATTTTTCTGGATTTATTATTGTTTAAAGTAAGATTAAGGGCATTATAAAGAGTTTGTAATACCAAAGTAGATTTCCCACTGCCAGAGACACCAGTAACACATGTAAAACTTCCTAAAGGTATTTTTAAATTTACATTGTCTAAATTATTTCCTGTTGCACCTGTAATTTCTAAAAATCTTCCATTTTTGGCTAATCTTCTTTTTAAAGGAACACTGATTTTAAATTTATTTGATAGATACTTTCCAGTAATACTATTTTGACATTGACTAATTTCTTTTATTGACCCCTGAGCTATTACTTCCCCACCTTTGTTGCCAGCTTCAGGACCAAGATCAATAATATGATCAGCATTTTCCATAGTTTCTGTATCGTGTTCAACAACAATCACTGTGTTGCCTAAATCTCTTAATCTTTTTAATGCATTAATTAATTTAACATTATCTTTTTGATGAAGACCTATAGAAGGTTCGTCTAAAACATATAGAACACCGGTTAAACCAGATCCAATTTGTGATGCTAATCTTATTCTTTGTGCCTCACCACCAGATAAAGTACCCGACTCTCTAGATAAGGTTAAATAATCAAGACCAACATTTAATAAAAAATTTAATCTTTCATTGATTTCTTTTAAAATATGTTCGGCAATTTTATATTGTCTTTTATCTAATTTATTTTTAAGTTCATTGAACCATTTAGCGGCATCTGAAATCGATTTCTCTGTTACTTCGCTGATGTGTAAACTGTCTATTTTTACACATAAAGCTTCATCTTTTAGTCTATGACCACTACATCTTTCACATTTCGTGTCTGATTGATATTGGGCTATTTCCTCTCTTTTCCAATCACTATCTGTCTCAAGGTATCTTCGTTCTAAATTATTTATTACTCCTTCAAAAGTCTTTTTATGAGAGTATTTTTCATAACCATCATCATAGGTAAATTTAATCTCCTCATCATCAGACCCATAAAGAATTATGTCTTTGATCTTTTTGGATAACTTTGACCATTTTTCTTCAAGTGAAAATCCATAATGTTTTGAAAGCGAACTTAATGTTTGAGCATAATATAATGTTGTTGTCTTAGCCCAAGGCTCAATAGCTCCATCAATAATACTCTTTTTTTCATTTGGTATAACTAAATTTGGGTCTACATTTAATTTTATACCAATTCCTTCACATTCTTCACAAGCTCCAAATGGGCTATTGAAAGAAAATAATCTAGGTTCAATTTCCTCAATTGTAAAACCACTTTCGGGACAAGCAAACTTTGTAGAAAAGATTAATTTCTCTATTTTTCTAAATTTTTTTGGTAAAGTTTCATCTTCGTATTCAACAAAAATAAGACCATTTGCAAGTTGAATTGATGTTTCTATACTTTCGGCTAATCTATTTCCTAAAGATGAATTTAAAATTATTCTATCAGTAAGTATAGATATATCATGTTTAATCTTCTTATTTAATTCAGGAACTTTATCTATTTCATATAAAACATTATCAACTTTAATTTTTCTAAAACCTCTTTTTTTATAGTTTAGAATTTCTTTTTTATATTCTCCCTTACGCCCCCTCACAACCGGTGCATAAAGATATATCGTTGATTTTTTTGGTAGCTTTTTAATTTGATCAACAATCTGGCTCACTGTTTGTGACTCTATTGGTTTTCCAGTAAACGGTGAGTATGGAATTCCTGCTCTGGCATACAAAACCCTCATATAATCATAAATTTCAGTCACAGTTGCTACTGTAGATCTAGGATTTTTTGAAGTATTCTTTTGTTCAATAGATATTGCGGGACTCAGACCCTCTATTAAGTCAACATTTGGTTTTTTCATTTTGTCTAAAAACTGTCTTGCATATGCTGACAAGCTTTCAACGTATCTTCTTTGACCTTCAGCATAAATAGTATCGAATGCTAATGAAGATTTTCCAGAACCAGATAAGCCCGTTATTACAATAAATTTATCCTTAGGAATTTCCAAAGATACATTTTTTAAATTATGTTCTTTTGCACCCTTTATAACTATCTTTTTAATCATATTTTTTGTTGCTTTGACTTAATAAAATTAATATTCAGAGTAAAATTGTGATATAATTTAAATAAATTAATTTAACAAATATTAAAATATTATGGCTGGAAGTTTAAATAAAGTACTTTTAATTGGTCGTTTAGGCGCAGATCCTGAGGTTAAACAAATGGTGAATGGAAAAAGTGTAGCGAGGTTAAGTCTTGCTACAAGTCAGTCTTGGAAAGACAAAAATACAGGTGAAAAAAAGGAAAAAACTGAATGGCACCGTATAGTTGTATTTAATGAAGGCTTGGTAAACGTAGTTCAACAATATCTTAAAAAAGGAGCTCAAATTTATGTTGAAGGTCAATTAACAACAAGAAAATGGAAAGATGAACAATCTGGACAAGATAAATATTCTACAGAAGTAGTTATTCAAGGTTACAATTCATCTTTAACTATGCTTGGTGGTGGTAATTCTGGTGGAGGGATTGCAAATGATAATTCACAAATATCAAATAATACTGAGGATTTATCCCAAGTACAAAATGATATGGATGACGACATTCCATTTTAACTTCCATGGAAAAAAACGAAGTTACTAAAAATCAAAATATAAAATTAATTTCAATGCATGATGAGATGAGTTCATCTTATCTATCATATGCAATGAGTGTAATTGTAAGTAGAGCGCTCCCTGATATTAGAGATGGGTTAAAACCAGTTCATCGTAGAATTTTATATGCAATGTATAAAGGTGGTTATGATTGGTCAAAACAGTTTAGAAAATCTGCGAGAATTGTGGGTGATGTTATAGGTAAATATCATCCTCATGGCGATCAATCAGTTTATGATGCACTTGTTCGTATGGTTCAAGATTTTTCAATGAGCTTACCCCTGGTAGAAGGACAAGGAAATTTTGGATCTATAGATGGAGATCCTGCAGCTGCTATGAGATACACGGAAACAAGGTTATCAAAAGTTTCTCAATTTTTAATCGACGATATTGAAAAAGGTACAATTGATTTTAAAAGTAATTATGATGAAACGGAAAAAGAACCAACAGTTTTACCAGCTCAATTTCCAAATTTACTAGTAAATGGAGCAGGAGGTATTGCGGTTGGTATGGCAACAAGTATTCCCCCACATAATTTAGGAGAAATTATTGATGGCACATTGGCTTTAATTGATAATAAAGAAATAAAGATTAAAGAACTTATGAAATATATTCCTGGACCTGACTTTCCGACTGGTGGAGTAATTATTGGAAAAGACATCATTAAACAGGGATATAATAAAGGAAGAGGATCTTTTAAAATTAGAGGTGAAATTCTAAATGAAACACAAAAAAATGGTAGAGATAGATTGGTAATTAATTCAATTCCTTATCAAGTTAATAAATCTGTATTAAATGAAAGAATAGCTCAATTAGTTAGAGAAAAAAAAATAGAAGGGATTAAAGATATACGTGATGAGTCTAACAGAGAAGGTATAAGAGTTTCAATTGATCTAAGAACTGGTGTAGAGCCTGAGACAGTTAAGAGGCAATTATATAAAAATACTCAAATAGAAAGTTCATTTGGTTTTAATACATTAGCAATTGTAGATGGTAAACCGAAGACATGTAATCTCAAAGAATTTTTAGAGAATTTTTTGATATTTAGAGAAGACGTAGTTCTCAAAAAAACTAAATTTGATTTAAACAAAGCTGAAGATAGAGCACATATTTTAATTGGTCTCTCAGTATCTGTTGAAAATTTAGATAAAATTATTAAGATTATTCGGAGCTCAAAAACTCCAGATGATGCAAAAAAATCTTTATTAAACACAAAGTGGAAAATTAACAAATCACAAAAGACAATATCTTTAATTGAAACAAAAAAATCAAAAAACTTGTATTCTTTGTCGTCATTACAAGTTGATGCAATTCTAGAGTTGAGATTACAAAAATTGACTGCTCTAGGAATAAATGAAATTGAAGTTGAAATTAAAAAACTTTCTGAATTAATTTTAAGGTTAAAGAAAATAATATCATCCAAAAAAGAATTATTAAGGGTAATAAGCAACGAACTTAAAGATATTAAAGAAAAATATGCTGTACCAAGAAGAACAAAAATAATAGACGCTATCTTAAATTATGATATTGAAGAAACAATCCAAAAAGAAACAGTCCTAATTACTGTGACTTTGCAGGGGTATATTAAAAGAGGTTCACTTAAAACAGTTAAAATTCAAAAAAGAGGTGGTAAGGGAAAAACAGGCATCACAACAAGAAATGAGGACTCTGTTGTTCAAACTCTCTCAGTTAACACACACACGTCTGTACTATTTTTTTCTACGGAAGGTCTTGTGTATAAAATTAAAGCATGGAAAATTCCTGAGGGTTCCGCCTCATCAAAGGGAAAGTCGTTGTTTAATATTTTACCACTTAAAAATCATCAATCTATAAGTTCAATAATGCCTTACCCAGAAAATGAGGAGGATTCTGGTAAATATCAGATAGTTTTTGCAACCTCACAAGGTAAAGTGAGAAAAAACAGTCTTGAGGATTTTTCATCTATTAATACCTCTGGAAAGATTGCAATGAAATTGGATACTAACGATAAAATAATAGGTGTTAAGATATGCAAAGATGATCAGGACATAATTTTAAGTACCAAATTGGGTAAATGTATAAGGTTTGAGTCAAAAAAACTAAGAATTTTCAAAGGTAGATCTTCAAAAGGTATAAAAGGAATTGAATTGGCCGAAAATGATGAAATAGTTTCTTTATCGATTATTGATAATAACAAAATAAAAAAAAATGGAAAAAGCACTAAAGATGAAAAATCAGAATTAATAGCAAAACAAAAATTTATTTTATCAATTAGTGAAAATGGATATGGTAAGAAAACTTCTCATTATGATTACAGAACAACAAATAGGGGAGGAAAAGGAATTATTGGAATAATTAATTCTCCAAGAAACGGAAATATTGCATCATCATTTCCTGTAAATGAGGGTGATGAAATAATGATTTCAACAAACAAAGGAAGAGTTATTCGATTGTCAGTTAAAGAAATTAGGTCAGCTGGAAGAAATACTCAAGGTGTAAGAATCATTAAACTATCAGGTGATGAAAAAGTAGTTTCAGCAATCAAAATTGATGATAATTTATTATAATGTTAAAAACAGCTATTTACCCAGGCACATTTGACCCAATTACATTTGGCCATATCGATGTTATTAAAAAATCGTTAAAGTTATTTGATAAAATTGTTGTTGCTATATCAGATGGTGAAAACAAAAATTATTTATTTGATGTTGATGAGAGAATAGAAATTGTAAGAAATGCGCTTTTTAAAGATCTAAAAATGAATAAGAAAAATATAATTGTTATTTCTTTTAAATCACTAACCACAACTTTATGTAAAAAATACAAATCAACTATTATATTGAGAGGTTTAAGAGCAGTTTCAGATTTTGAATATGAGTTTCAACTTGCAGGTATGAACAGAAAATTAAATAATAACATTGAAACCTTATTTTTAATGTCGGACGTTGAAAATCAAATCATATCTTCAAAATTTGTTAAAGAAATTGCAAAACTTAATGGTGATATCAGAAAATTTACAACAAAGAGTACAATCAAAGCTTTAAAATATAAGAATGAGTAAGTTTATAATTAAAATAATAGTTGTAATCTTGCTTTTTACAAACCAATCATTAACAGAGGAGAATATGATGATTTTAAAATTAAAAGATGGTGATGTTAAGATAGAACTGTTTTCAGACACAGCGCCAAATCACGTTAAAAGAATAAAGGAATTAGCAGATGGTGGTAAGTATGATAATGTTGTGTTCCATCGAGTGATTGATGGATTTATGGCTCAAACAGGTGATGTTAAGTTTGGAAATTCTAATTCAGATAGTTTTGATTTAAGAAGAGCAGGAATGGGTGGATCAGATTTACCAGATCTTGAACAAGAATTTAGTAATTTACCACATGACAGAGGTACTTTATCAATGGCAAGATCATCAGATCCTAATAGTGCTAATAGTCAATTTTTTATATGCTTTAAGCCAGCACCTTTTTTAGATAAACAATATACTGTTTTTGGTAAAGTAATTGAAGGTATGGAATATATCGATAAAATTAAAAGAGGTGATGAAAGTAATAATGGAGCTGTAACGGATCCTGATAAAATAATAAGCTTCAAATCTTTATAATTTTGTCAAAGACGATTGAAAAAATTTAAATTTAAAGTTTTAAAAGAAGACAATTTTGCAAGACTTGGCTCTATTGAAACACATAGAGGCAATATAGAAACTCCTGCGTTTATGCCTGTTGGGACTCAAGCAACAGTTAAAGCTTGTACAATCGAGGATGTTAAAAAGACTGGTTCTCAAATTATCTTATCAAATACTTATCACCTTATGATAAGACCTGGTTTAGATAGAATAGAAAGCTCTGGAGGTCTGCATAAATTCATGAATTGTGATCTTCCAATACTTACAGACTCTGGTGGCTTTCAGGTTATGTCATTATCCAAACTTAATAAAATAGACAGGGAAAAGGGTGCAATATTTAATTCTCATATAGATGGTAAAAAATTTTATCTAAGTCCGGAAGAAAGCATCAGGATACAACTTGGTTTAGGTTCAGATATAGTTATGATTATGGATGAGTGTCCAAAAAAAACGAATGATTATAATATAATTGATAAATCTATGAATCTTTCTTTGTACTGGGCTGAAAGATCTAAAAAAGCTTTTGGTGAAAATCCTCACAAAGGTTTATTTGGAATCGTTCAAGGAGGTTTATTTAAAGAGCTTAGAATTAAGTCTCTTGAGGGACTTTTAAAAATTGGTTTTGATGGGTATGCTTTAGGTGGTTTAGCTGTTGGAGAAACACAAAGTGAAATGTTTACAGTTTTAGATGATATCAAAGACTTTATGCCAAAAGATAAACCACACTACCTAATGGGTGTTGGCACTCCTAATGACATTTTGGGTGCTGTTAAAAGAGGAATTGATATGTTTGATTGTGTATTACCAACCCGGTCTGGTCGAACTGGTTTAGCTTTTACATGGAATGGAAGGGTAAATATCAAAAACAACAAATATCAGAATGATAACAGTCCTTTAGATCCAAATTGTAACAATCTTAATTTAAATAAATACTCTAAAAATTACTTAAATCATCTATTTAATACAAACGAAATTTTAGGTTCTATGTTGCTCACATTACACAACATAAATTTCTATCAAGAGTTAATGAAAGCTATTAGAGAGAATATCAAAAATGACACATTTGACGAATTTCACAACAAATACATAGATAAGTTGTAAATACTAAAGTCTTTCTTTTAAATTCGTGTTTGAAATATTTAGATAATTCTGTATACACAAGTTTCATTCTTATTAATGATTGTGGGCCCTTAGCTCAGTTGGTAGAGCAATTCCCTTTTAAGGAATGGGTCGATGGTTCGAGTCCATCAGGGCTCACCACATTAATCATAATGATTTTAAAGGTGGATATTTTATAATTATTTCGTTAGTCCACTGATTTATCATTTTAATTCTATTATCAGCAGATGGATGGGTACTTAAAAACTCTGGTTGCGCTTTTCCCTTATTTTGTTCTTTCATTCTTTCCCATATCTTTACAGTTTCTCTGATGTCATAGCCTGATAGAGATGAAAAAATCATTCCTAAATAGTCAGCCTCACTTTCTTGTTTTCTGTTAAAAGGATTCATGATTCCTATTTGTGATAATAAACCAACAGTATTCATTCCAGTGACACGGTTAACACTAGACAATTTACCACCACTAAAAATATCTATCAGCTGTGTACCAGTATTTAACAAAACTCCTCTACTTGCTCTCTCTACAGAATGTTTAGCAACTGCATGTGCAATCTCATGTCCCATAACAGCAGCTAAACCATTTGTATTTTTAGTTACATCAAGCATACCTGTATATACAGCTATCTTACCCCCCGGCATACACCAAGCATTTTTAATTTTTTTATTTTCAATTAAAATATACTCCCACTCAAAATTAGTTGTTGGATCTGGGATATTTGATTTATTAAAATAGCTAGATATTGCAGTTTCCATTCTCTTCCCAATATCTTTTATTTCATTAAGAGATTTTGTATCTTTGCTTAATTTTTCCTTTTCTTTAACTTTTTCATAAATTTGAGCAGCTTGAGCATTTAATTTAGCTTCAGGTATAAGTTTTAATTGTTTTCTTTCTGTAATTGGTGCTGTTGTACATGAGTTCATTAAAAATCCACAACAACCACAACCCACATATGTTAAAAATTTTCTTCTATCCATTTTTATTAGACATTGATATTATATTAGCTAATGAATCTAAATAATAAAATATTAATAATTTTATTTATAATAGCAATAACTTTTGTAATATATTCAAGTTTCAAATAATGGCAAAGATAAAGAAAAAAAAATCGTTAAGTTTAGTTTTAAGAAATTACTTTATAACAGGTGTATTTGTTTTAATCCCGATTGGTTTTACTCTTTATCTAACTAAATTTCTAATTGGACTTTCTTCAAATTTAATTCCCGAAAATATTAATCCTAATAGTTATTTACCATATTCAATACCTGGTGTTGAAATTTTAATATCTATTATTATTATTACAATCGTTGGTGGACTTTCCTTGTCTTTCTTTGGTAAAAAGATTTTAAAATTAATTGATGATTTGTTTAAAAGAATACCTTTTTTAAGAACAATTTATTCTGCGATACTGCAGATGACAGAAACTTTTTCGAAAAAAGATAATGACCGAAAAAGTGTTGTGTTAGTTGAGTACCCTAGAAAAGGAGTTTGGGCAGTTGGATTTGCTACCAAAGAAAATAAGGGTGAAATGGCAAACAAAACAAATAGAAAATTATTAAATGTTTTTGTTCCCACTACACCAAATCCTACAAGTGGTTTTTTGTTAATGTTTCCTATCGAAGAAGTAATTTACTTAAATATGACTTTTGAGGAAGCATCGAAGTTCATTGTATCAGCGGGAACATCAACTGATAAGAGTTAGACTATATCATTTAAAATATCTGCCTGATCATAAAGTTTCATTAAAACTTTGTATCTTAAAGTATTAATATTATTTTTTTCCATATATTTAATTTCTTTTTCAGCTAATTCAAACAAATCATTATTTAGAACAGGATCTGCTAATTTAAATATTTTCATACCACTTTGTTTAAATCCCAAAATATCACCATATCCTCTTAATTTCATATCTTCTTCAGAGATTCTAAAACCATCAGTGGTATCCTTTAATATTTGTAACCTTTTTTTTGCATTATCAGTAAGAGATGATTTAAACATTAAGATACAAGAAGATTCCTTTTCACCTCTTCCTACTCTTCCTCTTAATTGATGAAGTTGTGATAGACCAAATTTATTGGCATTTTCAATAATGATTACATTGGCATTAGGAAAATCAATACCAACTTCAATAACTGTCGTTGAAACTAGTATTTGGAATTTATTATCTAAAAATTTTTTTAAAATTACCTCTTTTTCCTCACTCGAAGTTTTTCCATGTAGTAATGCAACTTTATTTGGAAAAATTTTTCTTAGGTACTCAAATTTTTTAACAGCTGATGTATGGTCTATTTTTTTTGATTCTTCAATTAGCGGACACACCCAAAAAACTTGATTATTTTTATTTATTTCTTTTTTTACAAACTTTAGAATATCTTCCATTTTATTTTCAAGTTTGCTGTAAGTTTTTACTTCTTTTCTAAATTTAGGTTTTTCTTTTATGATAGATAAATCCATATCACCATAAATTGTCATTGTTAATGTTCTTGGAATTGGTGTAGCTGACATAAGTAAAACGTCACAATTCTTACCACCTTTATCAGATAATTTTTTTCTCTGATTAACACCAAATTTGTGTTGTTCATCAATAATAATTAATCCTAGGTTTTTAAATATAACTTTACTTTGAAAGACTGAGTGTGTTCCAAATAAGATATCAATCTTATTTTCTTTGATATTATTTATTACTTTTTTCCTATTTTTATATTCTGATTTACCAGAAAGAAAATCTATCTTTATGTCTTTAAGAATTTTTTTAGCTAGATCAAAGTGTTGACGCGCTAATATTTCAGTAGGAGCCATAAATGCAACTTGAAAACCTGCCTTAACAACATTATAAGCACTTAATAATGCTACAATAGTTTTACCACTACCAACATCACCCTGTAGAAGTCTAAACATTTTTTGGTTAGACTTTAAATCATCATTTATTTCATTTAATGTTTTTTTTTGATCACCTGTGAGTTCAAAATCAATTTTAGATAAAATTTTTTTTTGTTCTGAGGGGTTAAATATTTTTCTGCTTTTCTTTATTTTTTTTATTTTTTTTCTGATATCTGAATGAACCAAATAAGATGATAAAATTTCATCATATGATAATCTTCGATAAAAATTAGATTGATAATTTCCAATATTTTCAGGTTTGTGTAATTCTATAATTGCTTGATTCCAATTTATATAATCAAATTTTTTCATAATATTCTTATCATGCCATTCATCTAAATAAGGCAATTTTTGTAAAATTTGTTTAATGATATTATTATACACTTTTTCTGATATACCTTCCGTAAGTGAATATTTATTGTGTTTATCTTTTATGATAGCAGCATCTTCTGATATATATTTTGGGTTTGTTATTTGATGTTTGTTCCTAAAAAAACCTATTTTCCCACTAATAGTGACCTCTTTATTCATAGGAAGTATTTTTTTGATATAGCCCTCAAAACTATTAAAAAAGATGCAATCAATTTGCCCCGTATCGTCTCTACAAAAAACTTTATTTGGTAAATTTCTAACTCTTGGAAAATTATATTTAAAGGGAACAACTGTTAACGTTTGAATTTCACCAATTTTTAAATCTTTTATTTTTGATGATACGCTTCTGTCTGTATAATTTCTTGGTAATTTCCATAATAAATCGAATATATTATAAATCTTTTTCTTTTTTAATAAATTTGAGGTTTTTGTACCAACACCTTTGAGATTCTTTAATTCTGATAATAAAAAATTATATGTATTATTATTAGTCATAAATTATTAATATAAGCAAAATATGATTTTCGAAATAGACAAATTTAAAAAAAGACTTTTATACAGATCTCAATATCGGGGCACAAAAGAAATGGACAAATTAATTGGATCTTTTGTTAAAGATAAAATAAATACCTTTAACAAAGAAGAATTGATTGAATTAGAAAAATTTTTAGAAATAGATGACGATAATCTTTATAAATTCTACAATAATCAGATTTCACAAATAGACCAGAACGATAATAAGATTTTAAATTTATTTAAAGATTATATATACAAATAAAATATGGCGGAGAGACTGGGATTCGAACCCAGGAAAGAGTTGCCCCTTTGCCGGTTTTCAAGACCGGTGCTTTCAACCGCTCAGCCATCTCTCCGTGAGCAAGGTTTTATAAGTATAAATTTTAAATTCAACAAAAAAACAGAACATATATAAAAAAAAAATTTAACCTTTCGTTAGAGTTTCGTTAGAGTTATCCTATAAAAACCAATAAAAAAAAAGATAATAGCTAATATCAATTATTTAAAAATATGATTTTTTTCTTAAGATTAATTAAAATTTTGTTAATTCTAAATTTGATCTGCAATATATCAATAGCAGAAAAGTCATATCAAGAGTGTGATGGAAATATATCTAATCTTACAAAATTTTCAGTCAAACATTATAAGAAAGTAAGAAAATGGACTGAATGTTTTGGAAAAGGAGTTGGTCCCAATGGAGCAACTTATATTGGTGAATTCAAAGATGGAAAATTTCATGGCAAAGGAATCTACACTCATGAAGGTAGAGAGTATAATGGTAATTGGAAAGAAGGAAAAAAATTTGGTTTTGGAGTATATACTTATAGTAATGGAGATAGATTTGAGGGTAACTGGATTAAAAGCGAGTATGATAATAATGGAAAATATATTTATTCAAATGGAGAAATGTACATCGGTGAGTGGAAAAAAGATAAATATAACCAACCTGATAATGGAAATGAAAAACATGGCAAAGGTACATTTTTTTATTTAAATGGAGATGTATATTCAGGTTATTGGAAAAATGGTTTAAAACATGGCAAAGGTGTTCTTACAAAGTCCGACGGTACTAAAATTAAAGGTAAATGGAAAAAAGGAAAAATAAAAAAATGAACAAATCATTGTTAAAATTTTTATCTAATGTAGGACCACTAGCAATATTTTTATATATTTATTATGATAGTGAAAAAAGTTTAACTACTGCATTGCCACCTTTAATTATTGCAACAATTTTAGCTGTCGGTTTAGTGTGGATTGTTGAAAAAAAAATTGCTTTTATACCTCTAATAGGTGGTTTTTTTATTGCTCTATTTGGTAGTTTAACAATTTATTTTGATAATCCAATTTTTATTTATATGAAACCAACTATTGTAAATATTTTAATTGGTTTACTTTTAATTTTTGGAGGATACTTCTCGAAAGAGCCAATGCTTAAAAAAATAATTGGTGATAAAGTTCCAATGACAATTGAAGGTTGGAAAATATTTAATAACAGATGGGTAGTTTTAGTTTTTTTTCTAGCTCTGTTAAATGAAATTGTATGGAGGACACAATCAGAGGAATTTTGGGTTAATCTAAAAGTATGGGGTAGTCCAGTAATAACGGCAATCTTTTCGTTCTTTCAAATAAAACTTGTAAAAAAGTACAGATTGAAGAAAGTTTAGATTAAAGATTTTGTAGCTTCATGCAAATAAAAGGGTCTTCACCATTTGCTTTTAAAGCCTCTTTAATTGCTGTTCTATTTGGAACTCTTCTTTTTTTTTTCCAGTATCCAACTTCTTTCCACATTGCACAGACTTCGTCTAAATCTAGACCTCTATAATGTCTGACAAGTTCACTATGTGGTGCATGTTTGTACCAAAAAGTAGTTCCTTCCTTAAAAGCATAAGAATTTCCTTGAAGAAAAAAAGTAAAAAAAAATACAAACAAAATTTTTTTCATAAAGTTATTTATTCAGTATATTGCACGAGTGCCCATATCGCTAAAAATATAAATACTCCTGCTAGTTCTGCTCCTGTCATTATTAACTCCTGTTTTTTTTTAAGTTTCCTTTACAGATTATAATTAATTTTATGTTATGAAAAGTATAATGTTTAATATATATACGCATTTTTTTTGATTTATTAAAAAAAATTCAATTATAAGTTTTCAATTTATTAATTTCGTTAGAGTTTCGTTAGAGTTTTGTAGTTTAGGCAGGACAATAATGATGCGTTTTTCGTAAAAGCTAAATTTCAAAAAATAAGTAATGACTTGATAAGTATGTGAATCGTCGTAAAAGGGGTAGGGGTTACTTGGAATTTCAAGACCGGTGCTTTCAACCGCTCAGCCATCTCTCCGTGTGCTAGGTTTTATAAGTATAATGTTAAATATCAACAAAAAAACTAAGCTAAATTTTTATGAATTTGAGTAATTAGTAATAGTCTTTCATATAAAAATGTTTAATCATTCAGTAAACATACAAACCTGAGATCATTCTTTAATAATGAAGTACGATTTTTTAAAAACTTATAATGTAATATTAATATTTATAACGCTTTATATTTCACTTATAGTTGGTTTTTTTTTTGATGAAAACTTAAACCTGGGTGCTAAACCAGATTGGTATTTTGGTGATATACCAGTTATAGAGGCTTTATCTGTAGACTTAAAAAAAACTTTCATTAACTATGATATGTATGGCCATCGACATTCGCCAGTATATTTAATTTTTTTAAGTTTTTTGAAAAGTATTGGTTTTGATTATGATTTAATTAGATTTATCCATCTCAATATATCTATTTTATTAATTTATTTTTTTTTCAAATGTTTATCATTTAAATTCGACAATATTGAAAAAAAAATACTGTTAATTTTTTCATTTTCAATCTTTTTATCACCAACCTTTAGATCTTTAGCAATTTGGCCAGATACAAGAATAATTGGATTATTATTTTTTGTAATTTCTATATTAGAATTCTTAAAATATTTAAGATACAAGAAAAAAATATATATATGGAAAAATACAATTTTTTTAATCTGTTCGTCATATATAAGTCCTAATTTTTCTCTATTCATAATCTTTTTCGCATATCACTATTTAAAAGAAAATAATTTCAAAGATTTATTTTTTTTATATATTTTTTGTTTAGCTAGTTCTTTGCCCGTTTTTTATTATATATTCATATTAGATGTAAATTTTTTAATGGTAAACACGCCAGGTGAAATTACTGGTGAAAATATAAGCTTAAGTTTTAACATTTCAGACAAAATACTTATTATAAGTAGTATTATATTATTTCACTTAATTCCTTTTCTTTTAAATAAAAATTTTTTCTGCGAAATAATTAAAAATCTAAAAAAAGATCTTTTGATTGTTAGTTTTATATTTGTAATTCTTATATATTTTTTTAATTATCAGATTAATTTTACTGGGGGTGGAATTTTTTTTCAATTTTCACATTTCATTTTCAAAAACAATGTCCTATTTTATATAATTAGTTTCATATCTTTAATTTTATTATTTTCTTTTGTAAAAGATAATTTAAATAATTTTCTTATTTTTTCTATTCTAATTATTTCTAATGTACAAAATTCAATTTATCACAAATATTATGATCCACTCATGATGATATTATTTTTCTCTGTAATTATCATTCCTAGTAGTTTGAGATTTTTTGATAAAAAAAATAATATTTTTATAATCTATGCTTTTTATATTCTTTATATCATTTCAAGAATATTCAAAAATAATCTTTTAAGTTTTTAAATCTACTTATGAACGAAAAATTCAATAAAGGTTTACTTCTGACATCTCTAGGATCTTTTTGGTGGGGCTTTGTTGGAGTTATATATTTTGAAATGGTTACCTTTATTGGACACATAGAGTTAGTCGTTCATAGATGCTTATGGACTGCCGTAATGTTAATCTTAACTACTTTTTTTTTAAAAAAATGGAAAACTTTTTTAAAAACAATTTCAAATAAAAATAATCTTTTTTATCTTTTTGTTTCAGGATTATTAATTTTTATAAATTGGGCAATTTGGATTTATGCAGTAGCTACCAATAGAATTATTGATGCAAGTTTTGGATACTTTATAATGCCTATCATAAGTGTACTTTTGGGGTATATATTTTTTAAAGAAAAACTGAATCAAAAAAGAATTTTTTCCGTAATTTTGGTGCTTGTTTCAATTCTTTTTATGGTTTTTATAAATATTAAAGCTCTTCCTTGGGTAGGATTAATAGTCGCTTTAAGTTGGGCTTTTTATAATTTAGTTAGAAAAAAAATCAATGTTGATACAGATATTGGTCTTTTAGTTGAAAGTTTATATATTTTCCCTTTTGCACTAGCTGTTTTTTATTTTATTGCATCAAAAGGTTTAAACGATTTTAGTTTAGACAATCCTGGTTTAAGTTTATTTCTTTTATTAGCAGGACCAATGACAGTGATTCCTTTGTTCTTATATGTAAGGGGAGTTGAATTAATTGGCCTAGGAGCTACAGGTATGATTTTTTATATTACACCTACATTACAGTTTATTTTAGGCTATTTTTTTTATAATGAAGAATTTTCTTTAATTAAATTAGTGAGTTTTATTATTATCTGGATTGCTGTAATCATATATCTTAAAGATCTTTATGAAACTAATTAATTTAATATTTTTCTTATTTTTATTTCTCACAGTAAATAGTTATTCAGATGAAAATATCAATTTCGATAAATGGAAAAAAAATTTTAAAGATATTGCACTTAAAAATGGCATATCTGAAAAAACTTTTGATATAACTATGCGAAATGTAAAATTTTTGCCAAAAGTGATTGAATATGATCGTTTCCAACCTGAATTTTACGAAGATACAAAAACTTATATTTCAAAAAGGACTTCTAACAAAAAATTAAAAAAAGGATTAGATTTTTATAGTAACAATATTGATTTAATAAATATAATTGAAAAAAACTTCCAAATAGAAAAAGAATTACTTTTGTCTTTAATGGGTATCGAGACCAACTTTGGTACTTATGTTGGAAAAATGGATATTTTATCATCTCTAGCTACTTTAAGTTATGACAAAAGAAGATCTGATTTTTTTTCAAATGAACTTTTAATTCTTTTAAGATTGGTTGATAATAATATAATTGATTATAAAACGCTTTACGGATCTTGGGCTGGTGCTTTTGGTTTTTTTCAATTTATGCCATCCACAATCAAAAATTATGCATTTGATTATAACAGAGATAATTATATTGATCTAAAAAATTCTGAAGATGCTTATGCATCAGCTGCAAATTATTTGAACAAAATTGGATGGAAGAAAGATGACCATTGTTTTAAAAAGATTGAATTGAGTGAGGATATTCCTATAAAATTTTTGAATGTTTCAGCTAAAAAAATTCATAGTAAAAAAAAAATTAGATTATTTAAGAAATATATAAAAAATTACTCTGATCTTGGTATTAAAAATGAAAATCAAAAAATTGCAATAGTGACCCCAGATAAGGATATAATACCAGATGCACTAACTTTGAGCCCTGCATACATAGTTTTTGATAATTATGAGATAATTCTTAAATGGAATAGATCTTTAAGATTTGCTCTAGCCGTATGTACTTTAAAAAACAAGTTTAAAAATGAAATTTAATAAGTTAATTATTTTAAGCTCTTTATTATTATTGATCGGTTGTAATCAATATTCATCTAATCAAACTAAAATATCAAATATTGTAATTGAAAATAGATATAAAAACAGTGGCTTTTCTTTAATTTATAATGAAAATTTAGATATTAAAAAAAAAATTGATCAAAGATCTTTAACTATATTTCACAAATCACTTAAAAATAAGTCATTTGTTAAGATCACAAATCCATTAAATGGAAAATCACTAATTGCAGAAGTTAAATCTAACCGTGTAAAATTTTCTCCATTTTACAATTCTATTATTACTGAGAGAATTGCGAATGACTTAGATCTCAATCTAATTGAACCATATATAAATATTATTTTAATCTCAAAAAATTCAACATTTGTAGCTAAAAAATCCAAAACATTTGAAGAGGAAAAAAAAGTAGCTGAAAAAGCTCCTATTGATGGAATTAAAATAAGTAATTTGAATAAAGTTGATAAAACTAAAAAAAAATCAAAAAAAAACCACAAATTCTCTTACTCTATAAAAGTTGCAGATTTTTATTATAAAAAATCTGCTCAAAATATGATTTCTAAAATTAAAAAAAAAGTTAAGATTTCTAATTTTAAGATCATTCAAATATCTAAAACAAATTATAGGTTAATTTTAGGTCCTTTTAGTGATATAAATTCTTTAAAAGAGTCATTTGAAAAAATAAACTCTTTATATTTTGAAAATCTAGAAATAATAAAAAATGTTTAAAAAACTTATATTTACAATCTTAGTATATTCTTTAACCCTTTCTTTTGTTAGTGCAAATATTGAAATAAAAGCTAGAACAGCAATTCTACAAGACTTTTTATCAGGAGAAATACTATATGAAAAAGACGCTGATGAATCAATTTACCCAGCATCAATGACAAAAATAATGACTACTATTATTGCCTTTGATTTAATTAAATCTGGAGATTTATCATTAAATGATAGATTTATTATATCTGAAAGAGCTTGGAGATTATCGACCGCAGGATATTCGTCAATGTTCATTATGGTAGGTGACGAAGTTTCTGTAGAAGATTTATTATTGGGAATAATTATTGCATCAGGTAACGATGCATGCATTGCTCTGGCCGAAGGTATAGCTGGTACTGAAGAAGAGTTTGCGATTTTGATGACCTCTAAAGCAAAAGAATTAGGTATGGAAAATACCAATTTTGCTAATTCTTCAGGAATAAACGACCCAGACAATTATTCAACTGTCAGAGACATTTTAAAAATGTCAACTTATTTAATAAAAGAACATCCAGATTATTATAAATGGTTTGCTGAAAAAGAATTTACTTGGGATCGAACTGGTGGTGATCCTATTACACAAGGAAATAGAAATCCTCTATTATATAAGAATATAGGAGCCGATGGTATCAAGACTGGTTATTTAGCTGTTGAAAAATATTCTTTAGCATCTTCTATTTATAGAAAAGGAAGAAGATTAATTGCTGTAGGCAGTGGATTTGAAACAAAAAATTCAAGATCTAGAGAGAGTTCTAAATTGCTTACTTATGGTTTAACAAATTTTGATCTAGTAGAAATTAATAAAGCCAAAAAACCTATTGATCAAGTAGAAGTGTGGTTGGGTAAGCAAGGCTATGTGGATGTACATGTAGATGCCGATATATATAAAACAATCAAGAAAGCAAAAAAAAGATTGCTAAAGATTTCAATTAAATATGATGGTCCAATTGAAGCGCCTATCAATAAAAATCAAAAAGTAGGAACATTTAAAGTTGTATATGATCAAGAATTAATTGGTGAATACGATTTATTAGCTTCTAATGATGTACAAAAAGTGAATATTTTTACTAGATTAATTAAATCACTTAATTATTTAATCTGGGGTGATGTCTAAAAAACCTGTTATTGTTTTTGAGGGAATCGAGGGCAGTGGTAAAAGCCATCATATAAATATTGTTTCAAGATATTTAAAAAAAAGAGATATTCCTTTTTTTAGAATAAGGGAACCAGGTGGAAGTATTAATTCAGAAAAAATTAGAAAGTTAATTCTTAACAAAAATTCTAACTTCAATCGAAATACAGATCTATTGCTTTATCTAGCATCCAGAAGTGAGAATATGATTTTACTTAAAAAATTCTATAATAAAAAAATTATTCTTATTGATAGATTTATTGACTCAACTATAGCTTATCAACATTATGGACTGGGTGTTGAACTTGCTTTAATTAAATCAATTAACAAGTCTATTTTATCTAATTTTAAAATTAGTTTTACTTTTTTAAATCTAGTAAATCATAAAAATATGCTTAAAAGATTGAAAACTAGAAATTCCTTAAATAGATATGATAATTTTAACAAAAATTTTTATAATAAAGTGCAAAATGGTTTTATTAAATTGTCCAAAAAAAATACAGCAAAATATCAGATTGTTGACTCTAATTTAGATATAAAAGTTAATGAAAACTTGATAATTAACAAAATAATGAAATTAATAAAATGATTTTAAAACCAGTACACCAAAAAAATCTCTATGGTTTAAATGATTTTTTTCTTAATTTTGTTAAATTGTATCGGAAAAATAATTTGCCAAATAAGATTTTGATAAGTGGAGATGAAGGATTAGGTAAGTCGACGTTAGCTTTTCATTTGGTTAACTATGTATTATCAAGAGATGAAGATTATAGCTATGACCTTAAAAACCTTCAAATTAATCAAGAAAACAAGTCATATAAACTTACAATTAATGCATCAAATCCAAATTTAACATTGGTTGACTCCTTAAATGATAAAAAGAGTATAGATATAAATCAAATTAGAGATTTAATTTCAAATTTAAATAAATCATCCTTTAATAATAAAGAAAGATTTGTAATTATCGATAATATTGAAAAATTGAATATAAATTCTGTTAATGCACTTTTAAAGATTTTAGAAGAGCCTCCCCAAAATATATTTTTTATCTTAATCAATAATGACAGATTTATTTTACCAACATTAAAATCCAGATGTATAAATTTTAATCTTTTTTTAAATCATCAAAATACTATTTGCGTTGTAAATAAGCTATTAGGAGAAGATATTTTTAACCACATAAATACTGATTTGTTCAACCATTATACAACACCTGGTAAACTTTATAAATTAATCACTTTTTTTGAAACAAACGGTTACAATTTAAAAGATTATCAACTAAAAGATCTTTTAAAATTGATCATTAATGAAGAACTTTATAAAAAAGATATTTTAATCAAGAATATTTCATTTGAATATTTTGAATTTTTTTTTAGAAAAGAATTATCTTTAATTAAATCAAAAACTTTTGATATTCATAATTATTTTATAAAAAGAATAAATGAAACTAAAAAATTTAATTTAGATGAAGAATCTTTATTTAATGAGTTCGAATATAAAGTGTTAAATGGATAAAAATTTTTATATTACAACACCGATATACTATCCTTCTGCGAAACCTCACATGGGACATGCTTATTCGAGTATAATTGCAGATTTCTTTGCAAGATTTAAATCTATTGATGATTTTGATGTTTATTTTCTTACTGGTACTGATGAACACGGATTAAAGATACAAAGATCAGCTGAAAAGGCAGGGAAGGAACCCCAGGAATTTTGTGATGAGATAAGTAAAACTTTTAGAGATTTATCAAAAACTTTAAACTTATCAAACACTGATTTTATTAGGACTACTGAGGAAAGACATAAAAAAACTGTTCAATATCTTTGGAGCAAGCTTGAAAAAAATGATGATATTTATTTATCAAATTATTCGGGGTGGTATTCAGTTTCAGATGAGGCTTTTTATAATGAAGATGAAATAGAAGAAATTAATGGGAATAAAATAGCTATAACATCCAAATCACCAGTTGAATGGATTGAAGAAGAATCTTTTTTTTTTAGACTTTCAAAATGGGAAAAACCTTTATTAGAATTTTACGAGTCAAATCCTGATTTTATATCACCTGTATCAAGAAAAAATGAAGTTATTAGTTTTGTAAAAAGTGGTCTAAAAGATCTCTCTGTTAGTCGAAAAACATTTTCATGGGGAATACCTGTTCCAAATAAAAAGGACCACATAATATATGTCTGGCTTGATGCTCTTACAAATTATTTAAGCGCTTTAAATTATCCAGATACAAAAAATACACTTTTCAATAAATTTTGGCCTGCATCAATACACTTGATTGGAAAAGATATTCTTAGGTTTCATGCTGTTTATTGGCCAGCTTTTTTATTGGCTGCAAATGTAACTTTACCTAAAAAAGTTTATGGTCATGGATGGATACTTTCTGGAGATGAAAAAATGTCTAAATCTAAAGGAAACATATTAGACCCATTAGAAATTATAGAAAAATATGGTTTAGACTCACTTAGATATTATTTGATTAAAGAAGTTTCATTTGGAAATGATGGTAACATCTCACAGGAAAGATTAGAGAATTGTATTAATAGTGATTTAGCTAATAATTATGGAAATTTATGTCAGAGAGTTGTTGCTTTTACGATTAAGAATTGTGAGGGAAAAATTCCATCTAAAATAAAGTTTTTAGAAGATGATTTAAAAATTCTAAACAAATATAAAAAAAATCTTGATAATATTAGGTCCAAAATTGATGAACAAAATATAAATTTTTATATTGATTATATAGTTAGTTCGTTATTTGAAGCTAATAAATATTTTAATGATCAGGAGCCATGGAAGAAAAAAAATGATCAACTAAGACTAAACACGATAGTTTATACTACATTAGAAATAGTGCGTAAAATAAGTTTTTTGATCTATCCAATAATTCCCGAGACATCGTTGAAAGCTCTTAAAATCTTCAATATTTTAGAACCAAATATAAAACTAGAAACATTATCAAATAATGAATATATACAAAAAGGTAATATTATTAATAAAATAGATATTCTTTTTAAAAAAATAGAAAAAAACAATGATTGATTCACACTGTCATCTTGATCATGAGTCTTTATTAAGCGATTTGATAAATGTTTTACAAAGATCCAAGGATAAAGGCATTAAAAAATTGTTAACAATTTCAACATCAATCGAAAGTTTTTCGAAAGTTAAGGAGTTGGTAAAAAAAGATGAGATGATTTATGGAACAATTGGTATTCATCCACACGAAAGTAACTCAAATTTTATTACTTCTGACGACATAGTAAAAGGACTTAGAGAAAATTCGAAAATAATCGGAGTAGGTGAAACTGGACTTGATTTTTACTATAATAATAGTGACAGAGATAAACAAATATCAAGTTTTAGAATACATATTGAAGCATCGATTAAAGCTAAAGTTCCTTTAATAATTCACTCCAGAAATGCTGAAAAAGAGACTTTTGATATTTTGAACGAGTATAAGAAAGATAATCTGAAAATTCTTATGCATTGTTTTACGGGATCAAAAGAATTTTCACAAAAACTTTTGGATCTTAATTCTTATTTTTCAGCCAGTGGGATTATTACATTTAAAAATTCAATTGATTTACAAAATACTTTTAAATCTCTTCCATTAGATAAAATTTTAATTGAGACAGACAGCCCATATCTTGCCCCTGTTCCCAATAGAGGAAAAAATAATGAGCCTTCTTTTATTGATTTCACTGCTGCTAAGCTTGCAGAAATTAAGGAAATATCTAAGTTTGATCTTGTAGCAGCAACTTCAAAAAATTTTGATAAATTATTTTTTAATTAGAATTTAATGAAATTTATCATTTTAGGTTGTGGAAGTTCGACTGGTGTACCGAGACCAGATGGTTATTTTGGAAACTGTGATCCAAAAAATAGAAAAAATTATAGAACGAGATGTTCAGGTTTAATTAAAACCAGTAAAGAAAATATTCTGATTGATACTTCTCCAGATTTAAGACAACAATTATTACGTCACAAGATTACAAAAATAAATAAAGTTCTTTTTTCACATATGCATGCAGATCAAACCCATGGCATAAATGATTTAAGACCATTTTACTTAAATAGTAAGAAACAGATAGATGTATACGCGGATAAAGAAACATCATTTTATCTAAAAAAAACTTTTTCTTATATTTTTAAGTCTTACTCCAAGGAATATCCCGCCACACTTAAAATTAATAATTTAAAAAATATCTTTTCTATTAAGGATAAAAATAAAATTCTTAAGATTAAATCTATTAAAGTTGAACATGGCAAAGTAAAGTCGAATTGTTTTATAATTGATAAAAAAATTGCATATATAAGTGATGTAAATAAGATTTATAGTAAAGACTATAAGTATTTTCAAAATTTAAAGTTTTTGATTATTGATTGTTTGTGGTATGAAAATCATCCATCTCATTTTAATTTAGAAACATCATTATCAATAATCAAAAAATTCAAGCCTAAAAAAGGTATTCTAACGAATTTATCGCATGTTTTAGATTATGCGGAATTAAAAAAAAAATTACCTAACAATGTTATTCCAGCTTATGATGGTTTAACAATAGATCTATAAGATTTTCTCAATACTATTTATAAGTTTATTGGACATGGGATTGGTCAGAGATGAAAATGTGCTTTCAATTTTACCTTGTTTATTAATCAAAATTTTATGAAAATTCCATTTAGGAATTGCTGACTTCCCATAGTTTTCTTTTGCCCATTTGAATATTTCATGGGCATTTTCTCCTTTAACATCAGTTATAGTTGAAAGAGGAAAGTTTATTTCAAAATTTACTTCACAGAATTTTTTAACCTCAGAATTAGAATTTTTTTCTTGATTAAATGAATTTGATGGTATCCCAAGAACAACTAAACCCCTCAATTTGTATGTATCCCAGAGTTTTTGTAAGTCTGTATATTGTTTTGTGAAACCGCAATAACTTGCTGTGTTAACAACTAAAATAACTTTATCTTTAAATTTATTAAGGTCAATATTTTCTCCAGTAATGCTATCTATTTTAAAATCAAAAAAGACTTTGTCATAATTTGCAGTAGCTGTACTTTTAAAAAAAAACATAAATAAGGTAAATCCTAGTATTAAAAATTTTTTCATTTATAGAAATTATCTATTAGGTGTGAGTAATATCAAAAAGTATCCAAATAATGTGGATAATAATGACCCAGTTAATACACCAATTTTTACACCATCCATATATTGAATGTTTTCGACAAAAGCCAAGTTTCCAACAAATAAGCTCATTGTAAAACCTATTCCAGTTAAAACACCGACACCATAAAAATTGAACCAATTTGAATTATTTGGCATTTGTGCAATTTTTGTTTTAATTGCAACGTATGAAAAAACAAAAACACCCAATTGTTTTCCAATAAATAAACCTAATAAAATTCCTAATGGCACTTTATTTAATAAAGAACTAAATGATAAACCTTCCAAAGATACACCTGCATTAGCGAATGCAAATAATGGCATAATACCAAATGCAACATAAGGACTTATTGCGTGTTCAATCTTAATTAATAACGAAAAATCTTTTTCTTTTTTTCTATGTGGAATCGTCATTGCCAATAAAACTCCAGCTATTGTTGCATGTATGCCAGAATTATGTGTAAAATCCCAAAGAAATATACCAATAATTAAATAAGGTAAGAATTTTTTTACGTTGAATTTGTTTATAACAAGTAAGCCTATAAACGCCAGTAACATTAAACTTAAATATTTAATACTTAAATCTCCTGAATAGAATAGAGCAATAATTACAATAGCGCCCAGATCATCGATGATTGCTAACGCCGTCAAAAAAACTTTTAGTGACAATGGCACACGTTTTCCCAATAATGATAAGACTCCTAGCGAGAAAGCTATATCAGTTGCTGATGGTATAGCCCATCCATTTAATGTTTCGCTATCACCAAAATTTATAAAAATATAAAATAATGCTGGAACTAACATTCCACCAACAGCGGCTATAATTGGAAGTAATGCTTGTTTAATATTAGATAATTCTCCTTGTAAAAATTCTCTTTTTATTTCTAAGGTAACAAAGAAAAAGAATATTGCCATTAAAGCGTCATTTATCCAATGAATCACAGACAATTTTAATCCAAAATTATTTACACCTATAAATAAATACTTATCTAATGTAGAAAAATAAACTTCTGAAAACCCTGAATTACTAATTATTAATGCTATGATAGCAGCGAATAACAATACTAAACCACTTGCTGCCTCTAGTTTAAAAAACCATATAAAAGGTTTGGATAAATAATTTATCATTTATTTCAAGTCCTTGGCGAATAAAAATAAATCTCTTAAAGTTTCAAACAGGTTGTATAGAAATAATTCTATATTTGGAAAAAAAACACTGAGCGGATTTTTAAATGTATCTAAAAGAATTATTAAACCAATGAAACTAATTAGTGATACGATTATATAGCTTAGTGTTTTAGAAATTGTTAAACTAGATTTACCTCTATATTTTATTAATTCTGAGCCTTTATTTTCTGAGAAATTTGTAATCTTTATATTTTTTTCTTTATATTTTTCAGATGAAATTTCACGCTCATTCTTTTCTTCATAACTTTCAGTTATTGGAATTTCTTCATTAACATCTGAAGTAGGTTGATCATTTTTATTAAAAAACCACGTTTCATTACAAGAACCACATTTAAGGAGTCGGCCTTTTGATGGGATCAAATCAGACTCCACATTAAATTTTTTTTGACAACAAGGGCAAGTAATAATCATAAGCTTTATATAACAGATTCTAATTAAAAATCCCTTGATTTACACATCTTTATACATTGAAAAAATAAATAAGTACTGTATTAGTACTTGTTCCGGAGTGTAGCGCAGCCTGGTAGCGCATCTGGTTTGGGACCAGAGGGTCGCAGGTTCGAATCCTGCCACTCCGACCACCTATGATGAAAAAAGCTAAGATATATAAACCAAATAAAACTGCCATGCAATCAGGTCTGGGCAAGATTGATAAGTGGATATTAGAATTTGAAACGAAAGACCCAACTAAAAATCCATTAATGGGATGGGAAAGTTCGTCTGATACTTATTCAGAGTTAAAACTGGAATTTTCAAGTAAAGAATTAGCTATAAATTATGCAAAAAAAAAGAAAATTGATTTTGAATTAATAGAACCAAAAAAAAGAAAAGTAGTAAAAAAATCATATGCTGACAATTTTCTAAACTAAAATTATGTTTAAATTTTTTACAGACAAAAGATGGCATTTATGGAGTATTGGAGGAACAATACTTATTCTTGCAGCAACTTGGTATCAAGTTCAATTAGATGTGAGAATAAATGAATGGTTTGGTGAGTTTTATGATACTTTACAAAGAGCTTTAGCTGAACCTGGAGCAGTAACAGAAAAAGAATTTATTGCCTATCTTTTTACTTTTGCAAAAATTGCTGCAATTTATATATTGGTTGTAATATTTAGTGACTATTTTACTAGTCATTGGACTTTTAGATGGAGAACAGCTATGGCTGATTTTTACCATGATAAGTGGAGCTTTGCTTCATCAATAGAGGGTGCATCTCAAAGGGTTCAGGAAGACACACTTAAATTTGCAAGAATTATGGAAGGATTAGGTGCGGAACTTTTAAGAAGCGTGATGACACTAATTGCATTTACACCAATATTATGGGGTTTATCAAAAAGTATAACTGTACTACCTTGGATAGGTGAGGTTGACCACGCATTAGTTTGGGTTGCTATTATTTCTGCTTTAGGAGGCACATTTATTCTTGCGGCTGTTGGGATAAAATTACCTGGTATTGAATATGATATTCAAAAAGAGGAAGCAGCCTATAGAAAAGAACTAGTTCTTGGTGAAGACTTTAAAGAGAAAGCTCAACCAATTAAAATTGATAATCTATATGGTGGCGTAAGAAAAATACATTATAGGATGTATTTTCATTATTTGTATTTTAATGCCGTCAAATGGAGTTATCTTCAGGGAATGGTTATAGTTCCTTATTTAGCTTTAGCACCAACTATAATTACTGGGGCAATCACTTTAGGCTTTGTTCAACAAATAATTAGAGCATTTGGAAGAGTAGAAACCTCATTGCAGTATCTTGTTAGAAGTTGGCCTATAATTGTTGAATTAATTTCCGTATGGAAAAGATTAAACGAATTTGAAAATAAACTTAAGATTAATACAGAAAAAACATTAAGAGAAAAAATTTAGTGACTTTAAACAAAGATCTAATCAATCAAATAATAACTGTTACCTCAAAAGCAGCAATATCTTGTTACAACTTTGTAGGAAAAAACGATAAAAAGAATGCCGACAAAGCTGCCACAGACTCAATGAGAAATGAAATCAATAAATTAAAAATAAATGGTGAAGTGGTTATTGGTGAGGGTGAACTCGATGAGGCCCCGATGTTGTTTATTGGTGAAAAATTGGGAGCGGGTGGTGATTTGAATTTAGATATTGCAGTTGATCCTCTTGAAGGAACAAATTTTGTTGCTAAAAATTTACCTGGAGCATTATCAGTAATAGCAATTGCTGAAAAAGGTAACCTCTTTAATGCACCAGAGACTTATATGAATAAACTTGCTGTTTCAAATAATGTACCAATTGACGCTACAGATCTTGATTTTCCGCTTGAAAAAAATATAAAAAATATTGCTGATTCTTTAAACAAAGATGTCAAAAATATAACTGCATGTCTCCTGGACAGACCTAGACATAAAGTAATTATTAATAAATTAAAAGAAATGAATGTGAAAATTAAACTGATCTCAGATGGTGATGTCTCTGGAGCTTTAATGGTAACAGATAAAAAATATAATGTGGATATTTTTTTGGGTATTGGCGGCGGTCCCGAGGGAGTTTTGGCAGCATCAGCAATTGATGCCTATGGATGTAAATTTCAAGGAAGATTTATTTTTGACAATGATAAGGACATTTTAAGGGCAAAACAAATGGGGATTGAAGATTTAGAAAAAAAATACGATTTAAAAGAAATCATAAAAGGTGACTCGATTTTCTGTGCCACAGGTATCACACCTGGAGATTTGGTTAAGGGCATTAATATTAAAGACAATAAATTTATCACAGAAACCTTAGTTACTCATAAAAACTCAAATTTATGTAAAATAGTAATGAGAGAAGACACTATAAGAACTTGATAAATATTATTTTTTACAATAAAAGATCCGAATTTGGTCCCTTCGTCTATCGGTTAGGACACGTGGTTTTCATCCTCGAAAGAGGGGTTCGATTCCCCTAGGGACCGCCAAAAATGTCTTATTTTGTATACTTAATTGTTTCAAATCTTAAAAATAACAAAAAAATTTCATACGTTGGATATACAAACGACATAAAGAGAAGACTAAATTTACATAATTCTGGAAAAGGAGCTAAGTTTACAAGGGGAAAAATCTGGAAGTTAGTTTACTATAAAAAATATGATTCGAAATCTATAGCAATGAAAAATGAATATTTATTAAAAAAGAATTATATTCTTAGAAAAAAAATAATAAATAAAAGATGAAAATATCAATTTTATTACCTTTAAAAGAAAATTTTTCACCTTCATATGCTGGTGCCGTATCTTTATTTATAAATGACACTTTAAAATTTAGTCAATTTAAAAAAAATATTACTGTTTTCGGACATACACAATATAAAAAAAAGTTTGATAGAAAATATTTTAATATAGATATTAAAAAGAATTTATTTCAAAGTCAAAATAAGGAATATGTTAAAAGATTTATCAAAAAAGAAAAAGAGATTAATTCAGACATTATAGAATTACATAATAGACCAATTTATCTTAATTATTTAGTTAATGAGTTAAAAGATAGAGACTATATTTTGTACTTTCACAATGATCCATTAACAATGTCTGGATCAAAAAGTATTAGCGAAAGATCATTCTTATTAAATAACTGCTATAGAATTGTTTTCAATAGTAATTGGTCAAAAAAAAGATTTTTGTACAATATGAAATCTGAAGCAATAAATAGTGAAAAATTAATTGTTATAAATCAATCAGCAAAAAAAAATGTAATAAATTTTAAGAAAAAAGAAAATATAATTACATTTGTTGGAAAGCTTAACAGATCAAAAGGTTATGATCTATTTGGAAATGCAGTTATCAAAATTTTAAAAAAATACAAAAAATGGAAAGCTTATGTTGTTGGAGATGAACCAAGAGACAGATTAGACTATAAACATGAAAGACTAACAAACTTTGGTTTTAAGGAACATAAAGATGTTATTAAGATTTATAAAAAAACAAGTATAGCAGTTGTTTGTTCTAGATGGGACGAACCTTTTGGAAGAACTAGCTTGGAAGCTGCTGCTAATGGGTGTGCTGTAATTATAAGCAATAGGGGAGGGCTTCCTGAAACAATTACAAATGGTCGTATTTTAAAAAATTTGACTGTAAAAAATATTTATAAGGATATAGAAGATTTGATAATTAACTCAAAAATAAGAGAAAAGTATCAAAAATTATCATATAAAAATTTTTATTTATCACATCAATATGTTTCTAAACAAATTGACGATATAAGATTTAATTTATCAAAGATTTATAAACCAAATATCTTAAATTCTAAGTCTAACTTAAGAATACTACATATTACTAATTTTAATGAACGTCATAATGGGAGACTTTATTTTAATACAGGAAGAAGATTGAACAATGGCTTTATAAGACTTGGTCACAGTGTTCTAGAATTTAGTGATAGAGATATAGTGAGCAGAGGTAAATCTATAAAGGATTTATCAGGTTCTAGTACATTAAATGATAAATTAGTAAAAACTTGTTATCATTTTAAACCTGACATGATCGTTTTGGGACATGCTGATATGATATCTAAAGATATATTATATAATTTAAAGAAGGATTATTCTCATCTAAAAATAGCTCAATGGTTTTTAGATCCCCTTAACAAAAATGGTCCTGATTTTTTTAAAAATAAAAATAGAATCCTTGATAAATCAGATGTAATAGATGCGAATTTTTTAACAACCTCACCAAAAGCAGTCAGTTTATTATCAAAAAAAGTAAAGAATTTTTTTATACCTAACCCCTCTGATGACTCCATGGAAACATTAAATAATTTTGATAAAGATTGCTCAAATGATGTCTTTTTTGCATTAAGTCATGGTGTTCATAGAGGACATTTAAAAAATCGTTCTACAGATGATAGAGAAAAATTCATTAAGGATTTAGTTAATAAATGTGAAAATATCAGATTTGATTTATTTGGGATGAATAACATTCAGCCAATATGGGCAGACCAGTATTTTAAAAATATATCTAATTCAAAGATGGGTTTAAATCTTAGTAGAGGTACACCTATAAAGTATTATAGCAGCGATAGAATCACACAAATTATTGGAAATGGTTTAGTCACATTAATAGATGAAAAAACTTGCTATAATGATTTCTTTGATGATACTGAAATGGTTTTTTACAAGAATATATCTGATTTATCCGCAAAAATTGAGAAAATTTCCGAAGATGAAAAATTACGTAAATTGATTGGTCGAAAAGGCAAAGCTAAATATATGAAATATTTTAACTCTACTCTAGTGGCAGATTTTATTATCAAAAAAACTTTGAATATCACTGATAAAAGAAGCTACTTATGGCATAAACCATAATATGATCTCTATAATTATTCCTTCATTCAATAATCTAGATTATCTTAAACTTTGCATTAAAAGCTTAAAACTAAATTCAAAATATGACCATGAAATAATTTTTCATATAAATGACGGTTCAGATGGATCGTTAAATTTTATAAAGGACGAGGGATTTAAATATACATATTCTAATACAAATATAGGGCTATGTTCTGCAATTAATATGGCAGCAAAATTAGCTACTAATCAATATATTTTGTATAGCCATGATGATATGTATTTTTGTCCAGACTGGGATGTTGTATTAATGAAAGAGGTTCAAAAAATTGGGCATGATAATTTTTACTTATCTGGAACTATGATTGAATCAAATTCAGGTCATATTATCTATAATTTTGGTAAAACTTTTTTAGATTTTAATGAGCATGAATTATTAAAAACCTATAAACAAATAAACTTTTATGATCACCAAGGCACACATTTTGCGCCACACTTGGTTTCTAAAAATATGTGGTTTAAAGTAGGAGGATTTAGTGAAGAATTTAATCCTGGTATAGCTTCAGACCCTGATTTTAATATGAAATTGTGGAAAGAAGGAGTAAGAATTTTCAAAGGTTTAAATGATTTTAAAGTTTATCATTTTGGATCCATTACTTCACGAAAAAAAAAAAGTCTTACTCAAAATAAGGGGGATAAGACATTTTTAAAAAAATGGGGAATCACAACGAAGTTTTTTAAAAAACATTATTTGAAATCAAAAACTAAATATAATGGACCTTTGAACGAACCTAAAAAAGACATATTTTTTTTTATAGATTTAGCTATATGTAAACTTAGATTAATTTTGTTATAGAAATTTTAAAATTAAATTTTGATTTTATTTAATGCATTGTTTTTAAACAAATTCGCTTCATGTATATATCTTCTTACCATTTGTGTTGTTTTATGACCTGTCATAGCCATTATATTTCTTTCTTCGGCACCAAACTCTGCGGCCGTAGTTGCAAATCCTGATCTTAAACTATGACCAGAATAGCTTTCTGAATCAAGTCCTGCTTTTCTTGCATATCTCTTGATTATAAGGGCTACAGACTTATCTGAAAGATCAAAAATTTTTTCTTCATTAGTGTTCGCTAACTTATTATTTAGATAATTTTTGAGTGCAATTACTGGACAAAATTCTTGATTATTGAAGTAGGGGATAGCTTTAATTGTTCCCTCGCCTGATTGGTCAGTTTTAGATCTTTTAATTAAAATCTTTACGCCCTCTGTTACGAATTCAACATCTGAAGAATATAGATTAACAAGTTCTGACCTCCTAAAACCACCTGCAAATCCTATTAAAATTAAAGCTTTATCTCTAATATTTTTCTTATCTATTACATTAATAATTGATTTTAAATCATTGATTAATATTGGTTTTTTAGCTTTCTGTCTTGACCCTATTGTTCTTTTTATCCCGTGTAAGTTTTCCATAATTATAGGATGTTTTGTATCCAGATAATGCCCTTTTAGCTTATGAATCACACTTATAGAGGCTATTCTTCTCTTCAAAGTGCTAAATTTAGAGGATTTTGAAAGATGAGTTATGTAGAGAGCAACAATTTTAGGCTGAGTTGGCATTGAAGAAAACCCACTTTTTGCGCAAAAATTAGTAAAATCTCTAAAATCTGACTGATATGCTCTTAAAGTATTTTCAGCTTTAGAACTTTTCAAGTTTTTAATTGTTTCGATTTCTAAGCTTTTAATATTAGTTATTAAATCATTCATAAATATTTCCGATAACCATTAATTATCGGAAGTTATATAATAGGTGATTTTAAATGTCAATAGTTTAAGTTAAAAAATTTATGGGTTCAATAGATGGAGAAATTCCTGCAGTATGGTTCTTAATTAGCTCGATAGGTTTTGTTATATTAACTTTTATTCAATATCGAAACACAGGAAAGAGCTTTAACACAGTATTCTTATTCATAATGGCTATTATATTCTTTGTAAGTTACATAATTTTATCAATTCCACGTTAAACATAAATGGAAGGAACAAAATTTCAATTAAAAGTTTGGAAATATCTTAAAACTATACCAAAAGGTAAGGTAAAAACCTATAAGCAGGTGGCTATTGGAATAAAAAGACCAAAATCAGCTCGTGCTGTGGCCAATGCATGTGCCAAAAACCCTTATGCACCAAAAATACCTTGTCATAGAGTGATCAGGTCCGATGGAGCCCTCGGAGGCTACTCTGGAAGAGGTGGAATTAGGCAAAAGCTAAGATTACTTAGATCGGAAAAAGTAGCTATTTAGCCCTATTTTAGTGCTTTTTTACATTAAAAAAGTCAGTAAATTCAACGTTTTTATATCTTTTTACCTGATTTCTCACAAAATAACATAATTCACCCTTCAGTTGTACCATATATGAACCTACACCTAAAACAGACCCCTCTACGGCCGTTTAAATAGCATATTCAATTAGTGCATCGCTCTACTATTCAACTATATTAACATTTTTAGACTGCCCTATTTCTTAAGAATTTAAATTAAGTTAATGTTCTAAAACCCCTATTTTATATAGGTTTTTTACATTTTTTTATAATTTTAGCAAAATTTGACTCTTAATGATGAGTTCATAATTCTAAACAGTATTATTTGTTACTATTTTAAAGTATTTATATCATTTTTATAATATAAAATATGTAACAATTACAATACTATATATAAATAACTTAAAGTAATACATTAGATATTAGTAAACAAATATTTACTTATTAGTAGATCTTTTTAATTAAGCTCTCTCTTCTAGAAATATAAATACCACTTAACACGATAATAAATAAACCTAAAAAAGTCCAATTATCTGGGAAATCACTAAAGAAATAATAGCCTATAATAATATTTGTAATGATCTCAAAATAGCTAAAAGGTGCTAATTTAGAGGCGTCAGCGTATTTAAGGGATAGTATTAGAAATAAATGCCCTACACAGGCAAATATACCTATAGCAGCCATCATCGACCACTGACTTAAGCTTGGTTTGACCCACACAAATGGCATTACAATTGATATTATTATGGCCCCTACTACGCCGGTTAGCAATAAAGTCAATAAAGGATTGTCTGAAGTGCTAAGTTTACGAGTAATAATTAAATAAAATCCATACATAATTCCTGTGCCAAGTGCAGCCAAACTTGCTAAATTAATTTCTACAAATCCTGGTCTAATAACTACTAAAGAACCTACAAATCCGATGATTACCGCGGCCCATCTTCTAAAACCAACTTTTTCTTTTAGAAATATTGGTGAGAAAGAAGTAACAATTAATGGAGCAATAAATGCTAAAGTTAATGCCTTAGCCAAAGATATGACTGATATAGCATAAAAAAAACAAATGTTTGCACAGAGTAAGATTAAACCTCTAATAAATTGTAATTTTGGTTTATCTGTCCAAACAAGATTTTGACGAAAAAAGAAAAACATAACTGGAAGAGTAAATGCTACAGTAAAAAAATATCTAGCCCAGGTAATTTGTAATACAGGAAGATCTGCACTTAAATATTTTGCAAAACCATCCATAATTGGAAGCATTACCCAAGCCAAGAGGTTAAAAGTTATGGCTTTCATTAACCTTAAGAATACAGATTAATTAAAGTATTTTAAAGCAAAGAATACAACAATCGGGATAGTTATAAAGGACATAAGAGTTGAAACGACAATAGTACTAGCAACACTGTCAATGATTTTTTTAGGTGAATACATGCTGCCAACTAAATAATTCAATATTGCACTGGGCATTGCACTCTGTATAAGTAAAACACCCGCAGCTAATCCAGATAAATCAAAATTATTAATCACAGCAAATGCTATTAAGGGTCCTATTAAAACTCTGCAAAGAGATAAAATAATTGAGTTTTTTAACGAAAATTTAAATCTTGTAAGAGCAATACCTAGTGACATTAATACTAAAAAAATTGTAGCATATGTTAAAAGGAATGTTGTATTCTCAAGAAATAAAGGTGTATCAATTTCAAAATATAAAAAAAAAACAGATATAATAATTGCATAAACAGGCGGGCTTTTAATCAAAATATCAAAAGAAAAACTTTTTTTTGCTAAAAAAACTCCTAGTGTAAAGTGGAATAAAATAATGACAGACGCTATAGCAGAAGCAACACCAAGACCCTGTGTTCCGTAGGCAAAAAGACAAATTGGAATACCCATATTTCCTGTATTCGGAAGAATTAGAGGTGGAAGTTCCATACTTAGATCTTTTTTAAGAAAAAAAAGAAGCAAAAGCCCAACAATTGCAAAACCAGCAATCATTATTAAAGCATAAACGAAATAGTGTATAAAAATACTTAAAGTAATTCCGGTCGTTGTTACTGTATAAAAAATCATTGCTGGTGTACCAACATTACCAGCAAAATTTGTTATGAAATTTGTATCAAATTTAGGATTTTTCTTACCCAGGTAATAACCAACACCAATAACAAAAAAAACAGGGAAAATAACTTCAAAAATTTTGATATAGATTTCCATTAATTATATAATCTAATTAACATTGGAAATTTTAAAATATTCCTATTTTTTTTAAATATTGACAAACACTTTCTGGCATTTTTTTCTGATGTTTTGTGTGTAATTATAACAATAGTAGCTGAATCATTTTTCTTATTAGGTGTTTGTATTATTCTTTTTACAGATATTTTATATTTGGCTAGTCGATTAGTGATAGAAGATAGAACTCCTTGTCTGTCTTTTACTTCAAATCTTAAATATAAAGAGTTTGAATAATCATCATTATTAAAAACTTTAACAACTTTTCTTTTATTTGAGGCAACCCCAAAAGGATATTTAGTATTTCCTCTTAGAATTGACAATAAATCTGATAATAAAGACGAGGAAGTAGGTCCAGGTCCTGCGCCCTCACCTTGAAGTATACTTTCCCCTACTGGTTTACCTTCTGTAATAATAGCATTCATAACTCCATTTACATTACCTATATAAGTTTCTTTACTTACTAAACAAGGATGAACAGTTTCAAATAAACGATTGTTAATCATCTCACATACACCAAGTAATTTAATTCTAAGGTTTAATTGATTTGCAATTTTAATATCTTTTAAATCAATATTTTCTATACCCTCCATAATACATTTATGGTTTGAGATTTGATTATTAAATGCAAGAGCTGATAAAATCCTTACTTTTGCAAATGCATCAAAACCGTTTAAATCTAATTTAGGATTACCAGGTTCGGCATAACCAAGTTGTTGAGCTTTTTTTAAAACTTTGTTAAAAGTTTCGTTTGTGTTTTCCATCTCTGTTAAAATATAATTAGTTGTACCATTTAAAATTCCATAAACTTTCTTTATTTTGTTTGTAGCCAAACCTTCTTTAATAGTTCTAAGTATTGGAATTCCTCCAGCAACTGAAGCTTCAAATTCTAAATTTACGTTATTCTTTTCAGCCAATTTAGCTAACTCATTACCATGTTTAGCAATTAATGCTTTATTAGGAGTGATAACATTAATTTTATTTTTTAATGCCATTACAACAATTTTTTTCGAGACGCCATCAGATTGACCAATGGACTCAAATAAAATATCTATTTTATTTTCTTTAAATATTTTAAGTGGGTTTGTGTAAAAAATTTTTTTATTAATATTAAATTTTCTTTTTTTATTCTTATTTTTAGCAGATATGGCAACAATATTTATTTTTTTCCCAGTTTTAATTTCTATTTCTTTTTTTTTGATCTTAAGTTCGTTGTAAAGATAGATGCCTACTTGTCCTAAACCTACTATTGCAATATTAACTGTTTTATTCATATTATTCATCAATGTTAGGGTATTCACTATTATCTACATATACTTTTAAATTTGTTTTAAATTCCTCAAAAGTTAAATCTTTTGAAAAATTTATCTTTTTTTCTGTCTGAACTGAACTACAGGATATAGTTAAAAGTAAAACTAATATAGATAATTTTTTCACAACAATCCTTCATTAATTTTATATCCAAATTTCAAATTCATATTTTGAACAGCCTGACCTGCACCTCCTTTAATAAGGTTGTCGATAACTGACAAAATTATTATCTTATCTTTGAATTTTGTTTTGCAGACAGAAATAAAACAATTATTACTATTCATTACATCATTTGTGCTTAAGAATGTGTTGTTACCCTTTATTTTTATAAATTTATTCTTTTTATGAAATTTTTTCAAAATGTTTTGTACCTTGTTTGAAGTAATTCCCGGTTTTAAATCTAAATAAATAGTACTCAAAATTCCTCTAAACATTGGAATAATATGAGGTGTAAATATAAAGCTAATCTTTGAAGAAGTATGATTTTTTAATTCTTGATGAATTTCAGAATTATGTCTATGAAACCCTACTCCATACGCACTAAGAGATTCGTATAAATTTTTATTTTTAAATTTTTTATGTACTCCTCTACCAGCTCCTGAATAGCCCGATTTAGAGTCTATAATTATATTATTTAGGTTAATTGCTTTTTTTTTTACTAAAGGAATAAGTGGCAAAAGTATTGATGTTGGATAGCAACCAGGACATCCAATAATATTAAAATTTTTAACTAATTTCCCTGTTATTTCAGGTAAAGCATAAATGCTATCTTTTATGTTGCTTGGGGCTTTATGTTTCTGTTTATACCATTTTAAATAATTAGAACTTTTTTTAAGTCTAAAATCTGCAGCTAAATCAATTAATGTATTTTTCTTTAATAAATCTTTTGAAATTATTTGAGCCTCTCCGTTTGGTAAAGCAGTAAATATAATGTCAACATTACCTAAATATTTTTTATTATACTTTGTAATTTTTGGTAATTTTTTTGATCTTAATGAATTATCATAAAATGAAATTTTTTTACCAACAGAAGTATTACCACAAAGGTATCTTATACTAATATTTTTGTGTTTAGTTAATAATCTAACTAATTGAAGACCAATATATCCAGTGGATCCAGCAATTAATACATTAAGCTTAGGCATTTTATATTATAGCAGTTTAAAATTAAAAAAGAATTATCTTTTGGAGAATTGAAAGCTTCTTCTAGCTTTTTTTCTTCCAGGTTTTTTTCTTTCAACTGACCTGGAGTCTCTTGTGGTTAATTTTTCAGTTTTGAGCGTAGATTTTAAATTTTCATCAAATAAAACTAAAGCTTTTGAAATACCATGTACCATTGCCCCAGCTTGACCAGTAGGACCTCCCCCTCTTACGCTACACTTAACATCATAATCAGTAGCTTGATTAATAAGCTCAAAAGGTCTTACTATTTGCATTTTATGGTTATCGCTTGAAAAATATTCACTAAATAATTTCCCATTTACATAAATTTTACCTGAACCTTTTTTTAACCAAACTTTGGCTATTGAAGTTTTTCTTCTTCCAGTAGCATATTTGCTATCTTTAAAATCAAGTTTAATTTTAGGTTTTCTTAGATTTGATTGTGTATTTTCCATATTAATTTCTAGCAATATTCTTGGAATTTAATTTATCCAATTCTATAATCTTGGGATTTTGAGAAGAGTGAGGATGATCATTACCTACATATATTTTTAGTTTTGTTAATTGTTTTTTACCTAATACTCCTCCAGGTAGCATTCGTTTTACAGCAAGTTTAAGAGCTTCACCTGGTTTTTTTTCAGCAAGTTTTTCTGGTGTAATTTCTTTTATTCCTCCAGGATGACCTGTATGTCTAAAATATTTTTTATCTTGAAACTTTTTTCCTGTAAATTTGATTTGCTCAATATTCTTAACAACCACAAAATCTCCATCATCCATATGGGGTGTAAAAGTAGTCTTATTTTTTCCTCTAATAATTTTTGAAATAACTGTAGCCAACCTACCCACAACAGCATTTTTCGCATCTATTTCGTACCAACTAGATGAAATTTGGTCTTTTTTAAGGAATTTTGTCATTGTGCCAGGATTAATACTATTAATAGGATCAAAGTCAAATTGATATTTTTATTGTTTTAAGGGTTTTTTTTGTTATATTTACATTGCCGATTTGATCCTATTGCGGGCTAACAGCTAAACAGGAAACTTCTCACAAAATCGGTAGGCATTTGAACTATATTGTGCGCCTTACATTAAGTTAAAGCACTAAAAAAGGAGTAAGATGACAAAAAAAAGAAATAACCCAGAAACTATAGCTATACATGGTGGGGACTATAGAAGTGATCCAGCTACAAATGCTGTAGCAGTTCCAATCTATAGAACTACATCGTATCAATTTAATAGTGTGGATCATGCAGCTAACCTCTTCGCATTAAAAGAGTTTGGAAATATCTATACAAGGATAATGAACCCCACTAATGATGTTTTAGAAAAAAGAATTGCTGCTTTAGAAGGAGGCTTGGCTTGTCTAACAGTGGCCTCTGGACAAACCGCATCACTATTTTCAGTATTAAATGTTGCTCAAGCTGGAGATAATATTGTTAGTTCAACTGACCTTTATGGTGGTACCGTATCCTTATTTACCCACACATTAAGTAAACTTGGAATAGAAATAAGATATGCTGATCCAAAAGATCCTAAAAATTTTGAAAAAAAAGTTGATGATAAAACGAGAGCATTTTATGGAGAAACTTTGCCTAATCCTTATTTAAGAGTATTTCCGATTAAAGAAGTTTCAGATATTGGTCGAAAATATAATATACCTCTTATAATGGATAATACAGCCGCTCCAGTTATATGTAAACCTATTGAGCATGGTGCTGCTGTAGTAATTCATTCTCTAACTAAGTACATAGGAGGTCATGGTACTGCTATTGCAGGTAGTATAGTAGATAGTGGCAATTTTGATTGGACCGCAGATCCTAAGAGGCAACCACTGTTTAATGAACCAGATGCTAGTTACAATGGAGCAGTTTGGGGTAAAGTTGTACCTGAGCTTACTGGAGCAAATGTTCCTTTTGCTGTAAGAGCAAGAGTTTGTTTATTGAGAGACTTAGGTTCAGCATGTTCTCCAGATAATGCTTTTGCCATTATTCAAGGACTTGAAACTGTAGCCCTTAGAATGAAACAGCATTGTTCTAATGCTGAACAAGTTGTTAGTTTCCTTAAAAAACATAAAGAAGTAACTAAAGTTATTTATTCAACTGAACACGATAAACTTATAACTGATAGAGCAAAAAAATATCTTAAAGGTGGAAATGGGCCTATGGTTGGCATTGAATTAAAAGGTGGTATTGAATCTGGTAAAAGATTTATAGAAGCTTTAAAAATGTTTTATCATGTAGCAAATATTGGGGATGCTAGAAGTTTAGCTATTCATCCTGCAAGCACTACTCATAGTCAATTAAATGAGAAAGAATTAGCTGCATCGGGTGTTACTCAAAGTTATGTGAGATTGTGTATAGGTTTAGAACACATAGATGATATAGTTGATGATTTAGATCAAGCACTAAGCAAATCTTCGAGAGGAAATTTAAAGGCTGTTAGTTAGTAGTAGTATTTATATAAAAAAAATAAATACATGAACTAACTAAAAATATTGAACTTATTTGGTGCATAGAGGCAATTAAGATCTGTGCACCATTAAGAATAGTAAGAATACCTAAAACTATTTGTAATATAATAAAAAATCCAAGAAAATTTATAGATTTGTATAAATCATGCATCTTATTTTTATATATCTTAAAAAGAATAAATAGATAAAAAATTCCTATTATATATGCCAAGTTTCGGTGAATAAATTGCACAAGTGATGGATCACTTAAAGCGGCAATTTCAAATAGGTTATTAATTCGATTATCATCTGGAAAATATGAGTAACCCATTAAAGGCCATGAATTATAAATTTTCCCAGCATCCATACCTGAAACAAATGCACCAACTAAAATTTGAATAAAAATCAAAATTAAAAAAGATAATGGAATAAACATATTTAATTTATTTGAAATATTTCCAATTTTATTGATTTTAAGATAGTTCCAATAAATTAAAGATAAAATTAGAAAAGCAATTAACAAATGTGCTGATAATCTGAAATGGCTCACATCAATTCTGTTTATTAGTCCACTACTAACCATGTACCAACCAATAAAACCCTGAAAGCATATCAGTAAAAAAATAAAATATAGACCAAATAAATTGGTAAATTTTATTTTAAAAGAGAAATATATCAGTGGTAATAAGAATCCTATGCCAATAAGTCGGCCAAGAAATCTGTGAGCCCATTCCCACCAGAAAATAATTTTGAATTCATTCATCGTCATATTGTAATTTTGTAATTTAAATTCAGGAATTTCTTTATAAAGATTAAAATATACAGTCCATTCATTTGTGTTAAGTGGTGGAAAAAAACCAGAAAATAATTCCCATTGAGTTATTGACAAACCTGAGTCAGTTAATCTTGTTAAGCCCCCAACTACAATCATTATTGATACAATCCAAAACATTGTAATTAACCAAATGGACAATTGATTATTAATTTTTGTATTTGCTGTATACATGTAGGGATAAATATAATAATTTTAAGATTACCCAAATATATAAATGTCGCCATTAAAAAGAAAAAAACTTAATAAAATCAGAACAGAATTGGATAAATTAGATAATTCTCTCATCAAGGTTATAAAAAAAAGGACAAATCTTGTAAAAAAAGTCTTAGAATTAAAAGATAAAAAAAATCAAATTATCGATTCAAAAAGAATTAAGTTAATACTTAAAAATATAAGAAAAAAGTCTATCGCAAATAAGATTGACCCAAAAATTACAAATAGAATATGGAAAAATATGATTTGGTCCTACATAGATTACGAAAAAAGAAACTTTAAAAAAAAATAATTATTTACTATGAGGAGGAAGTTTTTTTTCTACAAATATTTCGTGTTTTCTTGTGCTTGGATTGTACTTTCGGGCTGAAAGTTTTACCTTAGCCTTTTCTCCTCCAGCAGGTTTTTTCACATAATAAAAAAAAGAGCTGTCAGGTTTGCTCTCTGGAACCAATCTGACTTTTACGTGTGTTTTTTTTGCCATTATTTATTATCTTTCAAGTTTTTTACAATTTTAGAAATATTTATTATTTTATCTTTAACCTTTTGAGATCTTATAGAATTATTTGAAATTTCGTCAAGATCTAAAGATTCTTTATTATCTGTATTATTTAAGATTTTTTTTACTCCATTTATCGTCATTCCCTGATCCTTTAGAAGAAATTTTATTTTTTTTAAAATATCAACGGTTTTTTGATCATAATATCTTCTATTTGAGTTTAGTAGTTTCGGTTTTATTTGTTTAAATTGTTTTTCCCAAAAACGAATAGTATGAGTTGATAATAATCCATTTTTTTTTGATTTTAATTGAAGAATTTTCGCTACCTCACCAATTGTTTTATAAGCATTATCAGATTTATTATTCATTTTTTTTATTAATAAATTCCTTAAATTCTTTTGAAGGTTTAAATAAAACAACATACCTACTTGAAATTAATTTTGTTTCTTTTGTTTTGGGATTTCTTCCAATTCTTGATTTTTTTTGTCTTATTAAAAAAGTACCAAATTTTGATAATTTTAACTTTTTTTCGATCTTAATGTTTTGAATTATTGTTAATAAGAAATCATTTACTAGATTTTCTGAAATTTGTTTTGAAAAACCTAATTGCATGTATATTGAATTAACTAAATCTTTTTTAGTTAAGTTTATTCTCATACTATTAAATATTACGTTTTATTTTTTTTATCAAATTTCCTTTTACAATTCTATTGCAAACATCTAAAGAATTTGAAAAACCAATAAAATCAGTCCCACCATGACTCTTAACTACTGGTGAGTCTAATCCTAAAAAAATTGCTCCATTATATAATCTTGGATCTAAACGTTTTTTAAACTTATTTAGGTTCGAATAGTTTAAAAGTGCAGAAATTTTTCCCAAAATTGTGTCTGTCATTGATTTCTTTAGTTCTTTTATAATAAAATTAGCTGTACCCTCCGCTGTCTTAAGGGCAATATTGCCTGTAAACCCATCAGATATGATTACATTTATTTCACCATCCATTATTTGATTACCTTCGATATATCCTGCAAAATCATAATTTGAGGATTTTTTATTATTTAAGATCTTAAAAGTTTCTTTTATAGTTTCATTTCCTTTCAGTTCTTCAGATCCAATATTCAATAAACCTATATTTGGTTTTTCATTTGGATATAGAGAAGTATATAAAGATGCACCCATAATTGAAAAATCTAATAAATTTTTTGAACTGCATTCAATGTTGGCCCCTAAATCTAAGACAACACTCATACCGCTTTTATTAGGCCATAGAGCTGAAAGTGCTGGTTTGTCAATATTTCTTATCATTTCGAGATTTAATTTTGCAATGACTAAAAGAGCACCTGTATTTCCAGCAGATATTATAATATCAGTCTCTCTTTTTTTTACACTTTCGATTGCTAGCCACATACTGGTATCTTTGCCTCTTTTAGCTGCCTCTAAAGGACTATCTGTGCTACGGACAAAATTTTCTGTGTGAATAATTTCAAAACTATTAGTATTAATTTTATTATCAATTAATTTATCAATCTCTTTTTTGTTACCAAAAATTTTAAAATAAACATTTTTATTTTTATAATGATTGTGAATAATTCCATCAATCACTTTCTTTGGTGAGTTATCACCTCCCATTGCATCAACTGCAATTTTTACAATATCCGACATTTTAAAATATTAGATTATTTAGTCCTTTGGGTCTATAACTTGACGACCTTTGTACATACCTGTTTTTAAATCTAAATGATGAGACAGCCTATATTCTCCTGATTTTTTATCCTCAACAACATTCTTTGATGAGAATTTCATATTTTGAGCTCTTCTCATACCTGTTCTAGATGGAGTTTGTTTTCGTTTAGGTACAGCCATAATTATTGGTTAATTACACTTTTTAAGTAAGAATTCAAAGTTTTTTTTGATAAATTATCCAAATATTTGTCAAAATATTCTACTAATTCATCGATATTAGTGAAATTTTCTAAAAATTTTGAAATAATATCCCTTTTTTTATCAACACCTATATCATTCCAAAAATGAATATCTGAAATAATTGCGTGAAAAACGTTAATGTAATCTTTCATTTTCTTGTTTATTGATTGATCACCATAACCGATTTCTCTTATACTTAGTTCTAATTGTCTAAAATTAAAATCATATATTTCTTGGAGTTCTTTTTCATTTTCCTCACTTTTAAAATTTTTTAAAAAGAAGGCAAAATGTAAAAGAAAAATAATCAAACGATCATTAAAACTATCTTGTTTACTAAGGTTTTTATAAAGTAATTTATTTGTAGTTAATTTGATTAAATTGTTATAAAAATTTATATAATTCATTTCATGAAAATATTATTAATTATTTTAACTTTATTTTTAACTAATTGTAAATTAAATAAAATTGTAAATCACCACGGAATACATAATTTAGAGATAAAAAGTAAAGAACTTTCAATAGATAGATCCAACGTTAATGATATTAAAAAAATTCTTGGGCCACCGTCTTCAACCAGTTATTTTAATAACGACATATTTATTTATATAGAAAGAAAAACATCAAATTCAAAATTACTTAAACTTGGAAAGAAAAAATTAATTGCAAATAATGTTCTATTATTAGAGATTGATAAAAGAGGTATGTTAGTTAAGAAAAAATTACTTAATAAAGACGATATTAATAAACTAAGACTTTCAAGAAAAGAAACTGAAATTACTACAAGTCAGGATTCGTTTGTGATAAAAGCCTTATCTGGTGTTTTAGACAAAATGGATGATCCCCTTGGAAAAAAAAGAGGATCATTAAAATAATTATCTATCCAGCTATAACAGCAAGCAACAATAAAGCGACTATATTTGTAATTTTAATCATAGGATTTACTGCAGGACCAGCTGTATCTTTGTATGGATCGCCTACTGTGTCACCTGTAACAGCTGCTTTGTGGGCTTCAGAACCCTTTCCACCGTGATTTCCATCTTCAATAAACTTTTTTGCATTGTCCCAGGCGCCACCACCTGCTGTCATTGATACTGCAACAAATAGTCCTGTAATAATTACACCAAGCAACATTGCACCAACAGATGCAAGTGCTGCTACTTGACCACCAATTGATAGAATTACAAAATATAAAACTACAGGAGAGAGAACAGGTAATAATGAAGGAATAATCATTTCCTTAATTGCTGCAACAGTTAGTAAATCAACTAACTTTGCATAATCAGGTTTTTGCTTTCTTTTCATTATCCCAGGATATTTCTTAAACTGTCTTCTCACTTCTACAACAACAGCACCACCAGCTCTTCCAACGGCTTGCATACCCATGGATCCAAATAAGTATGGTAACATTCCTCCAATTAGTAATCCAACAACAACATATGGATTGGATAAGTCAAAAGTAACTACAATTCCTTCCAAAGCTGAACCTGCTTCTTTTGAAAAATGTTTTATATCTTCAGTGTACGCTGCAAATAAAACTAGCGCACCTAATCCTGCTGAGCCTATAGCGTAGCCTTTTGTAACTGCTTTTGTTGTGTTACCTACAGCATCTAATGCATCTGTAGTTTTTCGAACTTTTTTATCTAAATTAGACATCTCTGCAATACCACCAGCATTATCTGTAACTGGCCCATAAGCATCTAATGCTACAACCATGCCAGCCAAAGCAAGCATAGTTGTTACTGCTATCGCAATTCCAAATAGACCTGCAATCATATTGGTCGTTAAAATACCTGCAACTATTATGAGTGCTGGAATAGCTGTTGCTTCCATAGAAACAGCTAGACCTTGAATAACATTTGTTCCATGGCCTGTTGTTGATGAAAAAGCCACAGATTTAACTGGTCTATAACCAGTTCCAGTATAATATTCAGTAATCCAAATTAATAATCCTGTAATTACAAGACCAATTACACCACAATAATATAAATCCATTCCATTAAAAGTTTTGTCGTTAACCGTATATTCATTAGTAAAACCAATAACAAAATCTGTTACTGGCCATAAAATAGCTAACGAAGCTAAAGCAGAAACGATAAAACCTTTATATAATGCATTCATAACATTATTACTTTTTCCAAGTTTTACAAAAAAAGTTCCAATAATAGATGTTATTAAACAGGCAGCACCTATTGTAAGAGGATAAATCATCATATTTAAATCCCCCACAAAGAAAATTGATGATAAGACCATTGTCGCTACAATAGTCACAGCATAAGTTTCAAATAAATCTGCCGCCATTCCAGCACAGTCACCCACATTATCTCCAACATTGTCAGCTATAACAGCTGGATTTCTAGGATCGTCTTCAGGTATTCCCGCTTCAACTTTCCCAACTAAATCTGCACCAACATCTGCACCTTTTGTAAAAATTCCACCACCCAATCTTGCAAAAATCGAAATTAGCGATGCACCAAAACCTAGGGCAACTAGTGCATTAATAATTTCTCTATCTTCAATATTTAATTTTAATAACAAATAATAATAAACAGCTATTGCTAATAACGCTAAACCAGCTACCAACATACCAGTAACAGCACCTGATTTAAAAGCTACTGAGAGCCCTTGTGCTAGACCTTTTCTTGAAGCTTCAGCAGTTCTTACATTAGCCTCTACTGAAACTAACATACCAACATAACCAGCTATACCTGATAAAGATGCACCAATTAAATAACCAAGGCCAACTAATGGACTAAATGCAATACTTACAATAACTAATACAACTACTCCAACTATGGAAATAGTTTTGTACTGTCTCGCTAAGTATGCTTTTGCTCCAATCTGTATCGCAGAAGCGATTTCTTGCATTTTTGAATTTCCAGCGCTAGAATTAAGAATATTTTTTCCAGTTAAATATCCATAAACAATAGATAATAGACCCGCTACGATAGTGTATAATAATATAGTTTCAACTGTTTCGTTCATATAAACCTTAAGTTATTGGTTGTTAATTTTTTAAAGCCGGACAATACAAAAAAAGATAAAAAAGACAATCATTAACTTTCAAAATTGGTGCACATAACCTTTGTTATTAGGCTCTATTTGCTTACCTTTTGCATCAATAACGATTGATTTATTTTTACCAGATATGATTTTGCCAATTTTTGTTATTTTAACTCCTGTATTTTTTGAGATCTTTTTAATGATTCTGTCCTTATTTTTATTTGCTGTAAATAAAATTTGATAATCATCACCATTTGATACAATTTTTCTCTTTTTAAATTTTTTTATACTTATCAAATTACTCAAGTGTGAAGAAATTGGGATTTCATCTTCATTTAATTGAAAAGAAATATTTTGTTTATTAATCATCTTTTTTAAATCATCAAAGAGTCCATCTGAAATATCAATAGAAGTATTTGCAAATTTAGACAAATGATTACATAATCTAATTTGTAATTCAGGTTGATAGTATTTATTTGTGAAAAAATTAGCAGTCTCTTTATTCAAATTTATTTTATTCTTTAATATTTGGAGACCTATAAAACTATCACCCAAGTCACCTGTTACGTATATATTATCATTTAAACAAGCTTTATTTCTGTAAACTATTTTTTTTGAATAGCCTAAAGAAGTAAAAGTAAAACTTAATTTATTTGAAAATGTGGTATCACCACCACATAAATTCAATCCGTATTTTTTCTGTTCTTTTTTAAGTGAATTAGAGATTTTGGATAAATTTTTTTTTGAGAATGTTTCTTTATTTCCAGATCCAGAAATAAAATAAAATTTAGGTTTAACTCCTTTACAAATTAAATCAGATATTGATGATCGCAAAATTTTCTTGATTACTAAATCAGGAGATTTAAAATTAACAAAGTGAGTTCCAATAATATAAGTATCTACAGATATTACTAGTCCTTTTGATTTATCAAAAAAAACATCATCATTTAGATTAAGTGCTGAAATGTTTTTTTTTGAAATTTTAGAAAAATAATTATTTATTAATTCAAATTCATGCATTTTTTGATCTAAGTTTTTTTCCTAAATTATCTAACAAAGCATTTAGATATTTTGTTTGTGAATCTTCTAAGAAAAAATTGGATGAATTTAAATACTCTTTAATAATAATATTAATTGATAAATTTGGTTTATACATAAATTCGTAAGTTGCTGCTTTTAAAATTGTTTGCAAAATTTTATCTAATTTTTCAAAAGTAAAATCTTCACCAAGTTTGTTCTTTAATTCATCTAATATAAGATCATTTCTTTCAATTGTGCCATAAACAATATCTTTAATAAATTTTTTAAATCTATGCTTTGGAAAATCTAAATTATTCTCTTCATTAAAAAATTTACTATATAATTTTTGAATAATAATTACTCTTGGATTAGTTTGGGGACTGAATTGTGTTCTCATTTTTGGGACAGAACTGAAATGATAGCTTTTGCGGCTTCTGCTCCCTTTTTTTTTCTAGCTTTAGCTTGAGACATATTAAGACAAGTAATTATCCCATTGCCAATAGGTTTTTTACTTGTAACTGATAAATTCATAATTGCGTTTGTTGAGGCCTGCGAAATAAAATCAAAGTGAGGAGTTTTTCCTTTGATTACACAGCCGAGAGCTAAAAATGCATCATATTTATTTATGTTACGTGATATTGTTACAGGGATCTCGAAAACACCAGGAACTTTGATAGTATCAACTTTATTTGTTTTGGGTATGATATTTTTGGCGCTTTTAATTAACCCATCAGCAATATCTTTATAATAATTTGCTAAAATAATAAGAATTTTTTTTTTCATTAAATCAATTCCTGTTTTTTAATTTTTATACCATATCCATCTAAACCAATAACTTTTTTTGGAGATCTTGTAATTAATATCATATTTTTAATATTTAAATCTTTAATTATTTGAGCGCCAATACCATAATTTTTGATGGATTTATCACTACCTTTTTTATTAAACTCTTTGTTTTTATATTTTTTTAATGTCTGAGTTACTGATCTTAAATTTGAATCTTTAATAAACACTAATACACAATTTTGGTAATTTTTAAAATAATTTAAAGTTTTATTAAATGAATTTGGTAATTTTTGATTTATCAAATAATTTTGAACTATGTTTGATGAAATAACTCTTACTCTTGGGGTTGTACCTCTTTTTATTTTTCCTTTTATTAGTGCAAAATGTTCAGAACCATCCAGTAAATTTTCATAAATTTTAATTTTATATTTTTGTTTTTTTACATCTATTTGGCTTTGTTTTTTAAGTTTAATAAGTTTCTCTTTTTTTAGCCTATAAGCGATTAAGTCCTCAATTTTACCAATCAAAAGTTTGTGCTTATTAGCAAAATTAAATAAATCTTGTCCTTTTGCCATAGTTCCATCTTCATTCATGATTTCACAAATTACTGCAGAATTATTTTTTTTTGCTAGTTTAGAAATATCCACAGAGGCTTCCGTATGCCCTGCTCTAACAAGAACACCTCCATCTTTAGCTATAATCGGAAAAACATGACCAGGTGAAACAATCTCACTTTTTTTAACATTTTTTTTAGAAGCAATTTTTATAGTTTTGGCTCTATCTTTTGCAGATATGCCCGTTGTTATCCCTCTTTTTGCCTCTATAGAAATTGTAAATGCAGTCTTATTTCTTGATTGGTTAACAGGTGACATTAAAGATAAGTTTAACCTTTTTGCTTGAAGATTATCTAAAGCAAGGCAAATCAAACCCCGGCCATATTTAGCCATAAAATTAATATTCTTTGAATTTGTATCTGACGTTGAAATAACTAAATCACCTTCATTTTCTCTTTTTTCGTCATCAACTAATATGAACATGCCACCTTTTTTTGCAACTTTAATGATTGTATCTATTGATGCAAAATTATTTTTTGTCATTAAAATAATTTCTAACGTATTTGGATAATATATCTATCTCAATGTTTACTAAGTTAAATTTTCTTAGGCTCGATAAATTAGTTTCATTATAGGTATGAGGAATAATCCATATCTGAAAACCTTTTTGAGTGATTTTTGAAATAGTTAGAGAAATGCCATTCACACAAATAGATGCTTTTTCGATAAGATTTTTTCTTTCTTTTTTGGATATCTCAAAGTCAAAAAGAAATGATTTGTCAATTTTTCTTATTTTCAAGATTTTTCCAACTGTATCAACATGACCCTGGCAAATATGACCAGAAATTTTGGTTCCATATTTGAGAGGTAATTCTAAATTAATTCTATCATTAATTTTTAAAAATCTAAATCTAGAACGTGATATGGTTTCTTTTGAAAGGTAAAACTCCATTATCTTTAACTTATAAGAGATTAAGGTTAAACAAACACCATCGCAAGCAACTGACAGGCCTATATCTTTTTTTGTGATCTTTAAGTTGCTTTTTATAAATAGATTTAAACCTTTTGGTCTATTTACAATTTTACTGACAGTACCTTGGTTATATATTATTCCGTTAAACATATTATTTCTTATATAATGTAATTTTATCTTTACCCAAATTCAAATTTAAATTAACTTTATTTTTAAATTTCTTGTCTAGTAGTTTCAAATCATTAAATGCAAGGTATCCAGGTGATTTCGGTATTTTTTTTATTCCTCTAAAGAGATAAAATTCATTAAAAAATTTTTTTCTTAAAAGTTTACTTGTTAATAAAGCACCTCCTTCAACTAGTAAATTCCTACATCCGTACTTAAAAATCTTTTTTAAAATCATTTTAAAATCAAAATTTTTATTTTTGTGAAGCTTAGATTTTAAAAGAAAAACTTTTTTTTTCTTAAACTCTAAAATTTTAGATTTTTTGGCTTCATTGTAAAAAATTAGTGTATTATTTGAATTTGCAGTTCTTATTATATAACTATTTAAATCAGTCTCTAGCTTGTTGTCTAAAATAATTCTCTTTGGTGAAAAATGTTCTAATCCCTTTAACCTACAATTCAATTTTGGATTATCTTTATTAAGTGTTTTGTAAGTAATCAAAATGGAATCATTTTTATATCTTAAAAAATGTGTAAATTTATCTGAATATTCATTCGTAATTTTTCTATTTGACTTACTATAAATCATATTGTTTTTAGCCACAGCAATTTTTCCAGTAACAAAAGGTATTTTGGAATTTCTATTTATGTTGTATGATTTATAAAAATCTTTTGACTCTTTAACCAAAATTCCTTTATGAACTTTAATCTTATTCTTAGATAAAATTTTAAAACTTTTTCCTTTTACTTTTTTATCAATGTCGTTTGAAGGATAATAAACTTCAGATATACCACTTTTAACAATTTTTTGTGTGCATGGCGGTGTCTTTCCATAATGATTACATGGCTCAAGTGTAACATACATTATTGAACCATTTAAATTATCATATGAGTTCGCTATTGCATTATATTCTGCGTGTGGTCTTCCGTTAAAACCAGTGCGCCCGATTGATACAATTTTATTCTTTTTAACTATTACACAACCAACAGATGGATTATCTCCAGTAAGACCTTTTCGTGATCTTGCTAAAATAAAAGCAAGTTTCATGAAATTTTTATCTTTTGATGAAAATTTATCTTTTTTTGTAGACATCTAATTTGTCAACAAATTGTACAAAATCTTTTTCTTCCCTGAAGTTTCTATAAACAGAGGCAAAACGAACATAGGCAACTGGATCTAATTCTTTCAATCCTTCCATAACCATAGTACCAATAGTATTTGTTGATATTTCACTTTGACCTAGCTCTTCAAGAGTTCTTGAAATTTTACTTATGAATTTTTCAGCAGTTTCTGTATCGATTGGGCGTTTCTTTAAAGCTATATAAATTGATTTTGATAATTTATCTCTATCAAACGCAGACTTTCTACCATTCTTTTTAATTACCATAATTTCTCTAAATTGAACCCTCTCAAATGTTGTAAAGCGTGCACCACAAACACAAAGTCTTCTTCTTCTTATTGCTGTGCCATCTTCTGTAGGACGTGAGTCGACAACAGAGGTCTCCCCTTTTTTACATATTGAACAAATCATTAATTATAAGTTCTTATATATCGGAAATGATGAAGTTAAAGAGATAACTTCATTTTTTACTTCATTTTCTATTTTACTGTTATCAGTCGGATTTTCAGATAAACCTTTTAATGTTTTTGTAATTAACTCACCAACAGTTTTAAATTCATTTAAGCCAAAACCTCGTGTTGTAGCTGCTTGAGTTCCAAGTCTTATTCCAGAGGTGATCATTGGCTTTTCAGTATCAAATGGGATACCATTTTTGTTACAAGTAATGTTTGCTCTTGAGAGGCTCTCAGCTGCAAGATTTCCTTTAACATTATAAGGTCTTAAATCAACTAACATCAAATGAGTATCAGTACCGTCTGAATAAATCTTAAAACCATTATTTTTTAAAGTCTCAGCTAACATTTTTGCATTTGCTAAAACTGATTTTATGTAATCTTTGAATTCTGGTTGTAAGGCTTCTAGAAATCCAGCTGCTTTTGCTGCAATCACATGCATTAAAGGACCACCTTGATAACCTGGGAAAACTGCAGTATTAAATTTTTTTGCTAGATCTTCATGATTGGTTAATATTATTCCTCCTCTTGCACTTCTAAAAACTTTGTGTGTTGTTGATGTAACAACATGAGCATGATCACATGGGTTTGGGTAACCTTTACCAGCTACTAAACCTGAAAAATGTGCCATATCTACCATAAGATATGCTCCAACTTTATCCGCAATCTCTCTGAATTTTTTGAAATCTATTACTCTTGAGTAAGCACTTCCGCCAGCAATAATTAATTTTGGCTTATGTTCTAAAGCTAGTTTTTCAACATTGTCATAATCTATTAACTCAGACTTCTTATCAACATCGTAACCTATAGCATTAAACCATTTTCCAGACATTGAAATTTTTAAACCATGCGTGATGTGACCACCTGAATTTAGACTCATTCCCATAAAAGTATCTCCGGGACTTAGTAGCGCTAAAAAAACAGCACCATTTGCTTGTGCACCAGAATGTGGTTGAGCATTAGCAAATTTACAGTTGAATAACTTTTTTAATCTTTCAATAGCTAAATTTTCAGCAACATCTACATGTTCACATCCGTTGTAGTATCTTTTACCTGGATAACCTTCCGCATATTTATTTGTTAAAACAGATCCTTGAGCTTCAAGCACTGCTTGAGAAACAATATTTTCCGATGCAATCAACTCAATATGTTGTTGTTGTCTTGTTAGTTCATCTTTAATTGCTTTATATAATTCAGGGTCTTTTAAAGATAAACTATCTTCAAAAAAACTTTTATAGCTATCGTTTAAATAATTTTTTTCACTAGACATAATCAAATCTTCTTTATTCTTTTTAAGTGTCTTCCACCATCAAATTTAGTATTTAAAAAAATACTTACGAATTTTAAAGCATTTTTTTTACTAATTAATCTAGAGCCTAATGTAATGATGTTTGCATCATTATGCAATCTGGATAATTTAGTTGATTTCGTATTAAAACATTGAGCAGCACGTATATTTCTATGCTTATTTGCCGCAATATTCATCCCTGTACCTGAGCCACAGACTAAAATACCTATGTTATTTTTACTTACTTTTACTTTTTTTGCGAGTTTGTGTGCATAATCAGGATAATCTACCCTAACATCTTCTATAGGCCCCAAGTCCTCAAAGTTTATTTTTTTTCTTCTAAGAGAATTTTTTATATCTTCCTTTAATCGAAATCCTGCGTGATCGGATGAAATAAATATTTTTTTCAAATCAGTTAAACTTATAATCTAAAACACATGCAACTAAATGAATTCTATTTTCTTCTCCACCATTAAATGCATTATGGTATTTTGTGTTATTTGTAATCCAAACAGATCCATCAGCTGGCATATGCTTGGCTACATTGTCTATAACCATGATGCTACCAGGATTTGTTATTATAGGAATATGTAATCTTGGTTCTGGATCTCTGTGCCAACTTAAAGTAGAACGTGGTTCTTTAAGTAAGATTCTCATTCTACCTAATTTGTATTTAGATGATAATATATCATGCACATGTTTAAAATAGGTATTTTCATAATCTTTTACAAATTCAGAGTAAGCGGACTCGTCAATTGTTTCACTTCTAACAACTTCTTTGCCTGATTTATCAGGTTTAGTCCAATATACACCTCTGGCTTTGTCTCCTTTAATTGAGTCTGGGTCACCGGGTATCTGTGTTAATGATATCGCTCCAAAATGAGTTACACCTGCATCCTCAAATTTTTTAATGTTGACTATTTGACTGTATGCTTCTTGAAGTTTAGAAATATCAAATTTAATTTCTTGCTTTTGAAAATCTCTAAAGTCTAAAACTCTCTCATCTTTTTTAATATGTAAATCTATTACTTTTGTGTTTTCTATTGTCATCGTGATTGCTTTGTACCTTTTTTATTGTATATGTGTATATTACATTTGTCGCATTTTTTAAATAAATTTAAATATGATTACAGGAAAATATCCTAATTTAAGACTAAGAAGAAGCAGAAAAAACAGTTGGTCACGAAGACTATTGGCTGAAAACAATTTATCTGCAAGTGATTTTATTCTACCAATATTTCTTATGGAAGGAAAAAATAAAATTCAACCAATTAAATCAATGCCTAATGTAAATAGATACTCAATCAATAAATTAGGTATAATTTTGGATCGAGCTATAAAAAGCAAGATACCAATGGTTGCTTTATTTCCATACACATCAACAAAATTAAAAGACTCTTTAGGCAGTGAGGCATTAAATGAAAATAACTTAGTTTGTAGGGCGATAAGATACATAAAAGAAAGATATAAAGATAAAATTGGAATTATGTGTGATGTAGCTCTAGATCCATATACTGTGCACGGACATGATGGTATTTTGAGATCTGGATATGTATTGAATGATGAGACTATTGAAATATTAATAAATCAATCTTTGCTGCAAGCTCAAATGGGTTGTGATGTCCTGGCTCCATCAGATATGATGGATGGAAGAATTGGTAGAATAAGAAAAGCTTTAGATAAAGAAAATTTAAAAAATGTTCAGTTACTTTCATACGCAGTGAAATATGCATCAAATTTTTATGGGCCTTTTAGAGATGCAGTGGGATCAAAAATTGCTCTTAAAGGAGATAAAAAAACCTATCAAATGGATTTTAGAAATATTGATGAAGCGATTAGAGAGGTTGCGTTAGACGTTAAAGAAGGAGCTGATATGGTAATGGTTAAGCCGGGATTACCTTACATTGATATTATAAAATCGATTAAGAGCAAATTTAAGGTTCCAGTTTTTGCCTATCAAGTTTCAGGTGAGTATAGCATGTTATCTAATGCTATTAACAAAAAAATTATTGGAAAAGAAGCTATTTACGAAAATTTAATGAGTTTTAAAAGAGCTGGAGCGAATGCTATTATTAGCTATTATGCTGATAGATTAAATGAAATTTTACCTTGATAATTTTAGAGTATCTATAAAATGAGTCCGGCTAATTGGATAATTTAAGTTATTAGGTTCTAAAATATTTTTTTCTAAAAAATCACCGACTAATTTTAATCCTTTTAAAAGCGAATTTATATCTTTTACCTGAAGATCTTTATCAATTAAAAAACTTGGTATTATTTTTTTTTCATTTTGAGACTTGACTACATAAATAGTTTTTTTATCAATTAACTCTTTAGAAGCAAGTCTGTTTAATTCTAAGTCAAATCCTAGAGTTTTAAGTAATTCTAATTCCCAAAAAATATAATCTTTTAACCATTGATTATTATTATCTGAAATAATTGAATAAAATTTTTCAATCAAATGAAATATATTAAGATTTGATTGTGACTCAGCAGTCAATAAACGAACTAAATTCATTGCTGAATATATACATGTAATTTTCTTTGGATTTTCAAAATATACAGGGGAAAAAACTTTTTGAATTTCTAATTTAAAATATCCTATTCTGTTTTCAGATTTAGAATTATAATTAACGTATAATTGATTTCCAATTTGAAGGTAGTTTTTAATTTTTCTGGAAGTTCCACCAAAAACTAGACCTGATATTTTTCCATGGTTTTTTGTATAAATCTCTGAAATAAGTGAGTTCTCACTATATTTGCTTTTTGAAATTAAAAATCCTGTATCATCCCAGTTCATTATTTCAAATTATTATTTAAACAGAACAATGCAGCATTTTGTTCAGCTTCTTGTTTAGATTGACCCTCACCATTATAAAATTTCGTATTGTGTAATCTTACTGCAATTCTAAATATTGGTTTATGTCTGGGGCCAGTGTCAGAAATAATCTTATAAATTGGAAGTTTCTTAAATTTCTTTAATGAATATTCTTGAAGTTTGGTTTTGGCATCAATTTGAGTGATCACACTTTCTTTAATTTTTTCTCTCCATAAATCTAAAATTACTTTCTCTGTTATGTTAAAACCTTTTTCTAAATAAATCGCACCGATTAATGCTTCACAACCATCAGACAAAACTTTATCTTCAATATCTACAAATTTATTTTTCGGATTAAAAATTAAAATATAATCTTGTAAATTAATACTTTTTGCTATTTCTAAACATGTTCTTTTATTCACTAAAGATGCATATTTCTTATCTAAAATTCCTTCTTTTTCATTTGGATATATTTCTAAAAGCTTTTTAGCTATGATTAAACCAAGTACTCTGTCACCTAGAAATTCAATCTTTTCATAATTATTGGATCTATCAAAACTTTTGTGAGTAAGGCTTCTAATCAATAAATCTTTATTTTTGAACTTTATATTTATTTTTTTTTCAAGTTTTGAATAATTAATTTTCATTAAATGATATTTTTAAAAAATCTATCAAAACGAATAGATTCATTCCATTTCCAAAATTTAAAAAAACTTCCTACAGATCTGTCAGAAGAGAAAAAAATAAATTGTGCCTTTCCGACAAGATTATTCTGATGAACGTATCCAACACTTGTTAAAAACCTACTATCTTTAGAACAATCTCTATTATCTCCTAAAAAAAAATAGTGATCTTCAGGAACAGTAAAAATATCAGAATTTTGAAAAGTAAAATCTCTTAGATAAACTGTTTTATGTAATTTACCATTAGGCAATTTTTCATCAAATGTAAAAACGTTGATTGTTTTATTGCCACAATAAATAATATCAGTTTCAGCTATTTTAGATTTTAAGACTTCATTATTATTTATATATAAATTCGACTCAATGAATTGTATATTATCCCCTGGCAGTCCAACCAATCTTTTAATATAATCTGTTCTATTATCTGCAGGTGTCTTAAAAACTATTACATCCCCTCTTTTAGGTTTATTAAAAAAGATTCTATTTTTAAAAATGGGTGGGCTAAATGGAAAAGAGTGTTTGCTGTAACCATATGAATATTTAGTTACAAAAAGTCTGTCACCTACTAATAAATTTGGCTCCATTGATGATGATGGAATATAAAATGGTTGTATAAAAATTGATCTTATGATTACAGCAATAATAAGAGCGTAAATAAGTGTTTTTATATTTTCAATAATAAATTTTTTATTAAACATTTTTCGTTTGTATAATTGTAAAAGCAATTGAATAATTTTTTTCATCTGAAATAGAAAGAAACGTATCAAAATTTTTAACATTCAAATTTTTTAAAACTGCAGTTTTTATTTTTTTATTTAATCTAAAATACGGTTTGCCAAGATTGTCATTTAAAATTTCAATATCTTTAAAATTTAGACCTTTTCTAAAGCCAGTTCCTAAAGCTTTAGAAAAAGATTCTTTTGCAGCAAATTTTTTTGAATAATAGACAGTTTTATTTTTTATTTTTTTTGCATTTTTAATTTCAAGTAAAGTAAATATTCTTGATAAAAAAATTTTTTTTTTAATAGATATTTTAAATCTATTATTATCGATTATATCAACACCAATACCTAAAATTTTCATATTAATTTTTAATTATTTTTTTTAATTTTTTAATTACATTAGTTAAACCAAAAAAAATTGACTCTCCAATGATAAAATGCCCAATGTTAAACTCTTTGATTTCCTTTATCTTTGATAATATTTTTGTAGATTTATAATCGAGTCCATGCCCTGCATGAACTTCAATCCCAATTTTTGTTGCAAGAATTGAACATTTTTTTATGTTCATAAGCTCATTAGAAAATTTTTTTTTTGATTTGATCAAATTAGCAAAATGACCTGTATGAATTTCAACACAATCAGCTCCAATTTCTTTTGATAATTTAATATCTTTTATCTTAGGGTTAATAAAAAGACTTGTTCTAATTTTTTTTTTTTTAAATTTTAATATAATTTTTTTTATTTTTTTTTTATTATCTAATAGATTAAGCCCTCCTTCTGTTGTAATTTCACTTCTATTTTCTGGTACAATACAAATATATTTTGGTTTAATTTTTAAAGCATTTTTTACAATATTGTTATTTGTTGAAATTTCTAAATTAACGTTCAGTTTTTTAATTGAACAAATTTTCTTTGCATCCAAATCTCGTATATGTCTTCTATCTTCACGCAAATGAATAGTTATTGAGTCTGCACCTTTTTTTTTTACAAATATAGCTGCTTTTAAAGGGTCAGGGTGAACTTCTCCCCTTGCATTCCTTACTGTGGCGACATGATCAATATTTACACCTAATCGTTTCACTTAATAAATCTACTTCCTGGTGTTGATACGGGAATTGACTTTAATTCCTTTGGTAATTTATTTGATTTGTAAGTTGGTACATCTATTTTAAGATGAGAAACTATTTTTTTTTTTATTTTTAATGTTTTTTTTGTTGATCTGTCAATAATTGTGGCAAAACCAACAAGAGATGCTTTGGATTTTTTAATTAATTTAACACATTCCATACTTGATTTTCCAGTCGTTATCACATCTTCAATAATTATAACTTTAGATCCTTTTTTAATTTTAAAACCTCTTCTTAAAATAAATTTGCCTTTTACTCTCTCACAAAAAATTGTCTCTTTTTTTAAAATTCTACCAATTTCGAAACCTATAACAATACCACCAATAGCTGGAGCTAAAATAAGATCAAATTTTTTGAAATTCTTTTTGATCTTTAAAGCTAATGATTTGCATATTTTTTCTGCTTTTGATGGAAAACTTAAAAGTTTAGCACACTGGATATATTTTGAAGAGTGTAATCCAGAAGATAAAACAAAGTGTCCTTCTAATAAAGCATTAGTCTTTCTTAAAATATCTAAGGATTTTTTGTGTGAAAGCATTTCTTTTATCTTCGTGTCTAATTATCTTAAATTTTATACCTTTTTGTTTAAGCTCTGCAATAAAATTAGTAAAATTTTTCAAATCTCTTATTATCAGCTGAAATTTAAAATTAATATAGTCAGGTTTTTTCCCAGCCATTACTAAATTAGAAATATTTAATTTATGTTTACCAATTAATGAACTTACATCTCCTAATTGTCCTGGTTTATCAGGTAATGAAATCCACAAAGTGGTATTATATTTTTTTATTCTTTCCTGTTTCTTTTCACCTCTTTCGTGCCAATATCTTCTGATAGCAGCTCTAGCTTTTCCAGTTTTTGTTGTTGGAATCCAATGTAGAGATGGCGACTGTTTTTTCGATGTAATTATTTTTATTCTATCACCATTTCTTAAGATAGACTGGAGTTCACTTTTATTTCCGTTAATTTCACATCCGATAGCTGTATCACCAATTTTTGTATGTACAGCATAAGCAAAATCAATTGCTGTTGCATCTTTGGGTAGTTTAATTACAGATCCTTTGGGAGTAAAACAAAAAACATTTTCTTGGAACATTTGAAGTTTTGTATATTCATATGAGTGTTCAGGATTCTCATTTTTTTCTATGATTTCAACTAAGTCTTTCAACCAATCGTACTCTTTCCAAGTGAGTGAATTGAACTTTTCCGAGGACTTATACTGCCAATGAGATGCTATACCTCTTTCGGCGAAATCGTGCATGTCTTTAGTTCTTATTTGAATTTCTATAGGTTTTCTATTAGATCCAATGACTGAAGTATGAATTGATTTATAACCATTAATTTTTGCAGAAGATATATAATCTTTAAATTTTCCTGGTATACAATTGTATTCTTTATGAATTATACCCAAAGTTTTGTAACAATCATCAACGTTATTTAAAATAATTCTAAAACCAATAATGTCAGTGATTTGTTCCAAAGAAACTCTTTTTTTTTGAACTTTTCTCCAAATTGAAAAAGGTGTTTTTTCTCTTCCATAAATTTTAGAAGAAATTTTATTTAAATCTAATAATTTACTTATTTCATATGACAAAGACTCAAAAATATCTTTTTTATCTAATTTTATTTCGTCTAGTCTTTTTTGAATTAATGATCTAGCCTCATTATTCAAAATTTCAAAAGAAAGATCTTCTAGCTCATCCCTAATTCTATGCATTCCCATCCTGTCAGCTAATGGGGCATAAATTTCCATAGTTTCTTGAGAAATTCTTTTTCTCTTTTCTTCTTTTGAAATTGCTTTTATTGTTCTCATATTATGTAATCGATCAGCTATTTTAACCAATAAAACTCTTATATCTTTAGAGGTTGCTAAAATTAATTTTCTAAAATTTTCTGCTTTAGAATTAGATGATGCATTATTTTCAAGAGCAGATATTTTGGTTACTCCATCGACTAAATCAGCAACTTCATCTCCAAACTCGCCTTTGATAGTTTCATAAGTTGCATAAGTGTCCTCAATAGTATCATGCAATAAACCTGTTGTAATGGTTGCACTATCTAATTTTAAATCAGTTAATATGTTTGCTACTTCAATTGGATGAACAGAGTATGGATCACCTGAGGCTCTTTTTTGATTACTGTGAGCCTTTACTGCAAAATCATAAGCCTTATTTAATCTATCTAGATTTGAAAACTTATTATAACCTTTTACTTTATTTATTAAATCATCTGAATTAAGCATACTTGTTATTATATCATTAATTTAGATTTGTTTAATAGATCTTATGTCTCTATTTGGTAATGATATTATGAGCTTTTTAATGTGATCTTTGGAGATTGGATGTTTCCAATTTTTATTTAATTCAAATAATGGAAAAAGGACAAAATTTCTATTGTGCATCCTTGGATGGGGTAAATTGATTTTTTGACTTATTTTTTTACTTTTATAATCGATTATATCTATATCACACTCGCGTGGCGCATTTTTATAACTTTTTTTACGACCAAGACTTATTTCAATATCTTTCAATACTTTAAGTAATTCCAAAGGTTTTAGATCAGAACTAACTTCCAAGACTATATTTAAGTATTTAGGTTTACTTTTGTCCGGCCATGATAAACTTTCGTAAAAATTTGATGATTTGACAACTCTGATATTTTTTAACAATAGTTTATATTTAGCTTGTTCAATTTTATTTCTTCTATTTCCTAAATTTGAACCTATTCCTAAGTAGATACGATTAGCTCGATTTTCTAAAATATCTCGATTTATCACGATTCCAATCCCTGTTTTTTTTGGTTGCTCTTTTATCATGTAGTTTTTTTCCTTTTGCTACAGCAAGTTCAACTTTTGCTTTTCCTTTTTTAAAATACATTTTAGTAGGAACAATTGTAAGACCATCTCTTTGCATTTTTCCTATTAATTTATTTATTTCACGTTTATTTAAAAGTAATTTTCTTTCATCTGTAGGATTATGATTTGAATAACTAGCTTGTTTGTAAGAGGCTATATGAGAATTAATTAAAATTAATTCTCCATTTTTTTCTACAGCATACGACTCTGCAATATTAACTTTTCCTTCCCTGATGGACTTGATCTCAGAGCCTTTGAGAACAATTCCAGCTTCTAATAAATCTTCAAAAAAATAATTAAAACTAGCTTTTCTATTTAAACATATTATTTTTAAACCAGAATTGGTTTTTTTGTTCATTAAATTAATTTAGCTGTATGAAGAGCTTTTTTAACAATCTCTTTAGTAGAGTTTGTTACCTTAACTAATGGCAATCTTACATCATCATCACATAAATTTAATAATTTCGCAGCATATTTGACTGGACTTGGATTACTTTCAACAAACATAGCATGATGAACAGGCTGCAGTATTTCATTTAATCTCTCAGCTTCTTTAATTTCATTATCATTATTGGACTTTGAAAATCTCTGGAAATCAGAACAAAGTTTTGGAGCAATATTTGCTGTCACACTTATAGCTCCTACCCCACCTTTTTTATTAAATTCAAATGCAATGTCATCATTTCCTGTTAATTGAATAAAATCTTTGCCTAATTTTTTAAGTGTTTTATCTACTCTAGTTAAATCTCCTGTAGCATCTTTGACACCAATAATATTTTTTAATTCAAATAATCTTGCCATTGTTTCAACTGACATATCGATCACTGATCTTCCTGGAATATTATAAATAAGAATTGGAATTCCACATTTATCATTTATAGCCTTATAATGTTGATAAAGCCCCTCTTGGGTAGGCTTGTTGTAATAAGGGGTTACGATTAAAGCTCCATCTGCACCAATTTTTTCTGCATGCACTGTTAATGAAATTGCTTCCTGGGTAGAGTTTGAGCCAGTGCCAGCAAATACAGGCAATTTTCCTTTACTTTCCTTTACACATAAATCAATTACCCTTTCGTGCTCATCGTGACTTAGAGTTGGGGACTCTCCAGTAGTTCCTGCAGGAACTAAACCATTTGTTCCATTTTCAATATGAAAATGGATTAACTTAATGTAAGTTTCATCATCAAGTTTATCATTTTTAAACGGAGTGACTAAAGCAACATTTGATCCTTTGAACATAAATACTTATAACATAGTTTGGGGATTCATATACTAAAAGATTATGCTTAAAAAATTAATATTTTTTATCAGTTTATTTTTATTCTCTAATATTACTATTTTAATATCTGCAGAAATAATACCTCTAAAAAAACCACTGCAGACTAAAGAAGAAAAAGATCAAAAATTACTAATTGATGTAATGAAACCTTTACCAAAACCAATTACCAAACAAATAATAGAGGAAAATAAAAAAGAGCCTAAAGAAGAAATAAAGTTAAAAGCTGAGAAAAATTTAGGTATTATTCTACCTAAAAAGAAACCTTTAATTGCTGGAACTACAAAGACTGAAACAACGAAAAAGTCTAAATATTATAGCAAAAAAGATTTTGAAATTGCGAAAAAGGCTATCTCAGAAATGAAACAAGCAAAATGGCCTAATGCATTAAAAACTGCAAAAAGAGCCAAAGATAAATCCATATATAATTTTATACAATGGAGACACCTTCTAACTAAAGGAAATACAGCCTCTTATTATGATTATAAAACTTTTATAGACTCAAACCAAGATTATCCACGATTAGGAAGGATAAAATATTTAGCAGAGCATAAACTTTCAACAGATACTATTTCACCCAAAAAAATTATTGATTGGTTTGGTGCTGACGAACCTTTGAGTGGCTTTGGAAAAATGATACTTGGAGAGAGTATAATTCTCAATGGTAATACACAAAAAGGTATTTCTTATATTAAAGAAGGATGGATTACAGCAGAACTAAGTAAATCTGAACTAAGATTTTATAGAAAAAAATTTAAGAAGTATCTCAATGCTGATGATTATATTAAAAGAGCAGATTATTTAGCTTGGAATAATAAATACTGGGATTTAAAAAGATTATTAAGATATTTGCCTAAAGATTATGAATTACTTTATACTGCAAGGCAATTATTAATGAGTAAATCATATGGTGTAGATAATGCAATTTCAAAAGTTCCAGCAAAATTTAAAAATGATGCGGGTTTAAATTACGATAGGTTGAAATGGAGAAGAAAAAGAGGAAGAGTTGATAGTTCTGTTGAAATCTTTCTAAGAATAAAGAATACTAAAGATTATTTAGTAAGACCAGATAAATGGTGGTTTGAAAGAGAAATTATTTCAAGATCATTGATTTATAAAAAGAAATATGAGCTAGCCTATAAGATTGCAAGTAATCACGCTTTGACTGAAGGACCTGAGTATGCAGCTGCAGAATGGATGAGTGGGTGGATAGCATTAAGTTTTTTAGATGATCCTTTATTGGCAAAAGATCATTTTGAAAGTTTTTATAATAATGTTGGTTATCCAATAAGCACGTCTAGAGGAGCCTATTGGTTGGCTAAAACTTATCAAAAACTTGATAAAAATGAATTAGCTAATGAATGGTTTGGTAAAGCAGCTAATTTTCTAACAACATATTATGGTCAATTAGCTTATATGGAGTTAAATCCTAATCAACCTTTTGAGCTCACTAAAGATATAGACGTTTCAAAAGAATATAAAAATTACTTTTTTAAAAAAGAATTAGTTAAAACAATTTATCTTCTTGATGAACTTAATGAAGATAAATACACAAAATTTATTTTAAGACATTTAGCTAATGATGATATAAACAATGGAAGTGAAGTTTTGGCGGCTGAATTAGCAACAAGTATTAATAGATTTGATTTTGCTATTCAAATAGCCAAAATTGCATCTTATGAAAAAAGATTTCATAACAAGTATAATTATCCTATTATAAGTACACCAAATTATATAAATGGAAGAAAAATTCCTGATACTGCATTTATACTATCTATAATAAGACAAGAAAGTGAATTTGATTTAAGTGCTAACAGTCATGCAGGAGCAAAAGGTTTGATGCAACTGATGCCTTACACTGCAAAATTAGTTGCAAAACAAGCAAAGCTTCCTTACTCAAAATCTAGATTAACAAGAGATGCGGAATATAATATCAATTTAGGCTCTCATTATATAGCTGGTTTAATTCTGGAATATGATGGTGCTTATCCGTTTGCAATAGCTGCTTATAATGCTGGACCTAAAAGAGTGAGATATTGGAAAAAAATAAATAAAAATCCGCAAAAGAACCAAATTGATTACGTAAATTGGATTGAATTAATCAAATTTAAAGAAACAAGAAATTATGTGCAAAGGGTATTAGAAAACTATAATGTTTATCGTTATATCTTAGCTCAAAAGCCAATTTCTATGGTAAACTTCTTTAAAGACGATCCTTTGTATTAATAATGGCGGAAGAGGAGGGATTCGAACCCTCGGTACAAGTTTCCTCGCACGGTCATTTAGCAAACGACTGGTTTCAGCCTCTCACCCACTCTTCCAATAAAATTGTCACTTCTGATTGTATTGAATAATCAATATTTATAAAGTAATTATTCAATAATTATGAAAAATAAGTATTCAATTTTTTCTCTTATTAAAAATGCTTTCTCTTATCATGAAAATTGGGAGAAAGCTTGGAAAGATCCTGAACCTAAAAAAGAGTATGAAGCTATAATAGTCGGTGGTGGAGGACATGGTCTAGCAACGGCCTATTATTTAGCAAAAAAACATAACATAAAGAATATTGCAGTTGTTGAAAAAGGTTGGATAGGAGGCGGAAATACTGGCCGGAATACTACAATAATAAGATCGAATTATTTATGGGATGCAAGTGCTGGTCTTTATGATCATGCTCTTAAAATTTGGGAAGGCTTATCCCAGGAGTTAAATTATAATGTTATGTTTAGTCAAAGAGGTGTTATGAATCTGGCTCATAATTTACAAGATGTAAGAGATTTAAAAAGAAGAACCCATGCGAACAGATTAAATGGAATTGATGCAGTTTATTTGAATACTGAAGAAGTCAAAAAATTTTGTCCAATTATAAATACTTCACAGGATATCCGTTATCCAGTTTTAGGTGGTACTCTTCAACGAAGAGCTGGTACGGCAAGACATGATGCTGTTGCCTGGGGATATGCAAGAGGTGCTGATGAAATGGGTGTGGATATTATTCAAAATTGTGAAGTAAAAGGAATAAAAAGAAATGGTGATACAGTTGAAGGCATAGAAACAACTAAAGGCTTTATTAAAACTAAAAAAATTGGTGTTGTAGCTGCTGGTCACTCTAGTGTTATAGCAAATATGGCAGGATTGAAATTACCTTTAGAAAGTAAACCACTTCAAGCCTTAGTATCAGAACCAGTTAAACCGGTAATAGATACAGTTGTAATGTCAAATGCTGTTCATGCATACGTAAGTCAATCTGATAAAGGTGAATTAGTTATTGGAGCGGGTACTGACGATTATGTGTCCTATTCTCAAAAAGGAAGCCATGATATCGTAGAAGGTACTTTAAATGCAATTTTAGAACTGTATCCAATATTTAGTAGAATGAGAATGCTTCGTCAGTGGGGAGGAATAGTTGATATATGTCCAGATGCAAGTCCCATAATAAGTAAAACATCAATTAAGGGTTTATACTTTAACTGTGGTTGGGGAACAGGAGGTTTTAAAGCAACACCTGGCTCGGGTGATTTGTTTGCTCATACCATTGCTAATGATGAACCTCATAAATTAAATGCTGCCTTTAATATAAATAGATTTGTAAGTGGTGATCTAGTCGACGAACATGGTGCAGCTGCTGTCGCACACTAATGTTTTTAATTAATTGTCCTTTTTGTGGAGAAAGAGAGCAAAGCGAGTTTAAAGCTGGTGGTGAAGCTCATATAGTAAGACCAAAACAGCCTACAGAGTTAAGTGATGATGAATGGGCAGAATATTTGTTCATGAGAAAAAACATTAAAGGAGTTCAGTTTGAAAGATGGAATCATATTCATGGTTGTAGAAAATGGTTCAATATGGTTAGAGATACATCAAATGATCAAATTAAAGCTGTCTACAAAATGGGTGAAAAACCACCAGTAAAATAAAATGTCTAATAGTTTAAGATTTAAAACAAGTAAATTTATTGATGAAACTTATAGAGTATCGTTTAAATTTAATAACAAAACATATTTTGGTTTTAAAGGTGATACACTTGCATCAGCTCTATTAGCAAATGGTATTCATCTTGTAGGAAGAAGTTTCAAATATCATAGACCTCGTGGAATTATGACATCTGGATCCGAGGAACCTAATGCAATTATTCAATTACATGATAATTCTTCAAGAACTGAACCCAATGTAAGAGCTACAGAAGTTGAAATTTATGAAGGTTTAGTTGCCTCTAGTCAAAATTGTTGGCCAAATGTTAATTTTGATATTGGTGGAATTAATAATCTATTATCCCCTATTTTACCCGCAGGTTTTTATTATAAAACTTTTATGTGGCCTGCAAGTTTCTGGGAGAAGTATGAATACTTTATTAGAAAGTCTGCAGGTTTAGGTAAATCACCTAAAGTCGCTGATCCAGACATATATGAACATAATTACATTCATTGTGATGTTTTAATAATTGGAGCTGGTATATCAGGCATAATTGCAGCCAAAATGGCAGCTAAAAATGGTTTTAAAACTCTTTTAGTTGATGAGAAATCTTATTTGGGTGGATCATCCATTTACGATAACTCAGAATTTTCAAAAATTAATAATCAAATAACGAGTTCATGGTTAGAAAAAGAAATCAACGAAATATCTAAATTAGAAAATTTAGAAATAAAAACAACAACTAGTATTGCGGCATTTCATGGATACAATTTTTTATTAGCTCGTGAAAATCTTACTGATCATTTACCAATTAATCAAAGAAACGGTAAAGTTAGACAAAAATTATTAAAAATTAGAGCTAAAAAAGTAATCACGGCCACTGGCTCAATAGAAAGACCTTTAATATTCGATAATAATGATCGCCCAGGAATTCTATTATCTTCAGCAATTAAAAAATATATCGATTTATACGGTGTTGCTTGTGGTGAAAATAATATTCTTTTTACCAATAACGATACTGCTTACGAAACTGCTTTGAGCTTAATTCAAAGAGGTATTAAGATTAATGCAATAATTGATAATAGAGAACAAATCGACTCTAAAATTTCTTACGAAGTTGAGAAAAATAATATTAAAATTTATAAAGGTTACTCTGTTGTTGATACCTACGGGTATAAAAGAATTAATAAAATATCTATTATGAAACTTTCAAAAGATGGTCAAAAATTAATAGGTGAAAAGATAAAACTTAACTGTGATTGTTTAGGTGTGTCTGGTGGTTGGACCCCAGCAGTACATTTATTTACTCAATCAGGTGGTAAATTGAAGTTCAGAGAAGAAGACCAGGTATTCATTCCAGAAGTTTACCCCTCAGATCAAATAAGTATTGGGTCTTGTAATGGAGACTTTAGTTTAGACGAGGTAGTAAAGAATACTTTATCTTCAATTAAAAAATTTCTTAATATTGATAATTCTGAATTCAAGACTATTGAAATTATCTCTGGATTGAATCAATCAAAAAGAAATATATGGTTATTGCCATCTGACAAATCCATTGGTAAAACCAAATCTTTTGTTGATTACCAAAATGATGCGACTTCAAAAGATATTAAATTAGCACTGAGAGAAGGATTTAGATCTATTGAACATGTAAAAAGATACACCACTACTGGTATGGGTACAGACCAAGGTAAGCTTGGTAACATGCATGCTTTAGGAATTATTTCGGAAACAGCGGGAACTAAAATGGGTGAACACGGAACTACGACTTTTAGACCTCCTTACACGCCTCTTACTTTTGGAGCTATTGTAGGAAGAAATGTAGGAGAATTTTTTGACATATTTAGGCGTACACCAATACATGATTGGCATATTGCAAATAATGCTAAGTTTGAAAATGTTGGTCAATGGAAGAGAGCTTGGTACTACCCCAAAAAAAATGAAAATATGCATCAAGCAGTACAAAGGGAGAGTAAAGCTGCTAGAGACTCCGCGGGTATACTAGATGCATCTACATTAGGAAAAATCGATATTCAAGGAACTGATGCATCAGAATTTTTAAATCGTGTTTATACTAATGCTTGGTCAAAACTTGCAATCGGTAAATGTCGTTATGGTTTAATGTTGAATGAAGATGGAATGGTTTATGATGATGGGGTAACTACAAGACTAGGTGAAAATCATTATATAATGACTACTACTACCGGAGGCGCGGCAAACGTTTTAGGAAAACTTGAAGACTATCTTCAGACCGAATGGCCTGAATTGGATGTTTATTTATCATCTGTAACCGATCATTATGCAACAATTAGTGTTTGTGGTCCTAATAGTAAAAAGATTGTTTCAAAAGTTATTCCTGATTTAAATTTTTCTGATGAAAAGTTTCCACATATGTCGTTTAAAGACTCAAAAATAAACAACATTAAATGTAGAGTAATGAGAATTAGTTTTACAGGAGAACATAGTTATGAAATTAATATCCAAGCAAATTATGGAAAATCTGTTTGGGAAAAATGCATGGAAGCTGGTAAAGATTTTAATATTACACCCTACGGAACCGAAACAATGCACTTATTAAGAGCGGAGAAAGGTTTTATTATTGTTGGACAAGATACTGATGCAACAATGACGCCAATTGATTTGCAAATGGATTGGATAGTAAGTAAGAAAAAATACGATTTTATTGGAAAAAGATCATTGTATAGATCCGATACAATTAGAGAAGACAGAAAGCAGCTTGTTGGCTTATTGACAGAAAATCCAGATGATGTTCTTGAAGAAGGAGCGCAGATTGTTGCTGATATAAAAAAGACACCCATTGAAATGTTGGGTCATGTTACTTCAAGTTATTACAGCCCGAACTTAAAAAAATCTATTGCATTGGGAGTCGTTAAAGGTGGAAAAAAAATGTTAGGCCAAAAATTAATAATACCCATGGAAAATAAAAACATAAATGTGACTGTGGCTGATCCAGTTTTTTTAGATAAAGAAGGTGAAAGATTAAATGCTAAATTATAATCATATAATAAAAAAGGAAAAATCATATCAAGGTCTAAAAATAAATGAGATAAAGCCTGTTATGAAATTGATAATAAGAGGAAAAAAAAGGGAATTTTTGTCAGCGATTGGAAAATCTTTAAATATGGTTTTACCTACAAAAGCAAATACTTCTACTCAAAGTGAAAAATTGACTGCCTTATGGTTAAGCCCTGATGAATGGATGATTTTTTCAAATGATGTTGTCAAAGAAAATACAAATTCATATGATACAGAAAATCTTTTAAATAATAATATATCTAAATTAAATTTAGGTGCTGTTGTTGACGTCACAGATCAATTTGTAAGGATTAATCTTAAAGGTGATAAAATCTATAACTTATTTCAAACAGGATCCCCTTTTAATTTTAATGATTTTCAGGATAAAATTGGCTCTGTAACCCAAACAATCCTCACAAAAATAGACGTTATTATCCATAATCAAAATAAAAATGAGGTAAATTTGTTTGTAAGGCGCTCATTTTCAGAACATTTGTTCTCATGGATAAACGATAGTGCGTCAAGATTATAGTCACATTTAAATCAGAAATAAGTTATTAAAAATTATGAAAAAATTATTTTTAATAGCAATATTTGCTCTTTTACCCTTTTCACTTAATGCAGAATCTAATTTAGATAAAATTTTATCTTCCGGAGTACTAAAAGTTGGTACTACTGGAGATTGGGATCCTATGACAGTAAAAGACCCTGCAACTAATAAATATAAGGGTTTTGATATTGATGTTATGAACCAATTGGCAAAAGACATGGGTGTTAAAATTGAGTTTGTACCTGCAGAATGGAAAACTATTGTGTCAGGAATAGCATCTGCAAGATATGATATTTCAACTAGTGTTACAAAAACACCAAAAAGAGCTGAAGTAGCTGGTTTCACTGATACATATTATAAATATGCTACTGTGCCGCTTGTTCTTAAAAAGAATTTAAAAAAGTTTTCAACTTGGGACTCACTTAATAATTCAAATGTAACTATTGCGACTACTCTTGGTACTTCTCAAGAGGAAAAGGCGAAAGAATTTTTTCCAAAATCAAAATTAAACTCAATTGAAGCGCCAGCAAGAGACTTCCAAGAAGTTTTAGCAGGTAGAGCTGATGGTAATATCACAAGTTCAACAGAAGCAAATAAGTTGGTTATTAAATATCCTCAATTGGCAATCGTTCCAGATGGTGGAAAAAATCCAGCATTTTTAGCGATGATGGTGCCAAAAGGTGATACTAAATGGAACGATTATGTAAATAAATGGATTAAGGATAAAAAATCCTCAGGCTTCTTCACTAAGTTATTAACTAAATATAATCTAAAGAGCTTATAAAAAATTAGTAATTAATTTTTTATTCTTTATAAGTTGAAGGGTGAAAAATCTATTTTTATTAATTTTTATTCTTCCATTAACATCGTGCGGTAAAAGTGAATTAAACTGGTTAATATTATCACCAAACAATATTGAGGGACTAACTAATTTAAAATTTCTATTAAGTGGTCTAACAACTACAATTTATATTTCGATAATTTCAATCATTATATCGATATTGATTGGTCTTTTAATTGCTATTCCATCACTATCAAAAAATAAATTCTTAACTTATCTTAATATTGGTTATGTAGAAATTGTGAGAGCAATTCCTTTACTAGTTTTAATTTTGTGGATTTATTATGGACTACCAATAATGACAGGAATTAGTTTTAGCCCATTTATTTCAGGTATTATAGCATTATCAATAAGTGAAAGTGCTTTTCAGGCTGAAATCTTTAGAGCGGGTATAAACTCTATAAAAAAAGCACAATGGGAGGCTGGAAGCTCTTTAGGATTAGGTTTTTTTAGAAAATTAAGATTTGTTATTTTACCTCAAGCAATTAAGAATATTTTACCAGCTATTGGTAATCAATTTGTTTATGTGCTTAAAATGTCATCACTAGTATCAATAATCGGTATTGGTGATTTGACAAGAAAGGCTAATGAATTAGTTGTAACAACTTATAGACCATTAGAAATATATACATTTTTAATTCTAGAGTATTTAATTCTAATATTGATTGTTTCTTACCTGGTAAGAAAATTAGAGAAAAAATTACAAAAAGACTAATTCCTTTTTCTGTACTCCCAAGGGTATTCAAATTTCATAGCCCACATACCTTTTTTATTTTTTTTTGCATAATTCTCATCTTCAATAAATTTTGTTGAATATTTCCTGTAAGCAAATGCGAATCCTTCCCGGACAAGATATTTAGAAAGACTTTCGTTATTTACAAAGCATTCAGCTAGAATTCTCTTATATTGATCTAAACCTTCTTTGACACATTTTATTTTATTATTACCTATTTTATTAATTAGTAAATCTTTTGCCTGTATCCCACATTTAATGACTTCATTATTTTTATTACAAATTTGTTTTATTTCAGGTGTATCAATGCCACTAAAACGAATTTTTACATTGTTAATATGAATAGTATCTCCATCTACAATCTTTACTTTATCAGATTTAACATCAAGAAATGTGATAAAAAAGAATATTAGACAAATGCTAATAAGTAAAAAGACTTTTATTTTGTTTGAAAACATTGTTCAAAAAGTATCCAATAAATAGCAATACTGCAATTCCCATCAGCCAGTTTGTCACCAATATTGTGTAAAAAATATCCTCATAATCTCCACCTTTAATGTTAATTACATACCACAAGCTTAAAAATGGAAGTGCTGTTAATCTTAAAATACTTAAATATAGACTGTATAATGGTTTTCTAACAGCTTGGAATACAGCAGTTGTTATAAAGAACACAGGATAAATAGGTCCAATTAATGCAGCAACTTTTAGATAAATTGCTCCGTGCTCTATCGCTTCTAAATTATCAGTAAACAATGAAACCAAAAACTCTGCACCCAAAAAGATTATTATTCCTGCGAAGATCATAAAAGATGATCCGAACATCAAAGCTTTTTTATATAGTTCTCTTAATCTATCATAATTTTTTGCACCAAAATTTTGACCACCAATAGATAAGACTGCTGTATTTAAACCAATCACTGGAAGTAAAAAAACTTGCTCAATTCTTAAAGCGGCCCCATAACCAGCAGTAGCTAAATCTCCAAATTTACCAATGAAATAAAGAATATTGAATATGCCTACACCAATAAATAACATGCTGAACATTACTGGAATAGTCTGATAAAGAAGTTCTCCTAGAAGATTAAACTTAGGAATAAAACACTCAGGCTTAAGAAATTGTTTTAATTCACAACAATAAACTTTATATGCTAAATACAAAAGACCAACAAACTGTGCTACTACTGTAGCTATCGCAAGTCCGGCTATACCAAAAGCTGGTATAAAACCATAACCAAAAATAAATAACGGATTTAGAAAAATATTTAAAAAGAAACTAAAAATTAAAACATTCCTATAACTTTTTGTATCCCCTTGTGCATTTAAAGTTCCATTTAATGAAATTTGTATCAAGACAATTATTGTTCCATAAAAAATTACATCAAGATATTTTCTAGTTAAAATTATTCCCGCTTGATCTGATCCCATAAGAGAAAGTAGAAAATCTGAAACATTTAAACCAAAAAAAGTTACCAATATAGATAAAAAGATTGCAAATATAATTGATTGGGCAACAAATAATGATGCCTTCCTTTTATTCTTAGCACCTATATTATTTCCAATTAAAGTATTAGTTCCTGCAGTTAATCCGACTCCTATAGCAATAATGGTAAAGTAAATTGGAAAAGATTTTGCAATTGCTGCTATTGCTTCAGCAGATATTCTTCCTGCGAACCAAGTATCTACTAAATTGTAAAAGGTTTGAAATAATGAGCCAACACTTGCTGGAATAGTAACTTTTCTCAACAAAAACCATATTGGATCTTTAGTTAATTTGAAAGATTGTGACAAATAAATCCTTATTTAAACTCTTTTTGAAAATTATATTTTTTTCCTGATAGCTTAGCCTTGTATATCTGACTTTGTCTCATTCTAAAACGAGATTTTTGATTTTTTGAAAGTTTATCAAAACAATTAGAACAAGTCACACCCTCCTCATAAGTTCTTAATTTTTTATCTTTAACTGAGATTGGTTGTCTACATCCACCACAAATTGAATAAGTTCCTTGTGCCAGTCCATGTTTTAAACTTACTCTGTTGTCAAATACAAAACATTCACCTTTCCATAAACTATTTTTTTGTTTAATTTTCTTTAAGTAATTTAGAATTCCGCCCTTTAATTGATAAATATTTTTAAAACCCTTTTTTTCTAAATATACAGAGGCTTTTTCACACCTAATTCCACCAGTACAAAACATGGCTATTGGCCGATCTTTATTTAACTTTTTTAAGTATTTTGGGAAATCTCTAAAGTTACCTATATTTGGATTTACTGACTTTTTAAAAGATCCAACTTTATGCTCAAAGGGTTTTCTTGCATCTAATAAAAAAGTTTTCTTTTTTTTAATTAATTGGTTCCATTTTATTGGATCAATATAACTACTCTTTTTTTTAATTCTATTTGGTATTTTAAGATCCATTGGAACGACTTCTTTTTTTATTTTCACTTTAGGTTGGTGAAAAGGTCTAAATTTACTTTTTGAAATATTAAAACTATCAAATTTTTTAATATTCAAAATTTTTTTTAATTTAATTATTGTAGTCTTAATATCTTTATCTATTCCAGATATAGAGCCGTTTAAACCTTCTTTAGATATAATAATTGATCCATTTATGTTTTTATTAATTAATAGATTATTCAATATTTTTTGATTTTTCTTTAAATTATTTATTTTTTGAAATTTATAAAAACCAAATACAGTAAACATTAAATCTTCCTACAAACAGTCATTCCATCACCAAAGGGTACCATGACCTTTTCAATTCTTTTGTCCTTAGAGATAAAATCATTCAAATCTCTTATACTTTTTGTAAATTTGTCATTTATATCTTTATTAACAACCTCTCCATGCCATAATACATTATCGATTATCACTAAACCTTCTTTATTTAATAAATCTAGAGAAATGTCATAATATTTTTTATAATTCATTTTATCTGCATCAATAAAGACTAAATCAAATTTTTCATTTCTTATACTCATCAAAGTTTCTAATGCTGGTTTAATTATTGTTTTAATCTTATGCTCTTGATTAGCTTTTTTAAAAAATTTTTGAGCAATTTTATTTGTTTCCTCATTTTTATCTAACGCAACTATGCTACCTTCATCTGGTAAAGCTAAAGCCATAGACAGAGTACTTAAACCTGTAAAAGTTCCTATCTCTAAAACTTTTTTAATTTTAGAAACTTTGATGATTAAATGAAGAAATTGACATTGAGAAATAGAAATTTGCATTCTTTTTGCATCACCTAGTGATAAATTGTAGTCAATTATTTCTTTTTGAGTCGGATGTAATTTCAAACCGTTCTTAAGAATATAATCTTGTAAATGTTTTGTGATATTAAGGTCTGAACCCATAACCTTATAATTTTTTCTTCAGAATCTCATTTATCAATTGAGGGTTAGCTTTCCCACCCGATGCCTTCATTGCTTGACCAACAAAAAAACCAAATAATTTTTCTTTACCTTGTTTATATTCAATTGCTTTTTCTCTGTTACTACTAATTATTTTATCAATTAAAGCCTCTATAGCTTTAGGATCACTTTGTTGTTTTAAACCTTTCTCCTCAACAATCTTTTGAGGATCTTTATCTCCATCAATCATTAATTCGAAAACAGTTTTTGCAATTTTTCCAGAAATGGTTCCATTCTTTATTAAATTTATTAGTATTGCAAAATTCTTAGCACTCACTGGGCTTTGAGAAATTTCTAAACCTTTGCTATTTAAAGCAGCAAATAGTTCGCCAGTAATCCAATTGACTGCTAACTTAATATCTTTATTCTTGCCCATTTTAGCAACAACTTCCTCAAAGTATTTTGAAGTATCAATATCGGACACTAAGATATTTGCTTCATACGAAGACAATTTAAATTCTTCAATGAATCTTTTCTTTTTATCATCTGGTAATTCTGGAATATCATTTTTAAGTTCTTCAATAAATTTTTCTGAAACTTCTAAAGGTAATAAATCAGGGTCGGGAAAATATCTATAATCGTGAGCATCTTCTTTTGACCTCATTGATCTAGTCTCATTTTTCTTAGTATCGAAAAGTCTCGTTTCTTGATCTATAGTTTTTCCCTCTTCTATCAAATTAACCTGTCTATTAGCCTCGTATTCTATTGCCATTTGCATGAATTTGATTGAATTTACATTTTTAATTTCACATCGAGTGCCAAATTCTTTTGAACCTTTTGGTCTTACAGAAACATTTACATCAGCTCTTAAAGATCCTTCTTGCATATTTCCATCGCAAGTTCCCAGATATCTCATTATAGATCGTAATTTTTTGATATAAACATTAACCTCATCTGGTGATCTTAGGTCAGGCTTGCTAACTATTTCCATTAAAGCTACCCCTGATCTATTTAAATCTACAAATGTATTTTGTGGATCAAGATCATGAATACTTTTTCCAGCATCTTGCTCTAAATGTAATCTTTCAATACCAACTTCTTTTTGACCATTGGGCATATCTAAAATAACCTTTCCCTCACCTACTATTGGATTTTTAAATTGTGAAATTTGATATCCTTGAGGTAAATCAGCATAAAAATAATTTTTTCTATCAAAAACTGAACGTTTATTAATTCTTGCATTAAGGCCAATGCCTGTTTTAATTGCTTGTTTAACACAAAATTCATTTATCACTGGTAACATTCCTGGAAATGCAGCATCAACCAAACTTACCTGTGTATTAGGCTCTGCTCCAAATTTGGTTGCAGAAGTAGAAAATAATTTTGACTCAGACAATACTTGTGCATGGACTTCTAAACCAATTACAACCTCATACTGATTGTCTTTTCGATTAATCAAATATTCTGAGTTTTTTTTACTCATTTTATCCACCAATCTGTAATCTTATTTTTAAAATTGATCTTTTCTTCCATAGCATAAGCTATATTCAATATATTTTGTTCATCAAAAGCTTTGCCAATGATTTGTAATCCTAAAGGATAACCTTTTGAGTCATGTCCAGCAGGTATTGAAATGCCCGGAAGTCCAGCTAAGTTGACAGGAACAGTAAATATATCATTTAGATACATTGAAACTGGGTCGTTTGTTTTTTCACCTATTTTGAATGCTGAGCTAGGTGTTGAAGGAGTTAAAATTGCATCAACTTTTTTATAAGCTTCATCAAAATCATTTTTAATAAGTTTTCTCACTTTTTGAGCTTTAAGATAGTATGCATCGTAATATCCAGAAGATAAAACATAAGTTCCAATCATAATTCTTCTTTGAACTTCGGCTCCAAAACCCTCAGATCTAGTTTTTTCATACATATCAATTAAATTTTTACCCTTAGCTCGAAATCCATATTTAACACCATCATATCTTGCTAAATTTGAAGAGGCTTCAGCTGGTGCAACTATATAATATGCTGGTAAGGCATAACTTGTATTTGGTAGAGAAATATCAACGGTTTCAGCACCACAATCTTTAATATATTGAATACCTTTTTTCCAAAGATCCTCAATTTCTTTTGGCATACCATCGACTCTATATTCTTTAGGTATACCAATTTTTTTTCCTTTTATATTATTTGTAAGTTCTTTACTGTAATGATTTCTTTTAAAGTCTATTGAAGTAGAGTCTTTAGGATCATAGGAACTAATTACTTCATGTAATAATGCACAATCTTTTACATTTTGTGCCATTGGTCCTGCCTGATCCAATGATGAAGCAAAGGCAACTATTCCATATCTTGAGCAACTGCCGTATGTTGGTTTCAATCCTACAATCCCAGTGAAAGAGGCTGGTTGTCTAATTGATCCACCAGTATCAGTACCAATTGTAACAGGAGTCAATTGTCCAGCCACAGCTGAAGCTGAACCACCAGATGATCCACCCGGAACTAAATTTTTATCAATAGGGCTTTGTACATTGCCAAAAAAACTTGTTTCATTTGATGAACCCATTGCAAACTCATCACAGTTTAGCTTACCTAGAAGTATTGCGCCTTCATTCCAAATATTTTCAGTTACTGTTGACTCATAAGTTGGTACAAAGTTATTTAAAATTTTACTACCAGCAGTTGTTTTAATATTTTTTGTACAAAATAAATCCTTAACTGCCATTGGAATACCAGGTAGTTTTAAATCTAAGTTGGGTTTTTGATCAAATTTTTTGGCTTTGTCCAAAGCTGAGGTAAAGTTATTTGTAATATAAGCATTCAATTCCTCAGACTTTTCAGATCTATCAATAAATGCTTTTGTTACATCTGTAGAAGAAAGTTTTTTATTTTTAACATTTTCAACCAATTCTGTTAAAGATTGTTTTGTTATATCTGACATTATTCAATCACCTTGGGTACTACAAAATAATCCTCATTATCTTGAGGAGAATTTTTAATAATTTGTTCTCTAATATTTTTACTTTTTACTTCATCAGATCTTAATTTTAGTGTTGTTTCAGCGATAGAAGTTAATGGTTCTACATTATCAGTTTTTAATTCATTAAGTTTTTCAATAAAATCAAAAATAGAATTTAGATCACCAGCCAATTTTTCAGCTCTTTTCTCATCAACTGAAATTCTTGCTAATTTAGATATATGTTTTATTGTTTTAAGATCTATACTCATATGCTATTTAAATATGACGCAAAGTATCACTTAAGTTTAAAATATACAATATGATCACTTTAGAGGAATTTAAAAAAAAACACTCGGATAAGTGTAGATTGATAGGTTTAGACCTAGGTTCTAAAAGAATTGGTGTGTCAATCTGTGATGAAAAACAATTGATAGCTACTCCATTAAAAACAATAAATAGAAATTTGCTTAAGGATCTTATTGATGAACTCAAGTTAATCATCAATGAAAATAATATAAAGGGAATCATTGTTGGAAACCCTTTAAATATGGATGGATCCTCAGGTAAGTCGGCTCAATCAGTAAAAGATACAACAAAAAATATTGAAAAAAACGTAGATATTCCAATTTGCCTATGGGATGAGAGACTATCAACTGTTGGTGCTTTTAACCTATCTAGCCAATTAGATGTTAATGTGAGTAAAAGAGAAAAAAAAATAGATGAAAACGCTGCTGCTTTTATATTACAAGGAGCTTTAGATTTTTTGAATAATTAATACTTGCTATTATAGAGGTTTATAGTTATAGAGTTGGTTTTAATGGCAATTAAAACAAATCAAGCTATTAAAATTTCTCAAAAGCACTTGTTAGGAATTCAAGATTTATCGATTAATGATGTTAATATAATACTTGATGAAGCAAATTCATTTATAAAAGTAAATCAAAGTAAAAATAAAAAAGTTGATGTTTTAAGAGGCAAAACTCAAATTAATTTATTTTTTGAACCTTCCACTAGAACTCAAAGCTCATTTGAATTAGCTGGTAAAAGACTTGGAGCTGACGTTATGTCAATGAATATTAGTAACTCAGCAATTAAAAAAGGTGAAACATTAATAGATACAGCAATGACACTTAATGCAATGCATCCTGATATTATTGTAGTTAGACATCAAGATTCTGGAGCATGTAATCTACTTTCACAAAAGGTGAACTGTGCAGTTCTTAATGCTGGTGACGGAAGAAGAGAGCACCCTACCCAAGCTTTATTAGATGCATTAACAATAATTAATCGTAAAAAAGAAATTCAAGGATTAAAAATTGCAATCTGTGGAGATATACTTCATTCAAGAGTAGCAAGATCAAATATTTATTTACTTAGTATGTTGGGTGCAGAAGTGAACATTATTGCTCCAACAAATCTTATGCCAAAAGAAATTGAAAAATTTGGTGTTAATACTTTTACAGATATGAAAAAAGGATTGAAAGATTGTGATATTGTTATGATGTTAAGATTACAAAGTGAGCGAATGACGAGTTCATATCTTTCATCAAATAGAGAGTATTATGAATATTATGGATTAACTCCTGATAAATTAGAACATGCCAAACCTGATGCTTTAATTATGCATCCTGGTCCAATGAATAGAGGTATAGAAATAGATACAATGCTAGCAGATGATATAAATAAAAGTGTTATTAAAGAACAAGTTGAATTAGGTGTCGCGGTAAGAATGGCTTGTCTAAAAATATTTTGTACATAAATGAAAAAACAATATTTTATAAATGCTAATATAATTGATCCTCATAACTCTATAAATGAAAATGGGGGTTTGATTATTAGTGAAGATGGAAAAATCGAAGCCATAGGAAAAAAAGTAAATATTAATAATTTACCAAGTAGAGAAAAACCAATTGATTTAAAAGGTAAGCATATTTTTCCTGGATTAGTTGATATGAGAGTTTTTGTTGGTGAACCAGGATATGAATATAAAGAAAACTTTAGAACTTTGAGTGAAGCAGCACTCTCTGGAGGCGTCACTTCTGTAGTAACAATGCCAAATACAGATCCAATAATTGACAATGTTTCTATAGTCGATTTTCTAAAAAGAAGAGGAAGAGATAAATCAAAAATAAATATTTATCCATGTGCCTCCTTAACAAAGAATATTGAGGGTACAAACATGACAGAATTTGGTCTCTTACAAAGTAAAGGAATAATTGCATTCACAGATGGTGTAAAAACAATTCAAAATCCAAGATTGATGTCTAGAATAATGAACTCTGCTAAAGATTTGGGTAGTTTAATAATGCAACATGCGGAAGATTATGAGCTAGCAAAAAATGGAATGATTAACTCTGGAATAATAGCCTCTAAATTAGGTCTATCCGGTATACCTGAAATTGCTGAGCGTATCCTGATTGAGAGAGATTTAACATTACTGGAAAAAGTTAAATGTAGATATCATATCTCTCAATTATCATCACATAAGTCTATTGAAGTAATTAAATCAAGAAAGGAAATTGTAAAATTCACATGTGGAGTTTCAGTTAATAACTTATCTTTGAATGAAAACGACATAGGAGATTTCAAAACATTTTTAAAATTGTCTCCACCATTAAGAAAAGAAGAAGATAGAATAGCTTTAGTTCAGGGTTTAAAGGATGATCTAATTGATGTAATAGTTTCAGATCACAAGCCTGAGGATGAAGAATCAAAAAGATTAACATTTGCTCAAGCAGCAACTGGTGCATCAGGTATAGAGACACTGTTATCTCTAAGTTTAGAATTATATCACAATGAATCTCTCAAATTAGAAACAATAATTAAAGCATTAACATCAAACCCTGCAAAAATATTAAAAATAGATAAAGGTAATCTCTCTATTGGCAATGATGCAGATCTTTGTATTGTAGATATAGATAAACCTTGGATTGTAAAAAAAGATAAGCTTATCTCAAAATCAAAAAATACATCTATAGAAGACAAAAAACTTCAAGGCAAAGTCACAAATACATTTGTAAAAGGTAAAGAATTATTTAAGCTATAGTATGGATATTTTAATCATAGGTATATTTTCATATTTAATGGGATCAATTCCATTTGGATTAATATTAACAAAAATTTTTTTAAAAAAAGATATAAGAAATATTGGATCTGGAAATATTGGAGCTACAAATGTACTTAGAACCGGTAACAAAACAATTGGTTACGCTACGCTATCTCTTGATATTTTAAAAGCTGTTACACCTGTAATATTTGTTAAAATTTATCACACAGATTTATTATATTTAGCATCATTATGTGCATTTATAGGTCATGTATTTCCTATATGGCTAAAATTTAAAGGAGGGAAAGGTGTTGCAACATACGTTGGTATTTTATTTGCTATAAATATTTATTTTGGAATTATTTTTGCTTTATCTTGGTTCATAATTTTTGTTATAACAAAATTTTCATCTTTATCTTCATTAACTGCTTCTATATCAGTTCCTGTTTATTTGGTGGTAACCAGTCAATTTAATGATATATTTTTTTTTATAATCATGTTTGTATTAATTTTTTTTACCCATCGAGAAAATATTAAAAGATTGAAAAATAAAGAAGAAACTAAGACAAAAATTTATTAGTTTGACTATCTAACTCTTTTAGGTAGTTTGTAATTTATGAACTTAGTCATTGTAGAAAGTCCAGCTAAAGCCAAAACTATCAATAAATATTTAGGTGATAATTATAAAGTATTAGCCAGTTATGGACATATTAGAGATTTACCCTCTAAGAATGGTTCTGTTGATCCAGATCAAGATTTTAAAATGGAATGGGAGATCGACAGCTTTTCTAAAAAATATCTAAAGGAAATCACAGACGCTGCCAAAGATTCTTCAAAAATAATATTGGCTACCGATCCTGATCGTGAAGGTGAAGCGATAGCTTGGCATGTAAAAGAGTATCTCAATGAAAAAAAACTTCTTAAAGATAAAGAAATAGAAAGAGTTGTGTTTAATGAAATAACAAAAAAAGCAGTAATTTATGGTATTGAAAATCCAAGGCAAATTGAACCACTTTTGGTTGATGCTTACATGGCCCGAAGAGCCTTAGATTACTTGGTTGGCTTTAATATTTCACCAATATTATGGACAAAACTTCCAGGCTCTAAATCTGCAGGTAGAGTTCAATCAGTAGCTTTAAAATTAATAACTGAAAGAGAACATCAAATTGAGTCATTTAAGCCAGAAGAATTTTGGACTTTAAGTTGCAAATTTAAAGATGAAAAAAATCAAAACATCTTAGCAAGTATTAGTCAACTAGATAACAACAAAGTTGAAAAATTCTCTTTTAGAAATAAAGATGAGATTAATAAGGCCATATCAAGTATCAATCAAAAAAAATTTAATATTACTGATATATCTAGTAAAGTGGTAAATCGTAATCCATCAGGACCATTTACTACATCAACTCTTCAACAAACAGCTTCAAGTCGATTAGGTTTTGGTGCATCAAGAACTATGCAAATTGCTCAAAAGCTTTACCAAGGAGTTGAAATTGAAGGAGAAACTATAGGTTTGATAACATATATGAGAACAGACGGTACTAATTTATCGAAAGATGCCGTTGTTGCTTTTAGAGATTATATCAAAAAAGAAATAGGTAACGAATATTTGCCTGAAAGTGCCTTAAATTACTCTGGTAAAAAAGCAAAAAATGCACAAGAAGCACATGAAGCAATAAGACCCACGGATGTTATCAGAACTCCCCAAAGTGTAAAAAAGTATCTAAGCACAGATCAAAATAAACTTTATGATTTGATATGGAGTAGAGCTTTATCTTCTCAAATGCAATCTGCTAAATTTGATAGAAATACTATCACAATAACATCAGATAATAATGATACAATATGCAAAGCAAGTGGATCAGTTCTTAAATTTGATGGATTCTTAAAGATATATAATAATCAAGGTAAGGATGATGATGAAAGCATTCTACCCTCTGTGTCTAAAGGACTTGTAAATATTGAGTCTTTAATAGATGAACAGCATTTTACACAACCACCTCCGAGATATTCTGAGGCTAGCTTGGTGAAAAAACTAGAGGAATTAGGAATAGGAAGACCATCTACTTATGCAAGTATAATTTCTACAATAGCAAATAGAGGTTACGCAGAGATATTGAATAAAAGATTTTTTCCCACTGATAGAGGAAAACTTATTTCAGCTTTTCTTGAAAAATTGTTCTCAAAATATGTGGATTATAACTTTACCGCTGGATTGGAGGATCAATTAGACGAGATTACAACTGGTAAAGAAAGCTGGATAAAAGTTTTGGAGCTGTTCTGGAAAGACTTCAATAACAATGTGGCTGAAGTAAAGGAAAAAAGAACAAGAGAGGTCTTAGATCTGTTAAATGATAGTTTGGGAGATTTGGTTTTCGATAAGGATGATAAAGGAAACATTGTAAGAAAGTGTCAATTATGTAATTCAGGGACACTAAGCTTAAAAAATAGCTTTAGAGGTGGTGCATTTATTGGTTGCTCAAATTACCCTGAATGCAAATTTACAAGACCTTTGTCTAAAGCTAAAGCAGCGGCACAAGCACAGCTAGCTGAACCAAAATTTATTGGAAAACATGAGAACGGCAATGATATATATCTCAAAAATGGAAGATTCGGTCCATATTTGCAATATGAAAAAATTCCAGAAGATATAGAAATTGAAAAAACTCCAAAGAAAAAAAAGAAAACAAAAAAACTTAAATCGGATGTAAATGAACTTTTAAAAAATGTCTCTATTCCAAAGGGTTTGGAATTAGAGAGTATAGATTTAGAAAAAGCACAATTTTTATGCTCACTACCAAAATCTTTAGGAATAAATCCTGATAACCAAAAAGAAATTACTTTAAACACTGGAAGATTTGGTCCTTACCTAAAGTGTGAAAATAAATCAGCTCGAATAGAAAATATTGAAGAAATTTTTTCTATTGGTTTAAATAGAGCGATAACATTAATTGCTGAGGCTAAACCTGGAAGAATGTCTTCTTCTATGATCAAAGATTTAGGTGAACACCCTGAGGATAAAAAACCAGTTAGAATTATGAAGGGACAATACGGACCATATATCAAGTATAAATCTCTAAATGCAACAATACCTGAGGAAAAGGATCCAATAGAACTCACTATGGAGGAGGCATTAATATTGATTGAGAAAAGAAAAGAATACGATAAAACAAAAAAGAAAAGAAAGAAAAAATGAAAAATATAATTTTTATAGCTATTTTATTTTGTTTAAACTTTAATACCTATTCTTTTTCAAATGAGGTTGATTGTGCTGAGTTTAAAAAATTCTCAGTCAATTATATGAAATGTAAGGCTAATTTAATTAAAAACAAAGCAATATCTAAAAGTAAAAATTTTGTAGACGATACAAAAAGTTTCCAAAAAAAAGAGTGGTCAAAAGAAAAAAATTAATTATTTTTAATGAGACAGTTTTAGAAAAATGGATTATAAAGAAAATTTAAAAAAACTAAATCTAAAATTACCCGAAGCTAAATCACCGGTGGGAAATTATGTTGCAACTAAAATTTCTGGAAAAATGCTTTTTGTGTCAGGTCAAATTTCAATTGATGAAAAGGGTCAACTAATTAAAGGTAAGGTTGGAAAAGATTTAGATTTAGAATCTGGATATAATGCAGCTAAAAGATGTGCACTAAGCATTATTTCTCAAATAATGAAAGCTTGCGATAATGATATAGCAAAGATTAAATCTTGCATTAAACTTACTGGTTTTGTTAATTCTACTGATGATTTTAATGATCAACCTAAGGTTATAAACGGTGCTTCAGATTTAATTGTATCAGTCTTTGGTGACTCAGGTATGCATACGAGGGCAGCTGTAAGTGTAAATAGTCTTCCATTAGGTGTTGCTGTAGAAGTTGATGCAATATTTGAGTTAAATTAAATTTATCTTCCAATGCTATAATACTTAAAACCTTGATTTCTTATTTTTGTAGGAGAATAAATATTTCTCATATCGTAAATAATAAATTTTTTACCCTTTACTAAATTCTTAAAATTAATTGATTTAAAGTCGTTCCATTCCGTATGAATAATCACTAGATCAGCACCCTGAACCGATTCTTTAATATTATCAATATTTAAAACATTTTTAATTTTTAAAAATTCTTTTTTGAATCCTGTTGGATCAAAATATCTTATTTTAGCACCCTTTTTTGATAAAGTAGGTATCATAGTTAAACTAGACGAATCTCTCATATCATCAGTGTTAGCTTTAAATGTTACACCTAAAAAAGTAATTTTTTTATTTTTAACTTTATTATTTAAAATTTTATATACTTTATTAAGTAGAAGATTTGATCTATTTTCATTTGATTTAATAACTGACTTTATAACAGATAAATTTGTTTTAAATTTATCAGCTGTAGAAGTTATTGCTTTTGTGTCTTTTGGAAAACATGATCCACCATATGCGGGTCCAGCTCTTAGAAATCGTCCACCTATTCTTTTGTCTAAACCCATTCCAATTGAAATATCCTCAACATTTATATCTGTATTTTCACAAAGATTCGCTATTTCATTGATAAATGTAATTTTGGTAGCCAAAAAGGCATTCGAAGCATATTTAATCAATTCAGCTGCTCTTCTAGATGTATTGATATAATGAGCTCCTTTAGAGATTAGAGGAGAATATAAATTATTCATTAAACGATTTGATTTATTATCATTTGATCCCACAACTATTCTATCAGGATAAGTAAAATCTCTTATAGCCTCACCTTCTCTCAAAAACTCTGGGTTGGATACAACTGAAAATTTCTTACTAGAGTGTCTTTTTTTTAGAATTTTTTCAATTTGATCACCGGTAGTGACTGGAACAGTTGATTTTGTTACAATTATTTTAAACTTGTTTAGTGATAAACTTATTTCTTTTGCGGCTGAAAAAATTTGACTTAAGTCAGCAGAACTACCACCTTTTTTTGTTGGCGTTCCTACGCAAATAAAAATTATATCAGAGACTTTAATTGATTCTTTTAAATTTGTGGAAAATTTTAATCTTTTATTTTTATAGTTCTTATTTACTAACTCAGTTAATCCGGGCTCATAAATAGGAACTTTTCCTTTTAATAGTAAATCAATTTTTTTAATATCTTTATCAACACAAATTACATTATTACCTAAATCAGCAAAACAAACACCACTGACTAATCCAACATAGCCTGTACCTATCATACAAAGTTTCATAGTTTAGCTATTTCCAAAGTTGATTTGATATATCCATTCATGCTTCCGCAATCTAAATATTTTCCTAAAAAATTATGAGCAATAAATTTTTCATTTTTAAAAATTAATGACTGTATTGCATCAGTAATGTGAATTTCGCCTCCCTTTCCAGGTTTTTGCTTTGATAATCTTGAAAATATCTTTTTGGATAAGATATATCTTCCTATAACTGCTTTGTTTGATGGTGCATTTGCAATAATAGGTTTTTCAATAACATCTTTAATTATGAAGTTATTTTTATCGATTCTTTTTCCTAATTTATAAATTCCCCATCTTGAAACAGAACTTTTTTTTACATTCATGCTTGCCATTACAGATGATTTATAGCGATTATGTATCTTAATCATGGATTTAGAACAATTTCTTTTAATGATAAGATCATCTGGTAATAACATTAGAAAAAAATCATCCCTAATAAAATTTTTTGTTTTTAAAACTGCATCACCAGTACCAAGTGGTTTATTCTGATAAACGAATTTTATCATTTTTTTATATTTTAAAATTTTTTTATATTCTTTAATTATTCTAGGATCATTTTTTTTTTTTATAATCTTTTTATAAAACAAATCATTATAAAAATAGTCTTTTATCATTTGTTTTTTCTTTGAAATAATAAATATTATTTCTTTAATTCCAGCTTCAATACACTCATCTAAAATAAATTCAATTCCTGGTTTGCCATTTATTGGTAATAGTTCTTTTGGAAATACACTTGTCAATGGTAATAGACGTGTGCCTAGTCCAGCTAGTGGAATAATTGCTTGTTTAATCATTTAAATGTTTTACTTATTTAAAAGTTTTATACAAATGAAAACTTTATTAAACAATATTGATTTAAATGAGGCACTAATTGGCAAATCTAACATTGGATTTGTACCAACAATGGGTAGTCTTCATAAGGGACATATTTCTCTTATTAAAAAATCTCTGAAACGATCTAAAATTACTGTTGTAAGTATATTTGTAAATCCCAAACAATTTAATAACAAAATGGATTTCAAGAAATATCCTAGAAATATTAAAAAAGATTTAAATATTTTAAAAAGATTAAAGGTAGATTTTGTATTTATTCCTAAAACAAGAGATATCTTTAAGAGCAAAAATAATATTAAAATTAAGCTTAAAAAAAAAGAAGAAATTCTATGTGCTAGATATAGAAAAGGTCATTTTGAAGGAGTTATTGACGTGATGACCAGATTAACAAAAATTGTAAAACCTTCAAAAATATTCATGGGTGAAAAAGACTTTCAACAATTATTACTAGTCAAAAAATATATTGGGAACAACTATGATTCAAGAATAATACCTTGCAAAACAATCAGAGATAAAAATAAAGTTGCTTTATCATCGAGAAATTTTCTTTTAAATAAAAATGAGCTTATTACAGCCGGAAAAATTGCAAAAAAATTGATTTCTTTTAAAAAAAAAGGATCTGGAAAACATGATCTTAAAAAGATTTTGAATATACAAAAAAATAAATTTAATAGATTATATAATATCAGAATTGAATATCTTGAACTACGTAATAAAAATAATCTTAAAATTACTAATAAAATTAGAAATGCTAAAATTTTTATAGCTTACTATATAAATAATGTAAGACTTATTGATAATTTTTAATTTTATAGAAAATAAGCTGCTACACCTAAAAAAGAAACAAAACCGATTACATCTGTTATAGTTGTAACAAAAACACTTGATGCAATTGCTGGATCAATATTCATTTTTTTTAATGTTACTGGGACTAATATCCCAAATAATCCTGCAACAATCATTGTCAAAATCATTGAGATAGATATGATTAATGAAAGTTGAATATCTTGAAACCATAATTGAACTATAAAAGAACTGATAACTGCGAAAATAATTCCATTTAATATCCCAATATTAAATTCTTTCAAAATATTTTGATTAAAATTATTTTTAGTTAAATCATTTGTGGCAAGTGTTCTAACTGTAACTGCTAAAGTTTGCATGCCTGCGTTACCACCCATTGAGGCTACTATTGGCATCAAAAAGGCCAAAACAACCATTTGTTCAATTGTTGCACCAAATAAACTAATGCAGTATGTAGCTAAGAATGCTGTAAAAAGATTCAATAACAACCAGTTAAATCTTCTTTTTGTTTTAGTAATTACTCCATCGGTAATTTCTTCATCACCCACACCCGCTAATCGTAATGCATCTTCTTCTGCTTCTTCCTTCAAAACAGTAAGAATATCATCAGAGGTTATCATTCCAACTAATTTATTATTCTTATCAACCACACAAGCTGAGTTTAAATTATAGTTTTCAAATGAGTTACCAACTTCTTCTCTATCCATATCTACTGGAACTAAAAAAATTGAGTCATCCATGATGAGAGACATTTTTGTTTCTCTAGGTGTTCTTAATACTTTAGATGAAGGTACAGCTCCAATTGGTTTAAAATTTTCATCTACAATGTAAATCTCTAAAAATTCTTCAGGTAAATCCTTATTTTCTCTAAGATAATCAATTGTTTGTCCAACAGACCAATTACTTGGTATTGCAGTAAATTCTCTTTGCATTATTCTAGCGGCACTATCTTCTGGATAACTAAGCCCTTCTAATAAAGCAAAACGATCTTTTGGTGGTAATAAACTTAATATAGAGTTCTTATTTTTCTCATCAACATTTTCTAGAATTGCTATAGCATCATCAGATTCTAAGTTTTTCAATATTCTTGCGATTGCATCAGATGAAAGATATTTTATTATTTCAGATTGAACTGACTCATTAAGTTCTACAAAAACTTCAGGATCAATTTTAAAATTATTTAATTTTATTAAATTTTCCCTGTCATTTAGACTAAGTTGCTCAATAATATCAGCTGCATCGGCAGGATGCATTTCTTTAAAAGAATTAGTTATAAAGGAAGCATCATTGTTGGAAATTTTATCTGTGACTACTTTGATGTATTCTTTGTTAAATTCAAAATTGACTTTTTTATCTTTTATTTTTTTTATTAAAGCCATAAATATACCTTTTATTATGGTGGATCTTTTAATACATAATAAGAAGAATACAATTTTTAAATGAATATAGAAATTAAAAAGTCAAAAAAACCAGTAAATTATGAATATGCAAAAGAATTTATGGAAAAGAGATTATTGGAATTAGATCAAAATAAATCAAACGAATTAATTTGGACTTTGGAGCATAAAGATCTTTATACTGCTGGTACTAGTTATGACGAAAATGATATTATTGATAAATCGATAGATATTTTGAAAACTAATAGAGGTGGAAAAATTACTTATCATGGACCAGGTCAATTAATATGTTATTTCGTAATCGATTTAAAAAGAAGAAAAAAAGATATAAGAAAATTTGTTTCAATAATAGAAAATACAATTATAGAAACACTTAAATATTATAATATTGACAGCTTTTCAGATAAAGAAAATATTGGAATATGGATTAATGAAAATAATAAAATTAAAAAAATTGCTGCTATAGGTGTTAGAGTAAGTAAATGGATAGCGTATCACGGTTTTTCAATAAATATAAATAATGATTTAAAAAAATATAATGCAATAATACCGTGTGGAATAAAAGATAAGGGAATAACAAATTTAAAACAAATTAAAGATCAAAACTATAAACAATTTGAAAATAAATTGATTGATTATTTTATTTCAAATTTAAGTAATTAAGCCTTTTAACTTTAAGTAATTTTTTAAAATAGTCAGGTAGCAAAGCTTTATATGTGTATTTCTTATCTTTGATCATAAATTTAATTTCATAAGCATGTAACATTAGTTGCTTATTTATACCTTTGGTTTTTGTAAGTGACTTATACTTGCTATCTCCATAAATTGAATGACCAATATTGAATAATTGTTTTCTTAGTTGATGTTTTCTTCCTGTAATTGGCTTCAATTCAACTAAAGAAGAATTTGAGTTTTTATCAAGTACTTTGAATAATGTTTTTGCTTTTTCTATTATTTTTTTCCCATTATCATAACGTATTAGATCTTCTTTCCATTCACCTGAATCTTTTTCTAATTCTCCATGACAAATTGCTAAATAAGTTTTGTAAACTTTTCTTAATCTAAATAAAGAAGTTAATAGTTGAGCTGTTTCTCTATTTTTAGCCAACAGAAAAACACCTGAAGTATCTTTATCTAACCTATGAACAGAATAAGGCTTCGTATCATTAAAAATTTCACTTTTTTTAAAGATATCAATTAAATTTTTTTTTGATTTAGTCCCCCCTTGAACAGAAATACCCGCATCTTTATTTAATACTATGAAATTTTCATTATTATCTATAATCAATTCTTCGTTAGATTTAATGATCTGGTTTGACGGATTAAAAAGAATCTTTTTTTGATTTATTCTTTCTTCAAATTTAAAATCATAAAGTTCTATTTGATCGTTTTTTTTTATTTTAAAAGAGCTTTTTACTTTTTTTTTATTAATCTTAATTTTCCCCAATCTTAAGGATTTTTCTATTAAACCTTGTGGAATTTTACCTAATTTATTTCTTATCCATCTATCAATACGCATATCGTTACACGTTGTATCAACGATGTAATTCTTAATCATAATAATATTGGAATTATATTTATACTGAAGCTATTTTTTTCTCTTCTTTTTTTTCAGTTTCTATTGTGGTGTCTTTTTTCTTTTTATCTAATCTTTTTGCCTCAACATCTCTGTCAACAAATTCAATTATTGCCATTGGTGCATTATCACCATATCTAAAGCCTGCTTTAATAATTCTGGTATATCCACCCGATCTTTTTTCATATCTCTTAGATAAAGTTTTTTTTACTTTATTCGCTGATTTTATATCCTGCAATTGTGAAACTAACATTTTGGTATTGTGCAAAGAATCCTTTTTACCTAGCGTGATAATCTTATCGGCTTGCGGTTTTAAAAATTTTGCTTTTGGTAAAGTTGTCTTTATTTGCTCATATTTTATTAATGAATTTAACATATTCTTAAGCAGAGCTTTTCTATGCTCTGATGTTCGATTCAACTTTTTATTTGCTATGCCATGCCTCATTAAATAGCTTCCTCAAGTTTTTTTGACATTTCTGCTATATTATCTGGGGGCCAATTTGGTATTTCCATACCTAAATACAAAGACATACCAGTTAATACTTCTTTAATTTCGTTTAAAGACTTTCTACCAAAATTTGGTGTTCTTAACATTTCACCCTCTGATTTTTGCACAAGATCTCCAATATAAATTATATTATCATTTTTTAAACAATTCATCGATCTTACTGATAGCTCTAACTCGTCAACTTTTCTTAACAGGTTTTTGTTAAATTCTGGCTCTGAAGAAACTTCTTGGATAGGCGCTTCAACTGGCTCATCAAAATTGATGAACATTTTTAGTTGGTCTTGAAATATTCGCGCAGAATAAGCTACAGCATCTTCTGCTGAAATTGAACCATCGGTTTCAACTTCCATTGTTAATTTATCATAATCAAGGGCTTTACCTTCTCTAGCAGTACTCACTGAATAAGTAACTTTTTTAACCGGACTATATAAAGAGTCTATTGCTATTAACCCTAATGGTGGCTCTTCAGGTTTGTTCAGTTCAGCAGGCACATATCCTTTTCCAGTATTTACATTCATTTCCATATGAAATGAGGTGTTTTCATCTAAATTACAAATTACCATGTCTGGGTTCAAAATTTCTACATCATTAACTGGTGTTATATCTGAAGCCTTTATTTCTCCTGGACCTTTAGCATCTAAAATTAATTTCTTTGTTCCCTCTGAGGAAGATTTTAAAGCTAAAGATTTAACATTTAAAACTATATCTGTTACATCTTCACGTACACCTTTAATCGATGTAAACTCATGAAGTACTCCATCAATTTGGATTGAGGTAACTGCGGCCCCTCGAATAGAGGATAAAAGAATTCTTCTTAATGAATTACCTAAAGTTAAACCATAACCTTTCTCAAGTGGCTCAGCTACAATTTTAGCACGAGATAAGTCATCACTTAATTGGACATCAATTTTGGATGGTTTAATTAAAGATTTCCAATTCTTTATATTTACATTTTCAGTTTCCATTAAACTCTCCTTTTTTTTGGTGGTCTTGTGCCATTGTGTGGCATAGGTGTTGTATCTTTAATTGATAAAATTTTAAAACCTCTTGCTTGTAAAGCTCTCAAAGCAGTTTCTCTCCCAGATCCTGGACCTTTAACTTCTACAGATAAAGTTTTCATCCCAAACTCTAGAGCTTTAGATGCTGCTGAATCTGCAGCTATTTGCGCTGCATAAGGAGTAGATTTTCTAGAACCTTTAAAACCTTTTTGTCCCGAAGAAGCCCAAGAAATTACATTTCCATTAGTATCAGCTATAGAAATAATTGTATTATTAAATGTTGATTGCACATAAGCAATACCATTCAAAATATTTTTTTTTGTTTTTTTCTTTTTTGAGTATGAACTTTTTTTAGTTTTACTTACTGTTTTTTCACTTTTTTGATCTTGTTTTTCTAACTTGTCAACTTTAGCCATAATTATTTCTTAAGTGGAGTTAATTTTTTTCCAGCAATTGCGATAGCTTTACCTTTTCTTGTTCTTGCATTACATCTAGTTCTTTGTCCTCTTACAGGTAATTTTTTTCTATGTCTTGAACCTCTATAACAAGCAAGATCTATTAATCTTTTAATACTAAGTGAAAAATCTCTTCTTAAATCTCCTTCAACTTTAAAATTCTGATCTATATACTCACGAATTTTTAAAATTTCATCATCTGTTAATTGATTTACTCTTTTTTCTTTTGGTATATTTAATGATGAACAAATTTGGGAAGAAAATTTATCTCCAATACCGTATATGTAGGTCAGACCTACATGAACAAGTTTATTTTGTGGAATATTTATACCTGCAATACGAGCCATATATTTAGTGATAATTTTCAGCCTTTTATATAAGAAGATCTTTTAAAGTCAACGGCTTAAACATTGATAAAATTGTCTATTTTTGCTGTAATTTCAACTATTTCAGAAGCACCATCTATTTCATAAAAATTTGAATTTTGTGAATAGAAATCTAAAACTGGTTTGGTAGTAGCCATATAGGTATCATATCTCTTAATAAAGGTTTTTAAATCGTCATCTGATCTATTTTCTATAATTTTTCTATTTTCTATTCTTTTTATAATTACTTCCTTGTCTACATTAAGAAAAAAAACAAAATCTATATTTTGATTTGTTTTTGCTAATAAATTTTCTAAATTTTTTGCCTGACTTAACGATCTTGGATATCCATCAAAAATCAATCTATTTTGTTTTTTAGGATCATTTAATGTTTTTTCAATCAAAGAATTAACTATATCATCACTTACAAACTTTCCATGGTTCATGTCGTCTATAATTTTTCTTCCAATTGAAGAATTTTTTTGAATTTCATTCCTTAACATTTCACCAGTAGATATTTGAAAATTATTTAATTTTTTTACTAAATATTTAGCTTGTGTCCCTTTGCCAGCTCCCGGAGGTCCGAATAAAATTAAGTTCACTTTTCCTAATTATTTACCAAATTTGGTTTTTTTAATTAATTGCTCATATTGTGAGCTCATAAGTCTCGTTTGAATTTGGGTTACTGTATCAATCGCAACAACAACGACAATTAATATTGAAGTTCCCCCTAAGTAAAATGGGATAGGATAATTTGCAATTAAAAATTCAGGCATCAAACAAACTAGAGTTAAATATAAAGCTCCAATGGTAGTTAGTTTTGTCAAAATATTATCAATATAAATTGCTGTGCTTTCTCCTGGTCTTATACCAGGAACAAATCCTCCATATTTTCTTAAATTGTCCGCTGTTTCTGTTGGGTTGAATGTAATTGAAGTATAAAAAAAAGTAAAAAATATGATTCCTGATGCATAAAATAACATATAAAGAGGTTGTCCTTGAGTAAAATAAGAACTTAAATTCAGAAAAGTTTCACTTTCAGAAATATTGAAATTCGAAAATGTTACCGGTAACAAAAGCAATGCAGAAGCAAAAATTGCTGGTATCACTCCAGCTTGGTTTATTTTTAAAGGTAGATGTGATGACTCGCCACCATACATTTTATTTCCCATTTGTCTTTTTGGATAATTTATCAAAATTTTCCGCAAAGCTCTTTCCATAAATACTATAAACAATATTGTTAAGATTAATAAAACAAATATAGCAATGATCATCAATGTTGATATTGCACCAGTTCTACCTAACTCAAATGTAGTTACTAATGCCCTTGGTATTTCTGCAACTATTCCTGCAAAAATTATTAGTGATATTCCGTTTCCTATTCCTCTTTGAGTAATTTGTTCACCTAACCACATTAAAAATATTGTGCCAGCTACAATTGTCGTTACTGTTGATATTTTAAAGAATATACCTGGATTGATAACCAAATCGGCTGATGACTCGAGACCAACTGACAAACCATACCCTTGAACAGTGGCTAATAAGACAGTTCCATATCTTGTAATTTGAGTAATCTTAGCTCTTCCAGTTTCACCTTGAGCTTTAAGATTTTTGAAATAATCTGAAACACCTGTTAATAATTGTATAATAATTGATGAAGAAATGTATGGCATTATTCCTAATGCAAAAATAGCCATTCTACTTACGGCACCACCTGCAAATACATTGAACATGCCTAATAATCCTTTTTGATTTCCCTCCATCATTATTTTTAATTGCTCCGGATCAATTCCAGGCAGAGGAACAAAGGTACCAAACCTATAAACAGCTAAAATTGCTATAGTGAATATAATTCTATTTCTTAAATCACTACTTGAAGATGAAGAGCTCATTTACTTAAGATATTATTTTTTTAATTGTATTGATCCACCAACTTTTTCTAGTTTTTCCAATGCTGATTTTGATGCTAGATCGGCCTCTATGTTAATTTTATCTTTTATAATACCTGATCCTAAAATTTTTAATTTTTTAGAATTTTTATTTATTAATTTTAGTTTTTTCAGTGATGCAGAATTCAAAGTTTCTGAAGTACTAATTGTTTTTTTTTCAATAAAAAATTGAATCTTATCCAAATTGAGGGTTGCAATTGTTTCTTTATTAATAGGGTTAAAACCTCTTTTCGGTAATCTTCTGTAAAGTGGCATTTGTCCACCCTCAAAACTTTTAATGGCAACACCAGATCTAGATTTTTGACCTTTTACGCCTCTACCTGATGTTTTTCCTTTACCTGAGCCTATTCCTCGACCAACTCTAATTTTAGATTTATTAATTTTAGGTCTGTTATTTAATCTTATCATTATCCTCTTTTTTCTATTATTTCTGAAATTTTAACATTTCTAATTGACGAAATTTGCTTTGGTGAATTTTGTTTCATTAACGCTTTAATAGTTGCTCTTATTACATTGTGAGCATTAGATGTACCCATTGATTTTGCAACAATATCTTTAACACCCAAAACTTCACAAACAGCTCTAACTGGTCCTCCGGCAATTATACCAGTCCCTTTTGAAGCTGATCTTAAAACAATTCTACCAGATCCGTCTTTAGCTTTTACATCGTGATGAATTGTTCTACCTTCTCTTAAAGGTATATGTATTAATTTTCTTCTTGCAATTTCATTAGCTTTTTTTATTGCGTCAGGAACTTGTTTAGCTTTTGCGTGTGCTATTCCTATTTTTCCTGCTTGGTTACCAACAACCACCAAAGCTGAAAAACCAAATCTTCTTCCTCCTTTAACAACTTTAGTAATTCTATTAATATGAACTAACTTTTCTATAATATCATCGTTCTTTTTTTCTCTAAAATTTTCCATATTTAAAAGTCCATTCCGTTTTTTCTTAATGTTTCAGCAAAAATTTTAATTCGTCCATGATATTTGTAGACACCTCTGTCAAAATAAATTTTACTAATTTTTTTTTCATGAGCTTTTTTTGCTAGTTTTTCAGCTACAATTTTTGAAAGCTCAGATTTATTTTTAGTTTTAGACTCTTTAACATCTTTTTCAACAGATGAAGCAGATAAAATGGTAATATTTTTTCTATCATCTATTATTTGAGCAGAAATATTTTTCGCAGATCTGAAAATGCTTAGTCTTAATCTTCCTTCTCCCGCCACTTTTTTTAGTTTATTGGTTACTCTAAATTTTTTTCTAGCGCTTGTATTAAGTTTCATTATTTTTTCTTACCCTCTTTTTTTAGAATGTGTTGACCTTTTTCTCTTATTCCTTTTCCTTTATATGGTTCAATTTTTCTAAATGTTTTAATTTTTGATACAACTAAACCAACTAATTGTTTATCATATCCTGTTACCTTTAAAGTTGTTTGTTTTTCTACAGAAATTTTAATACCCTCGGGAATATCATAATTTATATCATGACTATAACCTAATTGTAAATTTAACTGATTACCTTTAAGAGCAGCTCTATAACCTACCCCTACAAGTTCTAAAGTTTTTTCAAAGCCTTTTACAGATCCAATAACCGCATTATTTATCAGGCTTCTGTTCATTCCCCATAATCTCTTTGTAGTCTGATCAATTTTTTTTGGTCTTAAAGATATTTCCTTACCTTCTTTAATATCAAGATTAAACATTTCTAAATCAATATTTAATGATTTTTTACCTAAAGGTCCCTCGATATTTAGAATGTTTCCAGCTATAGCAACTTTAACTTTATCTGGAATTGAGATATTTATTTTACCAATTTTAGACATATTAAAAAACCTTACAAATTATTTCACCACCAACTTTTTGTTTTCGAGCATCAATATCAGTCATAACTCCTTTTGGTGTTGATAAAATTGCTATTCCTAGACCATTATTTATTTTTGGTAAGCTATCAGCGCTTGAAAAAATCCTTCTTCCTGGTTTGGAAACTCTCTCAAAATTACTAATTACAGGATTTCCAGAATGATATTTTAATTCTAAAGATAAGATGTTTTTTTTCTCATCACCTGAAACTTTAAAATCCTTTATAAAACCCTCATTTTTTAATATATCGGCTATTTTGCTTTTGAAATTTGACGAGGGTAATTCAACTTTTTTGTGATTTCTAGCTTGAGCATTCTTTACTCTTGCTATCATATCTCCAATAGGGTCACTTAAACTCATAATTATTCCTTTCTACCAACTCGATTTAACTAGACCTGGGATTTTTCCTTGTAATCCCAATTGTCTTAATGCAATTCTTGATATTTTTAATTTCCTATAAACTCCATGAGGCCTTCCTGTTATTTGGCATCTATTCATTACTCTTATCTTTGCAGAGTTTCTAGGTAATTTTGAAAGCTTTTGTTGTGCTTTAAATCTCTCCTCTAAGGGAATTTTTTTATCCATGATAATTTTTTTCAATTTAGATCTTTTGTTAAAAAGTCTGTCTGAAAGTTTTATTCTTCTGTTATTCTTATTAATTGAACTTAACTTAGCCATTTTAATTATCTCCTTTTTTTATAAATGGAAAATTCATCTTATTTAATAAAGCAAAACTATGATCTTTATTTAAAGAAGATATTACAATTATAATATCAAGGCCACGTACTTTATCTGCTCTATCAAAACTTACTTCTGGAAATATAATATGCTCTTTGATCCCAAACGTATAATTACCAAATTTATCAAATCCTTTAGATGATAACCCTCTAAAGTCTTTTACTCTAGGTAAAGCTATATTTACAAGTCTGTCTATAAATTCATACATTTTATCTTTCCTTAAAGTAACTTTGAGTCCAGCGTTAGAACCTTTTCTTGTTTTAAAATTAGCCACAGACTTTTTAAATTTTGTTACAATAGGTTTCTGACCAGTAATTTTTGCTAAGTCTTCCTCGCATGATTTAAGTAATTTTGAGTCATTTCCATCTAATCCTAGCCCCATATTTAAAACCACTTTTTCAATTTTTGGGCCCATATTTAAATTTTTGAAACCAAGTTCTGTTTTTAATGCAGGCTGTATTTCTTTAAAATAAAGTTCTTTTAATCTAGGTATCATTATTTTTTAGCCTCTGATTTTTTTGTTTTTTTTTGCTCTGTAACTAATTTTAAATTAGACATATGAATAAAATTTTCTTTAGGAAATATTCCACCTTTTTTTTCTTTTGTAGTTTTTACATGTTTTTTAATCATATTCAGATCTTTAATTTTAGCTCTATTGTTTGATCTGTCTATTTCTATAACTTCACCTTCTTTAGTTTTATCTTTACCTGTTAAAATTTTTACTTTTAAACCTTTTTTAATCATTATATTACCTCAGGTGCTAAAGAAATTATTTTCATTTGACCTCTCGTTCTTAATTCTCTTGTTACTGGTCCAAAAATTCTTGTTCCAACTGGTTCACCTTTGTCATCAACTAATACCGCTGCATTATTATCAAATTTAACTTTTGAACCATCATCTCTATGAATGCCTTTTTTAACTCTAACAACTACTGCTTTGTGCACTGATCCTTTCTTTACTTTACCTTTGGGGATCGCTTCTTTCACTGCAATTACAATTGTATCCCCAATACTTGCATATCTGCGCTTAGAGCCACCCAATACTTTAATACACTCAATTTTTTTTGCGCCGGTATTGTCAGCAACTAATAATTCTGTTTGTACTTGTATCATTATTTAGAATTCTCCATTACTTGAAACCTTTTATTTTTTGAGAACGGTCTACTCTCGACAATAGAAACTTTATCACCAGTTTTGAATTTGTTATTTTCATCATGTGCATTGTATTTTTTTCTTACTTTAACAATCTTTTTTAGAACTGGATGAGAATATTTTCTTTCAATTAATACTGTAATGGTTTTGTTTGGTTTGTCACTCACCACTATTCCTGTTAAAATTTTTTTAGGCATTTATTTTTCCCTTTAATATAGTCTTTAATCTTGCAATTGTTTTTCTTGTTTCATTTATTTTAGAAGGATTTGTTACCTGCGAATTAATTTTTTGAAATCTGAAATTAAACAAATCTTTTTTAGATTTATCAATATTTTTCAAAATTTCATCTTTTGATAATTTTTTTATTTCTTGCTTTTTCATATTATAAAAATCTCTTTATAGTTTTTGTTTTTATTGGAAGTTTTGCTGAAGCTTTATATAAGGCCTCTTTTGCAATTTGTTCTGAAACACCATCAACCTCGAATAAAATTCGACCAGGTTTAACTCGACATGCATAATATTCAGGTGAACCTTTACCTTTACCCATACGAACCTCAATCGGCTTTTTTGATACCGGTATATTTGGAAATATCCTTGTCCATACTCTTCCTTGTCTTTTCATGTGTCTTGTTAATGCTACTCTTGCAGCCTCAATTTGTTTACCCGTAACTCTGTCTGGGGATAATGCTTTTAATGCGTACGCCCCATAATTTATAAAGTTTGCTCTACCTGCATTACCATGTATTCTTCCTTTGTGAGCTTTTCTCCATTTAGTTCTTACTGGTTGTAACATTTATTCCTTTCCTTCTTTGGAAATTATTTTATTAGTTTCTTGACTAAACTCTTTAGCAAAAACTTCGCCTTTATAAATCCAAACTTTAATACCAATTATACCATAAGTCGTAAGTGCTTCAGCCTCAGCATAATCTATATCTGCTCTCAGAGTGTGTGACGGGATACTGCCATCTCTTAACCATTCTGTTCTTGCAATTTCATTTCCACCTAATCTTCCACTTACTGATACTTTTATTCCTTTCGCTCCAAGTCTTAAACAAGACTGCATAGCTCTTTTCATTGCACGTCTATAAGAAATTCTTTTTACCAATTGTTGAGCAATATTTTCAGCCACAAGATAAGCATTTGTCTCAGGTTTTTTAACTTCCTTTATGTTTAGTGATACTTCATTCTTAGTAAATTTTGATAAATTATTTTTGATTTTATCAATATCACTTCCTTTTTTTCCTATTACAAAACCTGGTCTAGAAGTGTAAATAGTTACAAAGCATTTATTTGAGGTTCTCTCTATCATAACTTTTGAAACACCAGAATTAATTACATTTTTTTTGATATATTCTCTTATTTTAAAATCTTCGATTAAATAATTCCCAAAATCTTTTTTTTTAGCATACCAAACAGAATCCCAACCTCTGTTTACACCTAACCTAAAACCAACCGGATTAACTTTTTGACCCATGACTCTCCATTTTTTTTGCTTCTGATAAAATTATTGTTACACTCGAATAGGGTTTTAATATTGGTGCTGCTCTTCCTTTTGCTCTTGGTCTAAACCTTTTCATGGTAATTTTTTTTCCACAATATGCCTCTTTAACAATTAATTTATCTATATCATATTGGAAATTATTTTCCGCATTTGCTACTGCAGAACTCAAAGTTTTTTTTATATCTTTTGTAATTCTTTTTTCAGAGAATTCTAAATCTCTTATTGCTATGTCAACTTTTTTACCAACAATTCCCCTTAAAATTGGATTAAGTTTCCTTACACTGGATCTGATATTGTTATTTATAGATCTAACAGTCTTATCTTTAACATTATCTTTTTTTTTCATCTTACTCATAATTATTTCTTAACCTCCGACTCAGCGGGTTTTGCTTTTTTATCTGCTGGTGTGTGACCAAAGAATGTTCGAGTAGGTGCAAATTCTCCTAACTTATGACCAACCATATCCTCAGAAACAGTAATAGGAATAAATTTTTTACCATTGTAAATTAAAAAACTTACTCCTACAAAGTCTGGTAATATTGTTGATTTTCTTGACCATGTTTTAATTGGTATCTTTTTTGGATCTGTTCTGTATTTGTCTACTTTTTTCATTAAACTTTCTTCAACAAAAGGACCCTTCCAAACTGCTCTAGCCATTATTTTGTATCCTTCCTTTTGTTTCTTCTCTTTAATATAAATTTATCTGTTCTCTTATTGTCTCTAGTTTTTAAACCTTTTGCTGATTGACCTTTGGGAGACACCGGATGTCTTCCTCCAGCACTTTTTCCTTCTCCACCTCCGTGAGGGTGATCAACAGGATTTTTAACTACTCCTCTAGTATGAGGCCTTCTACCAAGCCATCTCGATCTTCCTGCTTTACCTATTTTTATATTTTTTTGATCTGGATTGCTTAAAACACCTATTGTTGCTAATGATCTTGAATCTATCTTTCTAACTTCACCTGATGCTAATTTTATCAAACTATAATTGCCATCTAGACCACTTATAGTTACAGATGTGCCTGCAGATCTTGCAATTTTACCGCCAGCACCAGGCTGAATTTCAACATTATGAATATCAATGCCCACCGGAATATCTTGAAGTGGCATACAGTTACCAATCTTAATTTCTTTTTTAGATCCGTTTTCAACTTTATCGCCTACTTTAATTTTTTGAGGTGCTAAATAGTAAGCATGAGAATTGTCATCAAATTTAACTAACATTATGTAACAAGATCTGTTTGGATCATATTCTATTCTCTCAACATTAGCAGGAACATCAAATTTTTTTCTATAAAAATCAATATGCCGATACATTTTTTTATGACCTCCAGCTCTATTTATAGATGTTATATGTCCATTATTATTTCTTCCTTTCATTGCATTTTTAGGAGAAACTAAAGACTTAAAAGGTTTACCTTTCCAAAGACCAGCTCTATCAACAAGTATGGTTCCTCGTGTTGATTTTGTGTAGGGTTTAAAAGTTTTCAATGCCATATTAAATTCCTGTTGTTAGATCAATTGTTTGACCTTTTTTAAGAGTGATAATTGCTTTTTTAAAACCTGAGACTTTTACTTTTCTACCTCTTGTAAGTTTGGTTCTATTTTGTTTATTAATAATATTTATCTTTGTAACATTTACTTTAAAAATTTTTTCAATGTTAGTTTTCAAATTTTTTTTATTTGCATTCTTATGCACCTTAAAAACAATCTTGTTTTGTTCTGACAAATTAGTGGATTTTTCAGTAAGTAAAGGAGATATAATTTTGTCGTATAAATGAATTTTTTCCATTTTAAGTATACCTTTTTTCTAATTCTTTCACTGAGCTTTCAGTAAAAACTATTTTTTTAAATTTAATTATATCAAATGCACTGAAATGATTAATGTCTGTCGCTTTAGTATTGGGGATATTCCTAATCGACTTTTCTATCTTTTCTTTTGACGATTTATCTAGAATAAATAATGAGTCTAAAATTTCAAATTTTTTTAAAATCATATTCATCTCTTTCGTTTTTTTAATCTCATTTTTAAAATCACTTAAAATTAATATCTCTTTATTTTTTGTTTTCTCACTTATTAATGATGCGATACTCTGTTTTTTTTCCATTTTATTTAATTTTCTTGTTTTATAAGCGAGTTGTCCTTTAGGACCATGCGCTATACCTCCACCAACAAATATAGGAGCTTTTTTACTCGCGTGTCTTGCGTTACCTGTTCCTTTTTGAGCATAAATCTTAGATGTTGGACCTTTAACTTCATTTTGTTGTTTAGTTTTTGCGTGTCGGCCTTTGTAGTTAGCATTTGTTTTGTATAGAACGCTACCAACTAGCTTGCTATTTATTTTTGCTGAAAAAATTTTATCTAAAACTTCTATCGAGCTTTTTTTTCCATCTAAATTTAATTTATCAATTTTCATTATTTTTTCTTCTTATCTGGTGTTTTTTTAGCTTGTTCTGTAGCTTTTATTTTTTGATCAATTGTCAATTTTTTAATGTTTTTTACAGATCCCTTTACAATTACCTCTGAGTTTTTAGATCCGGGTATTGAACCTTTAAGATAAAGTAGCTCATTTTCTATATCAGTTTTGATAATTTCAATATTTTGCATAGTTCTTAACTTATCTCCCATGTGTCCAGCCATTTTCTTGCCTTTAAAAACTTTCCCTGGATCTTGTCTTTGACCAGTTGAACCATGAGATCTATGCGAAATTGAAACACCATGTGTAGCTCTTAATCCACCAAAATTGTGTCTTTTCATAGCTCCCGCAAAACCTTTTCCTATAGTCTTAGATTTTGTATCTACAAATTTTGTGTCTTTAAAGATTTCAAGACCAAACTCATTTCCTTCTTTATAGTTTTCTAAATTTTTAACTCTAAATTCTTTTAATTTTTTTTTAGCTTCAGTATTTTTTTTTGCAAAATAACCCTTCATTGATTTAGTTAGTTTAGAGTTTTTTATTTTGCCGAATCCTAATTGCACAGCTTTATAACCTCTCTTTTCTGTATCTATGACTTGAATTACACGTGCTTTCTCCATTTTTAGAACAGTTACCGGAACTAATTGACCAGTTTTATAAAACTCTCTTGTCATGCCAATTTTTTTTCCTATTAAAGCTATTTCACTCATAGTTAAATCTTAATCTCCACATCCACACCAGAAGCTAGGTCTAACTTCATAAGAGCTTCTACAGTTTGGGGGGTTGGTTCTATTATATCTATTAATCTTTTATGCGTTCTTGACTCGAATTGTTCTCTGCTTTTTTTGTCTATGTGAGGTGATCTTAAAACTGTATATCTTTCTATTTTTGTAGGTAATGGAATTGGTCCCTTTATTGTAGCTCCTGTCCTTTTTACTGTGTTAACTATCTCTTCTGTAGAAGCATCTAGTACTTTGTTATCATAGGCTCTCAGTTTAATTCTTATATTTTGTTTTTCCATGTTACCCTGCTATTTTTTTAGTTACTTCATCTTGAACATTCTGAGGAACTTTAGAGTAATGATCAAAGAACATTGAATATTGTGCTCTACCTTGTGACATAGATCTCAAACTATTTATGTATCCAAACATATTGGCTAATGGCACCATTGCTGTGATGACTGTTGCATTACCTCTTTGCTCCTGAGTGCTAATTTGACCTCTTCTGCTATTTAAATCGCCAATAACATCACCCATATAATCTTCTGGAGTAACAACCTCAACTCTCATAACGGGCTCCAAAAGTTTTAGTCCACCTTTAGTACAAGCTTCTTTAAAACAAGCTCTACTTGCTAATTCAAAAGCTAATACACTAGAGTCAACATCATGATGTAATCCATCTAATATTGTAACTTTATAATCAATCATTGGAAATCCTGCTAAGATACCTCCATCTGAAACTGTTTCTATGCCTTTTTCAACTCCTGGAATAAATTCCTTAGGAATGGCACCACCTTTTATTTTACTTTCAACTTCACGACCTTTTCCAGCTTCTTGTGGTTGTACAAGTAATTTAACTTTAGCAAACTGTCCTGCTCCACCACTTTGTTTTTTATGTGTATACTCAACCTCTGAAGAATTTTCTATTGTTTCTCTATAGGCAACTTGAGGAGCTCCAACATTTGCTTCCACTTTGAATTCTCTTTTCATTCTATCAACAATAATATCTAGATGTAACTCACCCATACCTTTGATAATTGTTTGGCCTGACTCTTCATCTGAAGTTACTCTAAATGAAGGATCTTCTTTTGCTAATCTTCCCAAAGCTTCTCCCATCTTTTCTTGGTCTGCTTTAGTTTTGGGTTCTACTGCAATTTCAATAACGGGATCTGGAAACTCCATAGGTTCTAAAAGAACACTATTTTCCTCATCACACAAAGTATGACCAGTAATCGTATTTTTTAAACCTGCTAAGGCTACAATATCACCTGCATTAGCCTCTTTAATATCTTCTCTAGAGTTTGCATGCATCAAAAGCATTCTACCCACTCTTTCCTCTTTTTCTTTAGACGAATTATAGACTGCAGTACCTGTTTTGATAGTTCCGGAGTAGATTCTAATAAAAGTTAAGGATCCTACAAAAGGATCGTTAGCTACCTTAAAAGCTAAAGCTGAAAATGGTGAATTATCCTCAAATTTCATCTCTAACTCATCCTCACTACCTAGCTTCGTCCCTTTAATTGAACCTATATCAACTGGGCTCGGTAGATAATTAATTACTGCATCTAAAAGTGGCTGGACACCCTTATTTTTGAAAGCTGAACCCGTCATTACAGGTACAAAACTGAAATTTAATGTTCCTTTTCTTATACATTTAATGAGATCTGACTCGTTTATTTCATCTCCATTTAAGTATGCTTCCATTAATTTTTCATCTTGTTCAACAGCTGCTTCAACTAATTCTGTTCTATATTTTTGAGATATTTCTTTTAAATCTTCAGGTATATCTTTATATTCCCACTCAGCTCCTAAAGCTTCATTTTTCCAAACTTGAGCTTTCATTTTTACTAAATCAACAACACCTGATAATGAAGCTTCAATACCTATTGGAACTTGTATTACTAATGGTTTAGCTCCCAATCTATCTTTAATCATATCTACACATCTAAAGAAATCAGCTCCTGTCCTATCTAATTTATTTACAAAGCAAATTCGTGGTACTTTATATTTATCAGCTTGTCTCCAAACAGTTTCGGATTGAGGCTCAACACCTGCAACACCATCAAAAACTGCTACAGCTCCATCAAGAACTTTTAAAGATCTTTCTACTTCAATAGTAAAATCAACATGCCCAGGTGTATCAATAATATTAATTCTATGGTCTTGCCAAAAACAAGTGGTAGCAGCTGAAGTAATTGTTATTCCTCTTTCTTGCTCTTGCTCCATCCAGTCCATTGTAGCGGCACCATCATGTACTTCGCCAATTTTGTGACTTTTTCCAGTATAGTATAAAATTCTTTCTGTGGTAGTTGTTTTACCGGCATCTATATGTGCCATGATACCAATGTTTCTATACTTATCTAATGTATGTGTTCTCGCCATAATATTTTACCACCTAAAATGTGCAAAAGCTTTATTTGACTCTGCCATTTTATGAACATCTTCTTTTTTTTTAACTGCAGCTCCCTTTCTTTCGTAAGCATCATAAAGTTCATTAAAAATTTTATCCGACATATGTTTATCTTTTCTTTTTCTAGCAGAATCTACTAACCATCTTATCGCTAATGCTTGAGCTCTTTTATTTTTGACTTCAACAGGAACCTGATATGTTGCACCACCTACTCTTCTTGATCTTACTTCTACTGTTGGTTTGATATTATTTATTGCTTCATTAAATACATTTATTGGCTCATCTTTTGATTTAGTTTTAATTTTTTCTATTGCATCATAAACAATCTTGGATGCTATACCTCTTTTTCCATCGTACATTATATTATTTATTAGTTTTGGAATGATTGTTGAATTGAATTTTGGATCGGGAATAACATTTTTTTTTGGTTGAGATTTTTTTCTAGACATTGTTATTTACCTTTTTTAGTTCCGTATAAAGATCTTCTCTTTTTTCTATTAGCAACACCTTGGGTATCTAAATTTCCTCTGAGAATATGATATCTTACACCTGGTAAGTCTTTAACTCTTCCACCTCTTATCAAAACAACTGAGTGTTCTTGAAGATTGTGACCTTCACCAGGTATGTATGCGGTAACTTCAAAACCGTTTGATAATCTTACTCTCGCAACTTTTCTCAACGCAGAGTTAGGTTTCTTTGGTGTAGTTGTGTAAACTTTAACACAAACACCTCTTTTTAAAGGTTGTTTTTGCAAAGCAGGAACCTTATTCCTTTTTGATTGTTTAATTCTTTTTTTTCTCAACAATTGGTTAATCGTAGGCATAAATTTTATATATTTTAAATTTTTGATGAAATAACTGGCAGGTTAATCATGGCAGCGTTTAGTACATTCAATTAGTACTACATTCCAACCAAAAACTACGCCAAAATACTTATTAATCGCATTTTGTCAAATTAAAACCTATGATTTTAGTGTTTTTTTTTACTGATTTGCTTGATTTTCTGAGGCTTCAATCTTCTCTTGTTCTGATAAGAATTTGTCGTCATCATCCAAAGCTTTTTTGTTCCATTTATTCTTTATATTTCCTGTTCCAGCCGGAACTAATCTACCCACAATAACATTCTCTTTTAATCCGCTTAGAGGATCAACTTTACCCTTTATTGCAGCATCAGTTAAAACTCTTGTTGTTTCTTGAAATGAGGCCGCAGAGATGAAAGACTCCGTTTGAAGTGATGCTTTTGTAATACCCATTAGTACCCTTTCACCCACGGCTAGAGTCTTGTTTTCTGCTTTAAGTTTTTCATTTGTATTTTCAAATTTAATTTTATCTACTATTTCACCTGGTAAGTAAGTAGAGTCTCCCGAAGATTTAACCTCAACTTTTTTTAGCATTTGTCTTAGAATAGTTTCAATATGTTTATCATTAATTATAACACCTTGAAGTCTATAAACTTCCTGAACTTGATTAACAAAATACTCTGTCAAATCCTTAATACCCATAATTCTTAAAATATCATGAGGTAAAGGTTGACCATCTAATAAATACTCACCTTTTTTTATTTTTTCACCCTGATTAAAATTGATATGTTTGCCCTTTGGAATTAAATAATTTGAAGGTTCGTTACCATCTTCAGGAACAATGGAGATTCTTTGTTTGCCTCTTACTTCTTTACCAAAAACAACCTGACCATCATTTTCTGCAATTATCGCACTATCTTTTGCTTTTCTAGCTTCAAATAATTCCGCTACTCTAGGTAAACCTCCGGTAATATCTTTTGTTTTAGTTGTTTCTTTAGGTAATCTTGCAATTACATCACCAGCATAAACTTTTTGCCCATCTTTAATTGATAAAATTGAATCTGGAACTAAGTAATATCTAGCTTCATTATCATCAGCTTTTTTAATTACATTTCCTTTTTCATCCCTTAAGGTTATTCGTGGTTTTAAGTCTGTACTTTTTGATTGAGATCTCCAATCAACAACAGATTTAGATGATATACCGGTCGCGTCATCTGTGGTTTCTTGAATTGAAACACCATCAATTAGATCAACAAAACTTGCTGTACCACTTTTTTCTGCAATCACGGGAGTTGTGTACGGATCCCACTCACAAATTTTAGTGTTTGCTTTAACTTTATCACCATTATTAAAAAATAATTTAGATCCATAAGCAACTTTATAAACTGCTATTTGAACTCCGTTATCATCTTCAATTGAAAGCTGGGTGTTTCTACCCATAACAATTAAATTTTTCTTTGAGTCCTCTAAAATATTAGAATTTAATATCTTAAGAGTACCTTCACTTTTGCAAACTATTTGAGACTCTTGTTTTACTGACGCTGTACCACCAACGTGGAATGTTCTCATAGTTAATTGTGTTCCTGGTTCCCCAATAGATTGTGCAGAAATCATTCCAATTGCTTCTCCAACATGAACCATTTTTCCTCTAGACAAATCTCTTCCATAACAAGTAGCACAAACACCCTCTTTCGAACTACACGTCATTACTGAATAAACTTTTATTGATTTTACCCCTGCGGCATCAATTAGATCACATCCTGTTTCATCAATCATAGTCGATTTTTTGATAACTGTTTCACCTGTTATAGGATTTTTTACTTCAGCTGCAGTAACTCTACCTAGTGATCTTTCAGATAAACTTACAACTACATTACCACCTTCTAATATTTCTGATAATTCAATAAAACCAGGATTATCACACGTAACTTTTGTAATTGTTAAATCTTGCGCAACATCACAAAGTCTTCTTGTTAAATATCCAGAACTTGCTGTCTTAAGTGCTGTATCAGCTAATCCTTTTCTAGCTCCGTGAGTAGAATTAAAATATTCAAGAGCAGTTAAACCTTCTTTAAAATTAGAGGTAATTGGACTTTCTATAATTTCTCCTGATGGTTTAGCTATTAAACCTCTCATGCCAGCTAATTGCTTCATCTGTGCTGCAGAACCTCTCGCACCACTATCTGCCATCATGAAAACTGAGTTAATCCTTAATCCCTCAGAAGTTTTCTCTGTCGCTGAAATCCCCTTCATCATTTCACCAGCTACTTTGTCAGTACACTTGGACCACGCATCAACTACTTTATTATATTTTTCACCTCTTGTAATTAAACCTTCGGCATATTGGGTTTCGTAATCAGCAATTAATTTTTTTGTATCATCTATAAGTTGAGTTTTACTTTCTGGAATAACAAGATCGTCTTTACCAAATGAAATACCAGCTTTAAATGCATGTTTGAAACCTAAGTCTTTTAACTTGTCACAGAAAATTACTGTTGTTTTCTGACCACAGAATCTAAAAACGATATCAATTATTTCAGAAACAACTTTTTTTGGTAACAATCTATCTATAAGAGAAAATTTAATATCTTTATTTTTTGGAAGCAAGTTTGCTAATAAAAATCTTCCTGCAGTTGATGTGTATTTTTCGAATTTTTTATTTCCTTTTTCATCAATAGTTTCAAACCTTGAAATTATTGTACTATGAACTTTAATTTGACCCGATGATAATGCAAACTCTATTTGATCTGCATCAACAAAATATCCAGCTGACTTGTCTGTTAATGGTTCTTGGGATAAATAATAAATACCTAAAATCATGTCCTGACTTGGAACTATTATTGGCTTACCATTTGAAGGAGATAATATATTATTTGTAGATAACATAAGTATTCGTGCCTCTAATTGTGCCTCTAAACTCAATGGAACGTGAACTGCCATTTGATCTCCATCAAAATCAGCGTTAAAAGCTGCACAAGTTAGTGGATGTAACTCAATAGCATCACCCTCAATTAATTTAGGTTCAAAAGCTTGAACCCCTAATCTATGAAGTGTGGGTGCTCGATTAAGTAGCACTGGATGCTCTCTAACTATTAATTCTAAAGCATCCCAAACAGCATTAGTTTCTTTTTCTACTAATTTTTTTGCCTGTTTAATAGTTGAAGCAAGGCCTAGCTTATTAAGTCTTGCGTATAAAAATGGCTTAAATAATTCTAATGCCATTTTTTTTGGCAAACCACATTCATGTAATTTTAAATCGGGTCCTACAACAATTACTGATCTTCCAGAGTAATCTACACGTTTTCCTAATAAATTTTGTCTGAATCTACCTTGTTTACCTTTTAACATTTCTGCCAAAGATTTTAGAGGTCTTTTACCTGTTCCAGTTATAACTCTTCCTCTTCTACCATTATCAAATAAAGCATCGACTGACTCCTGTAACATTCTTTTCTCATTTCTTACAATTATGTCTGGAGCTTTTAGATCCATTAATCTTTTTAATCTATTATTTCTATTAATAACTCTTCTGTACAAATCATTTAAATCTGATGTAGCAAATCGACCTCCATCTAAAGGAACTAATGGTCTTAATTCTGGAGGAATTACTGGAACTACTGTCATTATCATCCATTCTGGTTTTTGACCAGTGTCAATAAATGACTCAATTAATTTTAATCTTTTGATTGCTCTTTCTTCGTTAACTTTTGATTTTGTTTCTTTAATAAAACTAATAAGGTTTTTTCTCTCTAATTCTAAGTCAAGATTTTTTAACATTTCTAAAACTGCTTCAGCTCCTATTCCAGCTGAAAAGGCCTCTTCTCCAAACTCATCTTGATATTTTGCCAATTCTTCTTCATTTAACAATTGATTTTTTTGTAACCCTGTTAAACCTGGTTCTACTACAATAAAGTTTTCAAAATATAATACTCTTTCAATTTCTTTTAACTTCATATCAACAGCTAGTGCAATTCTACTTGGTAAGGATTTTAAAAACCAAATGTGTGCAACAGGTGTTGCTAAATTAATATGACCCATTCTTTCTCTTCGAACATTTGATTTTGTTACCTCAACACCACACTTTTCACAAATAATTCCTCTAAACTTCATTCTTTTATACTTGCCACATAAACATTCGTAATCTTTTATAGGTCCAAATATTCTTGCACAAAATAATCCATCTTTTTCAGGTCTAAAAGTTCGATAATTAATTGTTTCTGGTTTTTTAATTTCACCATAGGTCCAGGATTTAATCTTTTCAGGGCTTGCTAGTGAAATTTTTATGCTACTGAAGTTTTGTGCTTCTGAAATTTCTGAATTTTTAAATAAATCTGTAAGTTCTTTACTCATAATTAATTTAACTCCACATTTAGTGCTAATGATTTTATTTCTTTTACAAGGACGTTAAAAGATTCTGGAATACCTGACTCAAAGTTTTCCTCACCTTTAACAATTGTCTCGTAAACTTTAACTCTTCCAGCAACGTCATCAGATTTTACAGTAAGAATTTCCTGCAAAGTGTACGATGCTCCGTATGCCTCTAGAGCCCAAACTTCCATTTCTCCAAATCTTTGACCACCTAGTTGAGCTTTGCCGCCCAAAGGTTGTTGAGTTACTAGACTATAAGGTCCAGTTGATCTTGCATGAATTTTATCCTCTACTAGATGGTGTAATTTAAGCATATAAATAATTCCAACAGTTACTGGTCTATCGAATTTTTCACCCGTTCTTCCATCCCACAAATAAGTTTGACCTGAGCCAGGTAAATTTGCTAATTCCAACATCTCAGTTACATCTTTTTCTTTTGCTCCATCGAATACTGGTGTTGAAATAGCTATTCCACTTTGAAGGTTTTCACATAAATCCTCAAATTCAGTTTTATTTAACTTATCTACCTTTTGGCTATAAATATCTTCACCATATACAGACTTTAAAAACTTAGAAATTTTTTCAGTCTTTTCAATCTTATTATTATTTTCATTAACTAAATTTTTTACTTGTTCACCAAATTCTTTGCATGCCCAACCTAAATGTGTTTCTAAGATTTGACCAACATTCATACGACTTGGAACACCAAGTGGATTTAAAACAATATCAACTGGTCTTCCATCTTCTCTGTAAGGCATATCCTCTACAGGAACAATTTTACTAACTACTCCTTTATTTCCATGTCTTCCTGACATCTTGTCACCTGGTCGAAGTCTTCTCTTAATTGCTACAAAAACTTTTACCATTTTCATTACACTTGGTAAAAGATCGTCTCCACTCCTTATTTTTAAAACTTTATCCTCAAATCTTTCTATAATGTCTTGTTGGGCCTGACTAAATTGATCTTTAAGTTGATTAATTGCTGCATCATTTTTTGTATTTCCATCTGATATCTTAAATACATCATTGATTGACAATTTATTAATAGATTCAAAATCAAGTTTTGTTCCAACATCAAGATTCTTAATTTTTTTGGATAATGTAGAACCTGATAAAATCTGAGAGGCTCTTTGTTTGATGCTTCTTTCTAAAATTTCTTCCTCAACAATTTTGTCTTGCTGAACCTGATCAATTTCTGCTCTTTCAATTGTTATAGATCTCTCATCTTTTTCTATTCCATGACGATTAAACACCTTTACATCAACTACTGTTCCGCTACTTCCTCTTGACATTCTTAAAGATGTATCTGTTACATCAATTGCTTTTTCTCCAAATATTGATCTTAATAATTTTTCTTCTGGTCCTGAGGCTGAGTCCCCTTTCGGAGTTACTTTACCTACTAGAATATCTCCAGCATTCACTTCAGCTCCGATATAAACAATACCTGACTCATCTAAATTTTTTAAAGCCTCTTCATTTACGTTAGGTATGTCTCTTGTAATTTCTTCTTCACCTAATTTTGTGTCTCTAGCCATTATTTCATATTCAACTATGTGAACAGATGTGAAAACATCATCGGTTACACATCTTTCAGAAATTAAAATTGAGTCTTCAAAATTGTATCCTTGCCAAGGCATAAATGCTACTGTTACGTTTTTTCCTAAGGCTAGTTCTCCTAATCTTGTAGACGGGCCATCTGCAATAATGTCCCCACTTTTTACTTTATCACCAACTCTAACTAAAGGTCTTTGATTTATACATGTATTTTGGTTCGATCTTTTAAACTTTTGTAAATTATAGATATCTACAGTAGACTTATTAAAATCTGTTTCCTCTGTTACTTTAACAACTATCCTCTTTCCATCAATTTTATCTACTAACCCATCTCTCTTTGCAACAATTGTCACTCCAGAGTCAAGAGCTACATCGCTTTCAATACCAGTTCCAACTAATGGAGCTTCTGGTTTAAGTAATGGTACTGCCTGTCTCATCATGTTTGATCCCATCAATGCTCTATTCGCATCATCGTTTTCTAAAAATGGAATTAGAGAAGCTGCAACTGATACTAATTGTTTTGGAGATACATCGATGTAATCTATTGTTTCTGGCTTAGATAATAAAAAATTTAAGTTTTGTCTGCACGATACAAGTTCTTCAACAATCTTATTATTTTTATCTAATTTTGTATTTGCCTGTGCAATTGTATATTTAGTTTCTTCCATAGCAGATAAGTACTCAACATTATCTTGAACTATCCCATCTTTTACTCTCTTGTATGGACTTTCAATAAAACCATATTTATTTATTTTAGCATAAGTAGAAAGGCTATTGATTAAACCAATGTTTGGTCCCTCTGGAGTTTCGATTGGACAGATTCTTCCATAATGAGTTGGATGAACATCTCGCACTTCAAAACCCGCCCTTTCTCTTGTAAGGCCACCAGGGCCCAAAGCTGAGACTCTTCTTTTATGTGTAATTTCAGATAAAGGATTAGTCTGATCCATAAACTGTGATAATTGTGAACTAGCAAAAAAATCTTTTAGTGAAACTGTTAGAGGCTTTGCGTTAATTAAATCTTGTGGCATAGCAGACTCAATATCAAGCGTTGTCATTTTTTCTTTAATTGCTCTTTCCATTCTATAAACACCAATTCTAGCTTGATTTTCCACCAATTCTCCAACTGAACGAACTCTTCTATTACCAAGGTGGTCAATATCATCTACTTCATCTTTACCATCCCTAATATCGAGCATTTTGTGTATAATAGCGATAATATCATCATTTCTTAAAATTGTAATCTTGTCAGAACATTCTAAATTTAATCTTGAGTTCATTTTTACTCTTCCAACGTCTGAAAGATCATATCTATCAGAGCTAAAGAATAGGTTGTTAAAAATTTGAGTAGCAATTTCAATTGTTGGAGGCTCACCCGGTCTTAACATTTTATAAATTTCTGTAATAGCTTCATCTTTAGTATTATTTTTATCATTAAAGATTGTGGTTAACATATAACCACCTTTATTAATTGAGTTTGTTACAGAAATTTCTAAAGTATGAATTTTTGCTTCTAAAATTTGATTAATAATAGTCTCATTTAATTCTGTTCCAATTTTAAAAACTCCATCTTCCTCATCATTTATTTTTACATCAGTATGTAAAAATTTCCCGTACAAAGACTCTTTTGAAACTAAAATATCTTTGAGGCCATCATTTGAAAGTTTTTTTGCATTAAGATAATTTATTTTATCTCCTAATCTAATTACAACTTTACCATTTTTTGCATCAACTACTTCTTCAGAAAAATTTTTTGCTTTATAGTTTTCAGGATTAAACTTTGTTTTCCATTTTTGAGTTTGTGTATCAAAAGAAAACTTTTCATTTTCATAAAATTCATTGACAATATCAGATTTTGTAAAACCAAGAGCAAGTAATAAAGTTGATGATAAAATCTTCTTTTTTCGATCGATCTTAAAATATAAAAAATCTTTAACATCATACTCAAAATCTAACCAAGAACCCCTATTTGGAATAACTCTACAGTTAAACAATAATTTACCGCTTGCATGAGTTTTTCCTTTGTCATGATCAAAAAATACCCCCGGGCTTCTATGCATTTGATTGACAACAACTCTTTGGACACCATTGGTAATAAATGTTCCACTATTTGTCATCATTGGAACTTCACCCATATAAACTTCTTGTTCTTTTGCTGACAAAATATCTTTAGTATTATTTTCTTGATTTATTTCATACACAACTAATCTTAAAGTACATTTTAAAGCAGAAGAATAAGTTAGACCTCTAGCTATACATTCTTCAACATCAAATTTTGGTTTTTCTAATCTGTATGAAACATATTCCAATGTTGCTTTATCATTTAAATCTTCAATGGGAAAAATGCTTTTAAAAACTCTATCAAAACCTTTAGTTAATTCTAAATTTTCAATTTTAAATTCTGTTAATTCATTATATGAGTTTTTCTGAACTTCTATTAGGTTTGGAATTGATAAACTTTCTTTAAGTTTACCAAAGCTTTTTCTAATATTTTTCTTTTCCGTAAAAGATATTTGCATCTATATTTAATACTGATTAATAAAATTAACCAGTACCTAAAAAAATCCTTATTAATTTATTTAAGTTCTACTTTAGCGCCAGCGGCTTCTAACTTAGCTTTAATTTCCTCAGCTTCTTTTTTTGGAACACCCGCTTTTACTTCCTTTGGTGCACCTTCAACTAAATCTTTTGCTTCTTTAAGACCTAGAGACGTTGCTGCTCTTACTTCTTTTATAACGTTAATTTTCTTATCACCTGCAGAAACTAACATAATTGTAAAATCATCTTTTTCTTCTGCTGCGGCTGCTGCACCTGCTGCTGCTGGAGCTGCGGCTGCCATAGGGGTAACTCCCCATTTTTCTTCAAGTTGTTTAGAGAGATCTGCTGCTTCTGCAACAGTCAAACTAGATAAATCTTCTATAATTTTATTTAGATCAGGCATAAATTACTCTTTGGGTTATGTTTCAGAATTTTCTGGTGGTAAACTACTCATTTTTTCTGATCGTGCAAGCAAAATACTGACTATTTTTGAAGCAGAGGCATTCAAAATTCCCACAATATTTGCCCTTGCCTCATCCAAAGTAGGTAAACTAGCTACATTTAACACTCCAGCTTGATCAAGAACCTCATTATCCATGATTCCACCTATCAACTTAAGATTCTCGTTATCTTTAGCAAATTTTGATAGAATTCTCGCAGACATAATGGCATCCTCTCCAAAAGCTACTGCTGTTGGTCCGTTAAATAAATTTGATAAATCTTTACACTTAGTTTTTTCTAATGCTAATTTAGTAATTCTATTTTTAGTAATTTTAAAAATAATACCATGTTCTCTCATTTTAGATCTCAATTCATCAAGCTGAACCATAGTCAAACCCTGATAATGAGTAACCATTACAGCTTTACTATTTTCAAATTGTGAAGTCATCTCAGTAATATATTTTTGTTTTTGTTCTTTGTTCATCATAACTATTAAATATTTTTCATAAGTTTTAGTTTGTAAGAAACACCCATAGTTGAAGTTATGAATGCAGATTTTATCAGATCACCCTTTAAGGTGTTGTTAGCTTTCTCTTTATCTAAAGTTTCTAATATAGCATTATAATTCTTGATTAATTGATCATCGCTAAAAGATTTTTTTCCTATACTAACGCCTATATTTCCATCTTTATCATTTCTTATTTCAGCTTGACCTGACTTTGCTTCTGAAACAGCTTTTTTAATATCATTAGTGACAGATCCCAATTTAGGATTAGGCATTAACCCTTTTGGACCCAAGATTTTTCCAAGTTTAGAAAGTTTAATCATCATTGAAGAAGTGCAAATTAATTTTTCAAAATTTATCTCACCACCTTTAATTTTCTCAACAAAATCATCACCCCCAACAATATCTGCTCCCGCCTCTTTAGCTTCTGATGTTTTGGCTTCCTCACAAACAACAGCAACTTTAATTTTTTTACCTGTACCACCAGGAAGATTAACAACAGTTCTAATATTAATATCACTTTTTTTTTGTTTATTATTTATTTGAAAGCTTAAATCCACTGACTCATCAAACTTAGTTGTACAATTTTTTTTAATATTCGGTAAGACTTTCTCTATAGTCTCTGCATTTAAATCAAGCGTCTTTTCTGGTAATTTTTTATATCTTTTTGATGACATTATTCCTTTACCTCGATCCCCATTGATCTTGCTGAGCCAGCAATTATTTTCACTGCTTCCTCTAAATCAAAAGCATTTAGGTCATTCATTTTTTGTTTAGCAATTTCTTCTGCTTGTTTTTTTGTTATTGATGCAACAATGTTTCTACCAGGCTCCTTAGATCCACTTTTTAATTTTGCAGCCTCTCTTATAAAAAAAGATGCTGGGGGTGATTTTATTTTAAAGTCAAATTTTTTATCTTTATAAACGGTTATCTCAACAGGAACAGGTTTTCCTGCCATAGATTTAGTTTTGTCATTAAAGGCTTTGCAAAACTCCATAATATTTACACCCCGTTGACCTAATGCAGGACCAACTGGTGGAGCTGGATTTGCCTGACCACCCTTAATTTGTAATTTTATAAATCCACTAATTTCTTTTTTTGCAGCCATTAACTTATTTTCTCCACTTGATTATATTCTAATTCAACTGGTGTTGGTCTACCAAATATTGAAACTGAAACTTTAAGTCTTGATTTTTCTTCATCAATACCTTCAACCATTCCACTAAATGAAGCAAATGGCCCATCTACAACTTGGACTTTTTCACCAACGTTGTATTCTATACCAGATTTTGGCTGGGCTACACCATCTTTTATTTGTCCTAAAATCTTTTCAATTTCTTTGTCGGAGACAGGTACTGGAATGCCTTTTGTTCCCAAAAAACCACTTACTCTCTTTATATTCTTAATCATATGATAGATACTATTATCCATTTCACTTTTTATAAGCACATATCCAGGAAAATATTTTTTTTTTCTTTGAACTCTTTTTCCTCTTTTTACTTCAGTAATATCGTGTGTTGGAACAATAATTTCATCAAATTTTTCTGAAATTTTTGCCTTTTCTGCCTCTTCTTTAATTAAACCAGCAACTTTATTTTCAAAACTTGAATGTGATTGAACTATGTACCAATTTTTCATTATATACTTACCTTGAGCAATATTTCTAAGAAAAATTTTAAAATCTGATCAAGAAGTAAGAAGAATATTGACATAACTACTGCCATGGCAAAAACCATTAAGGCACCTTGCAATGTCTCTTTTCCTGTAGGCCAAGAAACTTTGAAAGCCTCCTGTTTAACCTCTTGAATAAATTTGATCGGGTTTTTCATAATTCAGTTTAGTTAATTGGCAGGAGCGGAGGGACTCGAACCCTCAGCCTCCGGTTTTGGAGACCGGCGCTCTACCAATTGAGCTACACTCCTATATAGAGCTTACTCTATAATTTTAGTTACTACTCCAGCTCCAACAGTTCTACCACCTTCACGAATGGCAAAATTTAATTTTTCTGACATCGCAATTGGAGTAATCAATTTAACTGTAAATTTAGCATCATCACCCGGCATAACCATTTCTGTTCCTGATGGTAATTCTACTTCTCCAGTTACGTCTGTTGTTCTAAAATAAAACTGTGGTCTATACTTGGTAAAGAAAGGCGTATGTCGACCACCTTCTTCTTTTTTAAGTACATATGCTTGAGCTTCAAATTTAGTATGTGGTGTAACAGATCCTGGCTTACAAAGAACCTGACCTCTTTCAATGTCAGTTCTTTCAACTCCTCTTAAAAGAACACCAACGTTATCACCCGCTTCACCAGAGTCTAAAAGTTTTCTAAACATTTCAACTCCAGTACAAACTGATTTTTTAGTTTCTCTAATTCCGACTATTTCAATTTCATCTCCAGTTTTAAGAACACCTGACTCTACTCTTCCAGTTGCAACTGTACCTCTTCCCGAGATTGAAAAAACATCCTCAACAGGCATTAAAAAATCTTTATCTTTTGGTCTGTCTGGTTGTGGAATAAATTCATCAACATTCTTCATTAATTCTAGAATTGAATTTTTTCCGATTTCATCATCTCTTCCTTCAACAGCAGCCAATGCAGAACCTTTAGCAATTGGAGTTTTGTCTCCTGGGAATTTATAAGAAGTTAAAAGTTCTTTAATTTCTTCTTCAACTAAATCGATCATTTCTTTATCATCAACTTGGTCTACTTTATTAAGATAAACACAAATTGCAGGAACACCAACTTGTCTCGCTAAAAGAATATGCTCTCTTGTTTGTGGCATAGGCCCATCGGCAGCATTAACTACTAATATTGCTCCATCCATTTGAGCAGCACCAGTAATCATATTTTTTACATAGTCAGCGTGACCTGGACAGTCTACGTGCGCATAGTGTCTTTTTTCTGTTTCATATTCAACATGCGCTGTTGAAATTGTAATTCCTCTTTCTTTTTCCTCTGGAGCTTTATCAATTTGATCATACGCAACAGCTTTAGCACCACCAGTTTCAGATAAAACTTTAGTGATAGCTGCAGTTAATGTTGTTTTACCATGATCGACATGGCCTATTGTACCAATGTTACAATGTGGTTTATTTCTTACAAATTTTTCTTTTGACATTACTTATATTCCTCACTTTTTATTTTTTTAATAATTTTATATTCTTGGAGCGGGTAAAGGGAATCGAACCCTTACATCCAGCTTGGAAGGCTAGCGTTCTACCATTGAACTACACCCGCACAACCCCAAGAGTATCACTCCAGTATTATTCAAAGTATTATTGATTGGTGGAGGGGGAAAGATTCGAACTTTCGAAGACCGAAGTCAACGGGTTTACAGCCCGCCCCATTTGACCGCTCTGGAACCCCTCCCTTAGGGGAAGTGTCCCCTTGTTCAATAAAGCTTCAAACAACATGCGTTTTATATATTTTATTTATCCAATTGCAACACGTGATTTATTGGGAAAATATTCAAAAAAACGTGTAAATATATGAATATTTTATGAATAAATCGTCTTTTTTCATCGTTGGTCAACATGCTGTGCTAGAAGCCATAAAAAATCCAAAGAGAAAAGTTTTGAGAGTTTTTTTAACAGAGGAAAGTAAAAAAAACATTCATAGAAATAGCCCTAATAGAAACCTACTAAGCGAAATAAAAGTTTATTTTAAAACAAAAAAAGAATTGGATAAATACACAACCAAGGAAAATTTATTACATCAGGGTTACGTAGCTGAAATTGAACATCTTGAAAAACCAATACTTAAAGACTTTATAAAAGAAAAAAATAATATTACATTTGTTTGTTTAGACGGAGTTACAGACCCCAGAAATATTGGTGCAATAATAAGAAGCGCTGTTTCTTTTAATATTGACGGGCTTATTGTTAAAGATCGACATTTCCCTGATGAAAGTAAGCTAATGTATAAAGCTGCAAGTGGATCAATTGAATATTTAAATATTTTTGAGGTATCAAATATAAATTCAACTTTAAAAAATCTAAAAGATAAAAACTTTTGGGTGTATGGTTTTGACAGTAAAGGAAATAAAGATTTTACAGAAATAGAGTGGAAAGGAAATAACATTCTTTTATTTGGATCTGAGGGCTCAGGATTGCATCTTCATACATCAAAATATGCAGATTTTTTAGTCAGAATTGGCATTAATACTAAAATTGAAAGCTTAAATATATCTAATAGCGCGGCTATTACCTTTCATCATTTAAGTTATATTAAAAAAAGAGTTGATTAATTAATAAATACTTAATAATTATTGCGCAAGCCCTTGTAGCTCAGCTGGTAGAGCAATTGATTTGTAATCAATAGGTCCGCGGTTCGAATCCGTGCGGGGGCACCACTAAGAAGTTTCCTTTCTCAATTGTTCAATCTTAATTTTGTTTTGAAGACTTCTATTTTTATCATACATAAGATTAAATTTAATATTGTGATTGGTTTTCACGATAATGTCTTTTGCATTTCTTACTTCAATATTATCTGCTACCGCACTTATTGGTCTTTTTTTAGAATTTAAGTTTCTAATAATTATTTTTGATTTATGACTTACTATTTTTCCTTTCCATCTTCTAGGTCGGAATGGACTTATTGGAGAAATAGATAGTTTTTTTGAATTTAAACTTAATATTGGTCCATGTACTGATAAATTATAAGCTGTACTTCCTGCAGGCGTTGACACTAGAACACCATCAGAAACTAATCTTTTTATGACTTGTTTTGAACCATGATAAATTGATAATGATGCTGCTTGCCTACTTTGTCTTAATATTGAAACTTCATTGATTGCTAGATGTTTTCTGATTTGATTTTTATTATTCTTAACGGTCATTTCTAATGGAGAAATAGAAATCACATTAGATTTGTATAAATTTTTTATGATTGTTTTTGATGAGAATTTATTCATTAGAAAACCGTAATTTCCAGAATTTATCCCATAAAAGAATTTTTTAGATTTTTTATTTTTCTTAAGTGTTTGAAGCATAAACCCATCACCACCTATGACAATTATGATGTTAAATTTTGGGGGTTCTACTTTATTTAATTCTTTAATAAGTAAATTTTTAATTTTCTGTGACTTAAGATTTTTATCAGAAATAATTTGCATTTTTTTCATTTTATTGGTGCCCTCGGCCAGACTCGAACTGGCACTCCGC
>CABXTC010000002.1 GCA_902515095.1 uncultured Pelagibacteraceae bacterium
TATTTATCAAGCTAATTAATGGTCCAATAAACAAATCCAAAACTTTAAAAAGAAAATATTTAGGTATGACAGAATATATAGCAAATAACTTTAAGCATAAAAATTTTGCAATGCTGATATATAATAAAGAATTATCTGTATGCCCAATAACTACTCATCTGCCATTAAAAAGCGTAACTAAAAAAATTACAAAAAATTTAATTAAGAAAAAAATTATAATTGTAAATGATTTTTTTAAAAAATTTTTAGGTATTAAACCAAGAATTGGGGTAGTTGGTTTAAACCCTCATTGTGAAAGTATCCTAAAATATAATGAAGATACTAAGATTATATATCCAGTTGTTAAGTCTTTAAAAAAAAAATTTTTAATTAAAGGTCCAATTCCATCGGATACAATATTTTTAAAAAATAACAGAAGGAAATTTGATGTAATTATTGGAATGTACCACGATCAAGTTTTAACACCAATTAAAACTCTTTATGAATATGATGCTATTAATATTACTATAGGATTACCTTTTTTAAGGGTTACCCCAGACCATGGTCCAAATGAAATTATGGTTGGGAAAAATAAATCTAACCCTACAAGTTTAATTAAAGCAATCAGTTTTTTAGATAATAAATGATAAAGGCAAAAAAAAGCCTGGGGCAAAATTTTTTAATCGATCAAAATATAATTAATAAAATAATAAATATTATAGATATAAAAAATAAAAATGTTTTAGAGATAGGCCCTGGTACAGGAAATTTGACTTTGGAAATATTAAAAAAAAATCCGAAAAAAGTTATTTTAATCGAAAAAGATACTAAATTAGCAAATATGCTTATAAAAAAATTTACTGATAATGTGAACGTAATTAATCAAGATGTCTTAAAAATAAATGAAAACATTTTATGCGATCAATCATTAATAGTTTTCGGTAATTTACCATATAATATTTCCACAGAAATTTTAAGCAAATGGATATTAAATTTAGATCAGAATAAAATTTGGTTTAATCATCTTATTCTTATGTTTCAAAAGGAAGTTGCGGATAGAATAATATCTAAGTTTAACACTAAAGATTACGGAAGACTGTCAATTTTAGCAAATTGGAGACTAAATATTAAAAAGATCTTTGATGTAAAAGCAACTAGTTTTCAACCAAAGCCAAAAGTAGAGAGTACTGTTTTGTTTTTTGAACCAAAAAAAAATTATTTTAAGTTTAAGAATCCAAAAAACTTAGAAAAAATTACAAGAATTTTTTTTATGCACAGAAGAAAAATGATTAAAAAACCTTATAAACAATTATTCAACAATAACGAGAATATAGCTTCTAAAATGGGAATTGATTTAAATTTGAGACCCCAAAATCTTAATTTTGAAACTTATTACGAACTAACTGAAAAATATGAGAATTTAAGAAGTTAATTTTTCTACATGTTTTCTTATGTAGTCTAAATCATAATCTTTTGATCCATTAGTAATTTCAGCATTAATCAAATTTTTTATTCTAAGATAGCATGTCTCTAAATTATCGTTAATTACAACATAATCATAGTTAATCCAGTGAAGCACATCTCTTTCAAACTGTTGCATTCTCTCTTCAACTATTAGTTTATCTTTCATGTCTCTATTTGAAAGTCTATCAAATAAAATTTTTTTGCTTGGAGGTAAAATAAAAAAAGTAATTAATCTATAATCTAACTTTTTATTTCTAATTTGATCTGCCCCTTGCCAATCAATATCAAATAAAACATTTTTTCCTTTATTTAGATTATCTATAATTGGAGTTCTTGTGGTTCCATAATAATTATCAAATACTTTTGCATATTCTAAAAATTCTTGATTATTTATTAGTCTTTTGAATTCTTTATCATTTACAAAATAATAATCTTTATTAGATATTTCTCCGTCTCTAGGTTTTCGTGTTGTATGAGAAATTGAAATTTCGAAGTTGTCATTCTTTGAGAGCAAGTTTACTAACGTTGTTTTACCCGCTCCTGAAGGAGATGACAATATAACCATTGTCCCATCATTTTCTGAGGACATTTAAATTTTTCTAGTTAGCTTTACCTTCGATAAATTTAACTGCATCACCTACTGTTAAAATTTTTTCTGCTTCGCTATCAGAAATTTCTGAACCGAATTCTTCTTCAAAAGCCATGACTAATTCAACGGTATCTAAACTATCTGCACCCAAATCATCTATAAAACTAGATTCATCTGTAACCTTTGCCTCATCAATTCCTAAATGATCTGCAACGATTTTTTTTACTTTGCTTGAAACATCTTCTGACATATTGATCCTTTTTTTATTATAAATCGTTATTAGTTCAATTACTTAGATTGTCAAGCCATATACATGCCTCCATTTACATGCAATGTTTCTCCATTAATGTAATCAGATTGATTAGATGCTAAAAAAAGAACTGCGTTAGCTATATCTTCTGGCTCTCCTAATCTGGCGGAAGGTATTTTGGAAATAATAATATCCTTAAATTTTTCATCAATCTTGTCCGTCATTGCTGTTTTAATAAAACCTGGAGATATACAGTTTATATTAATATTCTTTTTGGCATATTCTATTGCTAGGCTCTTTGACATGGCCACAATTCCTGCCTTTGATGCGGTATAATTTGATTGTCCTAAATTTCCAGTATGACCTACTACAGATGAAATATTTATGATTTTTCCTTTTTTATTTTTAAGCATCTTTTTAATGGCAAACTTGCACATTAAAAAAGTTGACGTAAGGTTGATATCTATCACCTTTTTCCATTCATCTAGGCTCATTCTAATTGCTAAATTGTCCTGAGTAATTCCTGCATTATTTACAATACAGTCAAGACTAGCACCGAGCTCTTTTGATGCATCCTCAATGAAATTTTCTATGCTCTCACTTTGAGAAATATCAAAACTCAATATTTTGACATTGTTAAATGTCTTTTTTATTTTTTCTAATTTTTCAATATTGGTGCCTGATGCTAAAACATTTGCTCCATTTTCATACATCTTTTTGATTATTGAATTACCAATTCCACCTGTAGCTCCTGTAACAATTATATTTTTATTTTTTAAATCATTCATATTTTCAAACTTTCTATATCTGATTGATTGTTAATAGAAGAGATTTTTACATTTTGATCTATTCTTTTGACTAATCCAGTTAAAACTTTTCCAGGTCCAATTTCTATAAAATGTTTTACCCCATAATTAATCATATTAATGATGCTTTCTCTCCACCGAACTCTTTTTTCAATTTGGCTTATAAGAAGATTTTTTAAATCTCCCACATCTTGGATCTCATCTGCAGTAACATTTGATATCAATTTATTTCTAGATTCTTTGAAATCAATTTTATTTAACTCTTCTTTCATTACCCCTGTTGCTTTAGCCATCATATCACAATGAAAAGGCGCACTTACAGGTAATTTAATATTTTTAATTTTTATATTTTTTAAAAAAACACTTATCAATTCTAAATCGTTATTCCTACCACTCAAAACTATTTGACCGTCGGAATTATCATTTGCAATCTGGGCTTTAAAATTTTTTTCATTATCTTTTAAAATTTTTTCAATGTTATCAATTTTTGTTCCTAAGACAGCAAGCATACCTCCCTCACCTTTCGGAACAGAATTTTGCATAGCCTCTCCTCTTGCTCTTAATATCTTAATTGTTTTATCAAAATCTAAATATCCCGCACATGATAATGCTGAATATTCTCCTAGTGAGTGGCCAGCAAAATATTCTGCCTCATTTAAATCTATATTAAATTCTTCTTTAACTACTTTAAATATTGAATAACTTACCAAAAATATTGCAGGCTGGGTATTTGCTGTAAGATTTAAATTTTCTTTTGGACCATCTAATATTATTTTTGAAATATTAAGATTTAATGTATCGTCTGCTTTCTGAAATAATTTTTTTACAATCTCGTATTTATCAAAAAATTCTTTTCCCATTCCGACTATTTGGGAACCTTGACCTGGAAAAATTACAGAAAACATTTAAAAATAAATTAATTCTTGTTTTTTTTACTGTTGTAATTGAAGGTTTATAATAGTATATCCTCACTTTTTATTAAAGAATAAATATGAATTTATACGAACATACAATTATAGCTAGACAAGATACTTCTCCTGCTGAACTTAAGCAATTAACAGAAAAATATTCAAAAATCGTAGAAAAAAATGAGGGTGAAATTGTGAAGACAGAGAATTGGGGACTTCTTAATTTATCTTATTTAATTAAGAAAAATAGAAAAGGTAGTTATATTCATTTTAAGATTAAAGGTAATGGTAAGGTCATTGAACAACTGGAAAAAAATGAGGCTATTGACAAAAAATTGTTAAGACATTTAACCGTAAAAGTAAAAGATTTTGATCTTGATACTAATTATTTCATAAAAAAAGATGATAATGAAAAAATTTCAAAAAAAGAAAGAGATTAGATAACTACTATGCCAAAAAAACAAAGTGGAAATAGAAAAAATAAACAAAGCAATTTTGCTAAACTTAGTATTTTTCAACCTAATAAATATAAGTTTAAAAAGACTTGTCCACTTTCTATTAAAGGTGCACCAAAAGTAGACTACAAGAATATAAAGCTTCTAAAAAAATATGTTTCTGAAAATGGTAAAATACTTCCGTCAAGAATTACAAATGTTTCACAAAAAAAACAAAGAGAACTATCCGTATCAATTAAAAGGGCAAGAAATTTAGCATTACTCTAATGAAGGTTATATTACTAGAAAATTTAAAACGAATTGGATCTATTGGAGAAGTGATAGATGTAAAAAGAGGCTTTGCTAGAAATTTTTTAATTGCTAATAAAAAGGCTCTTTATGCCTCTAAAGAAAATATTAAAGAAGTAGAAAAAATTAAATCAGAGCTTTCAAAAAAAGATAATGAAAAAAAACAAGATGCTAAAAAAATCTCAGAAAAAATTAATAAAAAATTATACAGTGTGAAAAAGCTAAGCACAGAAAATAATGAATTATATGGTTCGGTAAAACCAACTGAAATATCAAAATTAATTTTTGAAAATAGTAAAATAGAAATTAAACCATCAATGATACAGCCCGTGAAAGAAATCAAATCTTTGGGAAAATTTGAAGTAAAAATTTCTTTGCACTCTGAAGTTGATGCTGAAATTACTATCGCAGTTGAAACAGCAGACACAATTCAATAATTATACAATTTCATCCACAGCTTTTTTTTAAATTTAAAATTTTATCTATTGTTGTAAGATACAGACATGGAAAATAACTTAAGTGTCGTAAAAGAAAATTTTAAAGAATTACCAAATAATATTGAGGCAGAACAGTCTGTTATTGGCTCAATTTTAGTAACAAATGAAATTTTTGACGAAATCAATACTATTATTTCAAATGTAAATTTCTATGATCCGATGCATCAAAAAATTTTTAATGCGATTGAAAGTATGATTTACAAAGGGATGCTTGCAAATCCTATCACTTTAAAAAATTATTTTGAAAACGAAAAAGATGAACTTAATATTCCAGAATACTTAGTCAAAATAACAAAATTTTCGACGTCAGTAAGGCAGGCTATAGAGTATTCTAAAATAATATACGACATGTTTGTTAGGAGAGAACTAATAAAAATTTCAGAGCAGATAATTGACAATGCAAAAGAAAATGACCTGGATAATAGTGGTCAAAATATTATTGAGAATTCAGAAAAGCTTCTCTATGATTTAGCTGAGAAAGGAACATTTAGCTCTTCTCTAATTAAATTTGATGATGCTATGAAACAAACCATTGAAATGGCATCAGCAGCTTATAAAAATGAAGGTGGAATAGTAGGAGTGCCTACTGGACTAAGAGACTTAGATGATAAACTAGGAGGTCTTCATCAATCTGACTTAGTCATTATTGCTGGTAGACCATCAATGGGTAAAACCTCACTTGCAACTAATATTGCTTTTAATGCAGCTAAAAATATTCAAGATAATGGAAAAAAATCATCAATAGCTTTTTTTTCACTAGAGATGTCCTCAGAACAACTCTCAACAAGAATTATATCTGAGCAAGCAAGGATTGGTTCAAATGATATAAGAAGGGGTAGAATTTCAGATGAGCAATTTGATCAATTTTTAGAAACTTCTAAAAACATTTCAGAACTCCCTTTGTTTATTGATGAAACTCCAGCAATAAGTATTGCAGCAATGAGTAATAGAGCAAGAAGAATTAAAAGACTTTACGGCTTAGACTTAATTGTTGTTGATTACATTCAGCTTATGAAGGGGTTATTCAATAATAAAGACGGAAGAGTTCAGGAAATTTCTCAAATCACTCAAGGTTTAAAAGCTATTGCAAAAGAGCTGGGTGTACCCGTGCTTGCCTTGTCACAATTATCAAGACAAGTCGAGCAAAGGGATGATCACAAACCTCAACTTGCTGATTTAAGAGAGTCTGGTTCAATTGAGCAAGATGCTGATGTCGTAATGTTTGTTTACCGAGAAGGATATTACCTTCAAAGAAAAGAGCCAAGAGAAGCGACAGTTGAGCATGCGGAATGGCAGGCAAAAATGAATGAGGTTGCTCATTTAGCAGAAATTATCATAGGTAAACAAAGACATGGTCCTATTGGCAAAGTGACGCTTGAGTTTGAAGAAAGATTTACAAAATTTAAAGATACTCAAAATAATTAATTTACAATATAATTAAAGGTTAATGATTTCTAATCTATACCAAAATTTAATATTAAAAAATCCTAAGTCAGTTTTTGTCATTTTATTAATTACACTTCTAAGCTTTGGCTATTACTCAAAAGATTTCAGGCTTGATGCTTCCTCGGAAACATTATTGATTGAGGGTGATCCAGACCTTGAATACTTAAAAGAAGTTACAAATAGATACGGTTCAAAAGAATTTCTAGTTTTAACTTATACACCAAATGAAGATATGGTAGCTGATAGCTCCATTAACAATCTTTTAAGTTTAAAATATAAACTTCAAAGCCTTGATTGGGTTCATAGTGTTGTTACTCTTTTAGATATACCGCTATTGGACAATTCTGATGCACCTCTCCAAGAAAGACTTATAAATTTCAAAACACTTAAAGATGAAGGTGTGGATAAAGAAAGAGGTTTCAAAGAAATTTTAGCAAGTCCTGTTTTTAGAAATTTTGTAATTAGTGAGGACGGTAAGACAAGTGGAATAATTGTGAATATTAAAGAAAATAAAAAATTAAAGGATATTGAAAACAAATCTTTTAAAGAAATACAAGTATTTAAAGATCAAATAAAAAAAAAAAATCATAAAAATATTTTAGAGATTAGAGAGGTAATTAAAAGTTATGAGGATATAGGAAAGATTTATTTGGGAGGTATACCAATGATTGCTGATGACATGATGACTTTTATAAAAAGTGATATAATCGTTTTTGGCCTCGGAGTATTCCTGTTTATCATAGCAACATTATGGTTTGTTTTTAGAAATTTGATATGGATAATAGTTCCAATTAGTAGTTGTTTTTTTTCAGTTATAATTATGATGGGTCTTCTAGGTCTTGTTGGCTGGAAGGTTACAGTAATTTCCTCAAACTTTATTGCATTGATGTTAATTTTGACTATGGCAATGAATATTCATATGAGCACAAGATTTATACAATTAAGAAAATTTTATCCTAATAAAAATAATTACGAGATCATCTCTTTAACTACTAAAAAAATGTTCTTACCAATTCTTTATACTGCATTGACTACCATTATTGCTTTTCTATCTTTAATCTTTAGTGAAATAAAACCAATTATTGATTTTGGCTGGATGATGACTTTTGGTCTGATAACTTCGTTTATAATAACATTTACTTTACTTCCGACTTTATTAGGTTTTGTTAAAAATAACGATACTCTAATTAAGGATGATGTTGACTCCAAAATAACATCTTTTTTGGCAAAGATTTCTCTTAACTTTAAAAATCTCATTTTTATAACTACTGGAATAGTAATTGTCTTAAGTATTGTCGGCATAAGTAAGTTAGAGGTTGAAAATAGTTTTATAAATTATTTTAGTAAAAAAACAGAAATTTACAAAGGTATGAAATTAATTGATGAAAAATTAGGTGGAACAACGCCTCTTGAGGTGATTTTAAAATTTCCTGAAAAAAAAGAACAAAAAACAGAGGGAGATGATGAATTCGAAGATTGGGGTGAAGGTGAAAAAGATGATGAGAAGTATTGGTTCACTAAAGACAAAATTGAAACAATTTCAAATATCCATAATTATCTTGATAGTCTTCCTGAAATAGGAAAAGTCCTATCATTTTCATCTATAGTAGAAGTTGCAACTCAGCTTAATAACAATAAACCACTTGGAACTTTAGAAATGGGCGTTTTATATACTAAAATTCCTAGTAACATCAAAACTGAAATAATTGATCCTTATATTTCTATAAAAGATAACGAGGCTCGAATAAGCTTAAGAATATTAGACTCTAAAGACGATCTTAAAAGGAATGAGCTAATAAAAAAAATAAATTATGATTTAAAAAATAAATTTAAATTAAATGAAGATCGATACAAATTAGCTGGGGTGCTAATCTTATTCAATAATTTACTTCAAAGTTTATTTAAATCTCAAATTCTTACTTTAGGTCTTGTCATGATTGGAATTTTGACAATGTTTGTTATTTTGTTCAAAAATATAAAGTTATCATTAATAGGAGTTGTGCCTAACTTTATTGCAGCATTTTTTATTTTAGGAATTATTGGTATGTTAGAAATTCCTTTAGATATGATGACTATCACTATTGCAGCAATCACTATAGGTATAGCTGTTGACAACAGTATACACTATATTTACAGGTTTAAAGAAGAGTACATCAAAATTAATGACTATAAAAAAACTTTACAAACTTGTCACTCAACAGTTGGTATTGCAATCTTAAACACTTCGATAACAATAGTATTTGGCTTTTCTATATTAGTTTTATCTAAATTTATTCCCACAATCTATTTTGGAATTTTCACTGGGTTGGCAATGTTGCTAGCGATGATTTCTGTTCTAACTTTACTACCATCTTTGATATTAGTTTTTAAACCATTTGGAAAATAAACTAATATGATAGAAAACACTCTGGAATTTATTGGTGAAATTTTAAACTCAATTTCAGTAATTGATTTGATTTATACTTTGATTACCCTTCTTTCGTTAATTAAATGTTATAGCAAAGGTTTTGTATTAAGTATTCTTTCAATGGCAAAATGGCTATTAGCATATGTCATAACTTTAATAATATTTCCTAGAACAAAACCGTATGTCAAAAATATAATTGATAATGAATACGTGCTTGATGTAGGACTTGGAATTACAATTTTCATTGTAGTTATATTCTTAATATTAATGATTAATAAAGGAATAAGTAATGCTATTAAATATACTGGGCTTGGAAGTTTAGATACCATATTTGGATTCTTTTTTGGTTTTATTCGAGCCTATATTATCTCCATATGTATATTTTCAGGTGTGCATATCGTGTATAATTACGACAAATGGCCAATAAATTTAGACAAATCATACACCTTCCCATATCTTGAAAAAGGTAGTAATTATTTATTAAAAGTTTTTCCAAATGAAAAAGCATATCAAGATTCAAAAGAAAAAATTGAAGATCTATAATCCAAAATTAAAAGAGGAATGTGGTATATTTGGAATTAGTAATGTAAAAGATGCTTCAGCTCTTACGGCACTTGGATTACACTCACTCCAGCACAGAGGGCAAGAGGGTTGTGGAATAGTAACGTTTGATGGAGAAAAATATTATTCTGAGAAAAGGTTTGGATTAGTTGGCGACAACTTTAACAAAGAAAAAGTCCTGGATAAACTTAAGGGTAATTTTGCAATCGGTCATAATAGATACAGTACAACTGGAAATAACACATTAAGAAATATTCAACCATTCTTTGCGGACACAAATGCTGGTGGTATTGGAGTAGCTCATAATGGAAACTTAACAAACTCAATTTATTTAAGAAATAAACTTGTTGAAGAAGGAGCAATTTTTTACACAACTTCTGATACTGAAACAATTGTACAGTTAATTGCTAAATCAAAAAGATTAAAAACCATTGATAAAATAATTGATGCTATATTCCAGATTCAGGGTGGTTACGCATTAGTGATGCTTACTCAGAATTTGCTTGTGGGTGTGAGAGATCCTTATGGTATAAGACCCCTTGTAATTGGTAAATTAAAAAATAGTTACGTCCTCGCATCTGAAACTTGTGCTTTGGACATCATAGGTGCAAAATTTGTTCGGGAAGTTGATAATGGTGAAATTGTTTTAATTGAAAATGATAAACTTCAAAGTATTAAACCTTTCCCAGTAAAGAAAATTAGACCTTGTGTTTTTGAATACATTTATTTTGCAAGACCAGACAGTATTCTTAATGGAAAAACTGCTTATGAACATAGAAAAAATTTAGGAAAGGAATTGGCAAAAGAAAACGATATAGATGCTGATATTATTGTTCCTGTTCCAGACTCTGGAAACGCTGCCGCCTTGGGATTTGCTCAACACTTAAATAAGAATTACGAGCATGGACTAATTAGAAATCATTATGTTGGAAGAACTTTTATTGAACCAAGTCAAAAAATAAGGAGTTTAGGAGTTAAGTTAAAACTTAACGCTAACCAAACTACAATAGAGAATAAAAAAATTATTCTTCTTGATGATTCATTAGTTAGAGGAACAACTTCACATAAGATTGTTAAAATGCTTTATGATGCAGGTGCAAAAGAAGTTCATGTAAGAATTGCATGTCCTGAAATTAGACATCCAGATTTTTATGGAGTTGATACACCCACAAGAAAAGAGCTATTGGCTGCAAATAAAAATAATGATGAAATATGCGAATACATCGGTGCTAAATCTTTAAAATTTTTATCTATTGAAGGTATGTATCGAGCTATTGGATTTGAAAAAAGAAACGAAAATTATCCTCAATTAACTGATCATTATTTCACTGGAGATTATCCTGTAAAACCTATTGATGAATTAGGTGATAACAAAATAACTCAACTTTCTCTATTAAGCACAGCATCTAATAATTGATTTATGAAAAAAGTAAGTTTTACAGAAATGAAAAATGGAACAAAAGAAGACTACCTTTTTTTAGATGAACACGAAAAAAATTTTGCTAGTAAGACAGCAGATAGAATATTAAAATTTATGTCTGGATTAACGGAAACCCTAGAGGGTTATCAAGTTTCTAGATTAGAACATTCACTTCAAAGTGCTACGAGAGCTTACAGAGAAGGTGAAAATGATGAGATGATCGTTGCTGCTTTAATACATGACATTGGTGATGAACTAGCCCCAATGAATCATTCGGAATATGCCGCCGCAATACTAAAGCCTTATGTGTCAGAAAAAACTCATTGGATAGTAGAGAAACATGGTGAGTTTCAAATGTTTTATTATGCCCATCACTTAGGAGGAGATAAGAATAAAAGAGATGAGTATAAAAATCATAAATATTACCAAGATACAGTAGATTTTTGTGAGAAGTACGACCAAAATTCCTTTGATCCAAATTACAAGTCTTTACCATTAGATTTTTTTAAACCTTATGTAAAAAAAATCTTTTCAAGGAAACCATATTCTTCACTATAAAATTTGGTAAATTGTTATCAAAATATGATTAATTCTAAAGAACATATAATTGAATACTTCAACTCTGGTATAAAAAGAAAAAAAGATTTCAAAATTGGTATAGAGCATGAAAAATTTCTATTTGATGGCAAAAACAACAAGAGGATTGATTATTCTAAAATAAAGGAGATGTTTTCAGCTTTAAATGAATTTGGTTGGAGTCCAATTAAAGAAAAAGAGAATATTATAGGCTTAAATAAAGGGAATAAGAATATTACTCTAGAACCAGGAAATCAAATTGAGTTATCTGGTGAGAAACTAAATAATATTCATGAAGCATGTTCAGAATCTTATGATTATCTGTTTGAACTTAGACAGGTAACAAAAAAACTTGATATAAATATTATAAGCACCGGTTTTGATCCAATTTCAAAACTTAATGAAATACCAAATAATCCTAAACAAAGATACAAACTTATGACCAAGGATATGCCATTAGGCGGAGAACTAAGTTTAGATATGATGTATAGAACTTGCGGAACTCAATTAAATATTGATTATTTTTCTGAAGATGACTTTGTCAAAAAGTTTAAAGTAGTAAATTCAATTGTTCCTATTTCAATTGCTTTATTTGCTAATTCCTCAATAGTTGAAAAAAAAAAAAGTAATTACTTATCTTATAGATCAAAAGTATGGCAAAATACTTCTCGTGGAGGACTTCCAAAATTATTTTTTGAAAATTTAAATTTTGAAAAATATGCTGATTTTGTTATGAATTTTCCAATTTTATTTCTTCAAGATAAACAAAACTATATCTCGGGTGCAAAATATAGCTTCAAAGATTTTATGAATGGAAAAATAAATGAAATATCAAATCGTCTTCCAACAGAAAGTGATCTATCTTTACACTTAAGCACTATTTTTACTGAAAATAGACTGAAAAAATATATTGAATTAAGGTCTATGGATACTTGTGGTTGGGATTGTCTTTGTGCGGGACCTGCATTATTTATCGGAATGTTATATGGAAATTTGGATGAGGTTCATAACTTAATCTCATCGTGGGATAAGGATAAAATAATTAATGCTTATCTGGATGCTCCTCAAAAAGGATTTAATACTCAGTTAATGGGTAAGGATCTTCTTCATTGGGCATCGACTTTATTAGAAATCTCAAAAGAAGGATTGGATAACAGAGATATAATTAATAAAAGTGGAAAAAATGAAACTTTATTTTTAAATCACTTACAAAAAGTTATTGATAATAGAACAACAAATGCAGATCATATGATTAGTAAATTTTCTAAAAATGAAGATTTAAAAGATTTATATGACAAATAAAATTGTTGCTATACAAGGAAATCACCCTTCTAAACTAAACCCAAAAACAGATACGAGTGTTTTTTTGGCTAATGAAATTCAAAGAAAAAAATACAGAATTTTTTATTTTGACCCAAAAGATTTATCAATTATAAATTCGAAAGTCATCGCAAAGGGTTTTTTTATAAAATTCAATTACAATGATAAAAAGTTTTATAAAATCTTAGAAAAACAAAAATTAGATCTTGTCAAATGTAAGTATATCCTAATCAGACAAGATCCACCTTTCAACCTAGAGTATATTTCAACAACTTACATACTTGAAACAATTAAGCATAAAGTAAAAATAATTAATGATCCCACTTCAATTAGGAATATCTCTGAAAAACTTTATTCTGTTAGATATCAAAAGTTTATGCCAAATACAATTTTTACTCAGAATATTCAGGAGATTAAAAACTTTTTTAAAAAAAATAAACATGTAATTTTAAAACCTATTCATAGTTTTAGTGGAAATGACATTTATTTACTCAATAAATTTAAGTTAAATTTTATAAAGAAATTTATCAAAAAGCATAATCATGTAATGTGTCAAAAATATTTATCTAAAATAAGTATTGGAGATAAAAGAGTATTTTTGATTAATGGAAAAATACGGGGTGTAATATCTAGAGTGCCAAAAAAAGGCTCATATCTAAGTAACATGAGTAAAGGTGCAACAGCAAAAAATATTCAATTAACAAAATTAGAAAAAAGAATATCCAGAATAATTGCTAAAGATTTAAAAAAACAACAAATTTATTTTGCTGGAATTGATTTTATCGATCAAAAACTTAACGGAGATATAAATGTTACATCCCCTACTGGATTGAAAACGTTATTTGATATTTCAAAAATTAATCTTGCTAAAACTTTTTGGAAAGATTTGAAGGCATGAAAAATCTAACCGATCAACAAAAAGGGTCATTGCTTGCTTTCGTGGCTGTAATGTTTATAACGCCGGACTCTTTATTTATCCGACTTTCTAACATTGATACTTGGGGTCTTGTTTTTTATAGAGGAATAATTCCATTTATTACTGTTTTTTTTGGAATGTTGCTAATCTACAAATTAAATTTTTTTAATATACTTTTTTCAAGTGGCTACCATGGTATAATCTATGTAGCTACATTTAGTATTACTAATATTACTTTTGTAGTTTCTATTCAAAATACTAATGTAGCAAATACACTTGTGATGATAGCTACCGCACCAATGCTATCAGCTATACTGGGAGCAATTTTTTTAAAAGAGCCTCCTGATAAAAAAACGTGGATTTCAATAATTGTTACATTTATTGCGATTATTTATATTTTCTTTGACTCCCTTAAACTTGGAAATTTTTATGGAGATATTTTAGGATTTATTACTGCTATTGGTCTTGCTGTTGGCGCTGTAACAATTAGATCTGCTAAATCTAAAAATTTAGTACCAGCTGCAGTCGTAGGGAAGCTATTTGTTGCAACTTTTGCGTTATTTTTCATTGAAAGTTTCGTATTAATCGAGAGAGACTTAATTATTGTACCCTTAATGTGTATTCTTTGTGTGGCAATACCATTCGTTTTGGTGACTATTGCTCCAAGATTTATACCAGCTGCAGAGGTAAATCTTTTTTTTTTATTAGAGACAATTATAGGACCAATATGGGTTTGGTTAATTATAAAAGAGCAACCTTCTATAGAAACATTACAAGGAGGAGCAGTCATAATCACAACAATCGCTATCCACTCATTTTTAAAGTTAAGGAAATCATAGTTTCTGTCACAATTAAGTCTTGATTTACTTATACATGGCGGATAATTAGCACAAATTTATGGATAAGGTTTTAAAGAATTCTTGGGCATTGTTTTTAGGCATGGGCTTCATAATGATGGCTTATGGTTTTCAAGGATCCTTGCTTGGTGTAAGAGCTGTTCAAGAGGAATTTAGTTTAACAGCAACTGGGTTTATGATGTCTGGTTACTTTGTTGGATATTTTATTGGTGCAGCAACAATACCTAATATAGTTTCAAGAGTAGGACATATTAGAGTATTTGCTGCTTTTGCTTCATTAGCATCATTAGTAATCTTAATTCATTCAATTTTAGTAAATCCATTTATTTGGTTTTTGTTAAGAGTATTAACAGGGATAAGCATGGTTTGTATTTACACCGTAGCTGAAAGTTGGTTGAATGATAGATCAACAAATAAAAATAGAGGAAGTGTATTATCTATTTATATGGTCATATTGTATGGGTCTATGGGAGTTGGCATGTTTCTTCTTAATTTTAGTAGCCCAGAAAATTTTCAACCATTTATTTTAGTCTCAGTTATAACTTCAGCTGCCTTAATTCCTATTTTATTGACTAAAAAAAAACCACCTACTTTTAAGAAGATTAAAGCAATGAAACTTAAAGAACTTTATGAAGCTTCTCCTTTTGGAATGGTTAGTTCCTTTTTTTATGGGACCATCCAAGCAGCTTTATTTACTTTACTTGCAGTTTATGCAACTTCAATGAATTTCACCATATTGGAAATATCAGTAGTTACATTTCTTTTAGCAATTTCTGGAGCTATTTCGCAGTTTCCAGTTGGAAAAATATCAGATATGTATGACAGAAGAAAAGTAATCGTCTTTTCTACTTTTGGAGCAGCAATATTTGCCTTACTTGCAATTTTGGTTTCAAGACAAATGTATTTACCTGATGGGCTAGCAACAAGTAAATTTTGGTTTTATATATTTCTAATCCTTTTTTCTTTCTGTAGTTTACCGATGTTTTCTCAAATTTTAGCACACACAAACGACTATATTCCAAAAGAAAAGTTTGTTGCAGCAGGAGCAGGTCTTCAGTTTGTTTTTGGACTTGGTGCAATGAGTGGTCCTTTTTTATGCTCAATATTTATGGATATAGTTGGATCTAATGGTTTTTTTATTTTTTTATTTTTTTTCCACTCTTTAATAGGTTTATTTGGTATTTATAGAATGAGAGTAAGAGAAACAGTTGAGAATCCAGACTCTCAATTTGTAGCAATGCCTCAAACAATTACACCAGCTGGAATTGAACTTAACCCTACAACAGAACCTATAGAAGAACCAATTAAAGAGGAAAATTAAAAAATTTAGTTCAGTCTCTGTATATATTTGGTCATTTTTAATAAGACTTGTTTTTTATTTAATTTATCTGTTCTTATTAAGATTGCATCTTTGACTTTAACTAAAGGACTATTCTTTCTTTTTTTATCCATTGTGGTTCTCTTGCTAAGAGATCTCTTTACATCTTTTAAAGAAACTTTCTTTTTAATATCAAGCCATCTTCTGTAGCTTGCAACTTTAATATTACATTTAAAGTAAAAAGCTAAATCATACTTGGGGTTTTTAGCTAATATTTTACTTGCAATATCTCTTCCTTCTACACAAATTTTTTTGTTGGTTTTGATCAATTTTTTTTGAAAAACATTTATGATTTTTCTTACATTTTTATCTTTGGCTAAAATAGCAACGTGATTACTAATTTGTTCTGAATGTAAATTTTGCTTGGCTATACTCTTATATGAAATATTTTTAAATTTTTTTTTTAAAAAAATAACATTATTTTTTGGATCATTTTTAATGATTTCTTTGCTAGCATATCTATATAATAGTCCTGAATTTATAAGAGCTAATTTATATTTTCTAGAAATAAGTTTGGCTGCAGTGCTTTTTCCACTTGCTGACTCTCCATCGCAAGCGATTATTAATTTTTTAAAATTTTTCACTAAACTTTAATAATATTTACATTTGTTTAATGCAAAAAAATTATGAATTTTCTTCATTTTTAAATGAAATAAATCGCTTATAGGTTGAAACTCAAAATAAGCACTATTTCATATATGCACCAAACTGAATTATTGAAAGTATTTCAAATATTTGTTTCTATCCATTTATAAAAAAATGACTAAAAAAAAAATAAAACAAAAAAACTCTAAAAAGAATACCAGAATAGTTAAAATTACTAATCTTGCTCCAAAATCTTTTCTTAGCAGTGCATTTTCTACTTACAAAAAAAATAAAGAACTTAATAAAATTAAAGCGATCAAACTTGAGAAATTAAAAGAAAAAAATCAAATTTTAAAAGATAGAAAAGATCTTAAAATCTGGGAGGAAAGACTTATTAAAGAGAGTAATAAATTAAAACTTAATGACGAAGAATTAAAATTAAAAGAAAAAGAAATTAAAATTAAAGAAGAATCCCAAAAACTAGAAGCTACAAGATTAGTTAAAAAAGATGAAGAGTTAATATTAATAAGTAAAGAATTAAGGGCCAAAGAAAAAGAGCTTAAATTGAAAGAGGAAACTCAAAATAGAAAAGATATTGATTTAAAAGTCAGAGAAGAAGAACAAAAAAACTCTGAATTAAAAGAGAAGAGACGAAAAGAAAGAGTTCTTAAAATGATTAAAGAGGAAGAGGAAAAACAAAAAGAATTGGAGTATATCAAAATTAAAGAATGGGAAGAAAAATTTGATAGAGAACAAAAAGCAAAAGAACATAAAGAAAATTTAAGAGAAGAAAGACTTAGACAAAAAGAAATAGAAAAATCACAATCATTTGAAAAAAAAGAGAGTGCTGTAGATAATAATTTTTCTTCAGGGTTAGAAAATTTTAAAGTAGATGTAACTAAAGAGAACTAATTTTTTTGCTTAGGAAAATAATCTTTTAAATCACCTTCTCTATATACATCAGCAGTACAACAATGTATTCCACCCCCAAAAGCATAAGCATCTCTTAAATCTACTGGAATAACTTCCATGCCTAATTTGTCAAGTTGTTCAGCTTGATAGATTTCACTTTTTTCAACGCAAACTGTTTTTGGATCAAGGACTAATATGTTCATCGATAACCATACTGATGAATAGCAGAGGGGTGGTGGTTCGTTATGTGCTGGTTGTGCACTATCTATTATTTCCCATCCATTATCCTCAAATAATTTTTTTTGTTCTTTAGGTAGTCTTCTATGAGGATTATTAATGATAAGCCCTTCCCTAATTGGTGTAAAAGTTGCATCAATATGAATTGGATAAGGATCTCCTGGAAAATTTACTGCATGAATTCTGTGATTTTTAAAATGTCTTTTAAGCCAATCAATTCCTTTTAAATTCGTCGTGAATCCATGCTGTACAACTAGATCCTTACCGAATCTTAGAACATCTGCTGCATCAAATAGTGGCTCTTCCTCTGTTGTTACAAAAAATTTTTCCTCAGTCCATTGAAGTCTTTTTTGAATTCCAATCTTTTCAGATAAATAATCTTTATGATAATCTGCATTTGTCAACCTTGGTTTTGGAGCAGTTTCATGTCGCATATTTTTATCTTGCTCAAAATATTTTTGAATAAGAGGTCTATAGTTTAAATATTCAAACCATCTACATCTATAACTCATTGTAGCTTCCAGCATTTCGTTACCAACAGTAAGGATAATGTCTCTTGCTGGCATACACCCAAACATACTATCAACTTCCCAATCAGGAGTAGAAATTTTTTGGTTATGATTTAAAGGTACAGGTCGATCAACCTTAATTCCTCTTTTTTCTAAGAGTGATGCAAAGTTATTTAATAACTGATTAGCTTTATCAACAGTATCTCTTGAACGAGGTCCATGAGAACCTTTCATGTCTGAGTCTTCAGGAACCTTGGCATCTAAAGCTGGTTCTGGTGCAGGAATGCAGCAACCATCTGCTTTTCCGACGATTACGTGTTTAAGAGGATCCCACTCATTCCAACTATTTACAATAATTTTATCTTCACTCATTTTTTCAATTAGTTTAAGGCTATAAATCTTTTATTCCAGCGCATTATTAGACTGTAATAAATTAATGAGATAAAAAGAAAAAATCCACCTATAATAGTGTATGTGTCAGGTACTTCATTAATTCCAAAAATTGGTAACCATACCCAAAAAATTCCTCCAATTACCTCTGTCAAAGATAGCAAGGTTAATTCAGCTGCAGGAATAGCTTTAGAACCAATAGAATATAAAATTAAACCCATACAAACTAATATTCCATGAAGCGAGAATAATGCACCATTATAACTTGTTGAAAAAAAAACTTGGTTAGTGCTTAGGAGCATTATAGATGCGATAACAAAACAAAAAAGACCTGAAAAGGCTACTGTTGTAAACTTTGGTGTTTCTGTTCTCCACCTCAAAGTAACTGAAAAGACTGAAAAACCAATCGACGAAAGCATTCCAAAAATAAAACCAATTACAGAATTAGATCCAGAACTTCCGAAAGCCATAATTATGATGCCAACAGTTGCAATAAAAATTGAAATCCAAACATTTAATGAAATTTTTTCCTTAAGAAATAAAAAAGCTAGAAGTGCAGTAAAAAAAGGCATGGCTGCAAGACAAAGTAAAGTTATGGCTGCTGAGGTATTAGTAATTGAGTAAATAAAACTAATCATAGCAATACCTAATCCTGTACCACCGATAATTCCTGAATAACCCATCTTTAGGTAATTTTTATAAAATTTAATTCCTTCTTCAAAATACAGATAAAGATTTAAAAGAATAAAAATTGTCAATCCTCTTCCAAATATATATTGCCATGGCACTTGATTAGGATTATCCATATATCTCACTACAAGAGGTCCAAAAGACCATAAAATTCCAGCAAACAAAACTACTGGCACTGCAATTTTTGGATTTTTTAATTCAAGCATTTCTGAAGATTAGATCTAAAAATTTATAACTACAACAAAATTTGATAGCTTTTACTAAAAAGTTTTATTGGATTGGTCCAATTAAAAATGATCAATAATTTGATTTTAAAATTTTATTTTCCATTTTAAGTTGTGTTCAGCCTATCTTTAATAAAGTCTTGATTGGATTTTATTTATTATATAATTAAAAAATAATATGGATTTAGAAATATTAAATATCGCAGCTGACATTAAAAACAATAAAAATATAGAGAATCGAACACATATTTCAAAATTGAAAAATTCTTTGTGTGGGGATGAAATGCAAATAGAACTAATTATTAAAAATGAAAAAATTTTAGATTTTGGTTATCAAGGAAAATCTTGTATATATTGCCAAGCATCAGCCAGTTTGTTGTCAAAAATTTCTATAAATAATAAAAAAGAAAAAATTAATAATTTATGTGATGAGGCTGAATTTTATTTTGATGATACCGTAAAAATTCCTGATGAGAGATGGATTCCCTTGAAAAAATTAATTAAAAAGAAAAATATCAATAAAAAAGATTGTATATTATTACCTTTCAAAACCTTAAAAAGGATAGTATCAACTTAGATCATGGGAAATCTTAAACAATCTTTTTTAGCTGGTCTATTTTCAATAATTACAATAGGAATTTTAACTTTTTTAACTTACAGAACTGAATTTGGAATATTTTTATTAGCCTCATTTGGATCATCAATGGTCCTGCTTTATGGATATCCTGAAAGTCCATTTGCTCAACCAAAAAATGTTTTTTTTGGTCATTTGGTTACTGCCATAATAGGTTTAATTTTTTTACATTTTGTTCCATTGCCAATTTTTATAACTATACCTTTGGCTGTTGGGTTTGGAGTTGGGTTAATGATCTTGTTAAATGTTACTCACCCTCCTGCTGGTGGTAATCCAATAATAGTCATTATTGGCAGCGTCTCACTTGATTACTTGTTAAGTCCTGTGATATTAGGATCGATAATAATTATTATTTCTGCAATAATTATCAATAGATTTATTTTAAAAAAGTCTTACCCAAATTCAAGATAATTCATTTGCTAGGGAACTAAAAATAATGTTAGATGCCTAAAATAAATATTAAATACACAGGAGAATAAATGAAAATATTATGCGTACTGTATGATGACCCAAAAGGTGGAATGCCAAAATCATACGCACTTTCTGAATTACCAAAAATAGAAAAATATCCAGACGGAATGACTTTACCTTCACCTAAAGGTAGGGATTATACTCCAGGACAATTATTAGGATGTGTATCTGGTGAGCTTGGATTAAGAAAATTTTTAGAAAGTAATGGTCATGAGTTGGTTGTTACTAATAGTAAAGATGGAGATGGATGTGAAGCGGACAAACATATTGTTGATGCTGACATAGTAATTTCTCAACCATTTTTTCCATACTATTTAACAAAAGAAAGAATTGCCAAAGCTAAAAATCTTAAAATGGCAATCACTGCAGGTATTGGTTCAGACCATGTTGATCTACAGGCTGCAATGGACAATAAAATTGATGTTGTAGAAGTAACATATTGTAACTCTAGATCAGTAGCTGAACATATTGTAATGATGATTGTTTCAATGGTAAGAGATTACCATAATCAACATAGAATTGTGAATGAAGGTGGCTGGAATATTGCTGATGCTGTTCAGAGGTCCTATGATGTTGAAGGTATGCATATTGGAACTGTGGCTGCTGGTAGAATTGGCTTAGATGCATTAAGAAAAATGAAACCGTTTGATGTTCATTTACATTATTTTGATAGACACAAGCTGCCCGATGCTATTGAAAAAGAATTGAATCTTACATTTCATGAGTCGGTAGAGTCAATGGTTAAGGTATGTGATGTGGTAACAATTAATTGTCCACTTCATCCTGAAACTGAAAACTTATTTGATGATGCGATGATAAGTAAAATGAAAAAAGGAGCCTATATTGTCAATACAGCTAGAGGAAAAATATGTAATCGTGATGCAATTGCGAAGGCATTAAAGAGTGGTCAATTAAGTGGTTATGCTGGAGATGTATGGTTTCCTCAGCCTGCACCCAATGATCATGTATGGAGAAGCATGCCACATCATGGTATGACACCTCATACTTCTGGAACATCTTTAACAGCACAAGCAAGGTACGCGGATGGGGTAAGAGAGATACTTGAATGTTTCTTTGAAGGTAAAGAAATTAGAAATCAGTACTTGATTGTTCAAAACGGTCAGTTAGCTGGAATGGGTGCTCATTCTTATAGTAAAGGTACAGCAACTGGTGGTTCTGAAGAGGCTGCAAAATACAAAAAAAAATAATTCTTAAAGATTAATATTAAAGGTAGTCTGCTTAAAGTAGCTACCTTTAATATAATAGACTATTAGTGATTTTTTTGTTTATGATATTTGATGAAATATCTTTTAATTATATTCCTTGTTCTCTTTAATTTTAATCACTCAAAAGCTGATAAAAAAGATAAAGCATATTTTGCTGGAGGATGTTTTTGGTGTGTCGAGGAGTCATTTGAAAAATTACAAGGTGTTGAAGAGGTAATCTCTGGTTATTCTGGAGGTACCACTGAAAACCCAACCTATAAAGAAGTAACGTATGGAAACACTGGCCACTTTGAGGTTGTAGAAATAATCTATGATAAAAAAGTTATTACATATAAAGAGTTGTTAGATAATTTTTGGATTAATATCGATCCATTTGATGCTTTCGGCCAATTTTGTGACAAAGGATATAGTTACAGATCAGTTGCATTTTACCAAACTGATGAAGAAAAAAGTTTAATAGAAAAAGACATGAGAGATTTAGAAAATAGATTTAATAAAAAAGTTGTGACTTATATAAAAAATTTTAAAAAGTTTTATAAAGCAGAAGAATACCATCAAGATTTTTATAAAGTTAAATTAGAAAGATATCTAAGATATAAAAAAGCTTGTGGAAGAGAAGAAATTTTAAAAAGAATTTGGAGTCAATAAATCTTTATGAAGAATACTGTGAATTGGAATTTCGATAACACTTATTCAAGATTATCTAATGTATTTAAAGAACACATTGAACCTGTGGCTGTAAAGAATCCAGAATTAGTTTTAATGAATCAAGATTTGGCTAAAGAGTTAAACTTAGACTTTACCAACATTGATAAAAATGAATTATCAGCTTTATTTACTGGAAATATCCTCCCTGAGGGAAGTAATGCTATTGCTCAGGCTTATGCTGGCCACCAATTTGGACATTTCACAATGTTAGGAGATGGAAGAGCAGTTTTAATAGGAGAGCATTTAACAAGCAATAACAAAAGATTTGATGTTCAATTCAAAGGCTCTGGAAAAACTGCATTTTCTAGAAATGGCGATGGTAGAGCTGCACTAGGTCCAATGTTAAGAGAATATATAATTAGTGAAGCAATGCATAATCTAAATATTCCTTCAACGAGAAGTCTAGCAGTAGCTAAAACAGGTGAAGAAATAATACGAGATACTCCATTACAAGGAGCTATCTTAACTAGAATAGCTTCAAGTCATATTAGAGTTGGAACTTTTCAATATGTTGCAGCACGTAATAAAAAAGATGAGATGGAAATTCTATTAAATTATGTGGTTAAAAGACATTATCCAGAACTAATAAATTCAAAAAACAAAGCTTTAGATCTTTTAAATGTAATTATAGATAGACAAATTGATCTTGTAGTCAATTGGATGCGTGTTGGTTTTATTCATGGTGTTATGAATACTGATAATATGACAATTTCTGGTGAGACAATCGATTATGGTCCCTGTGCATTTATGGATATATATGAACCAAAAACTGTTTTTAGCTCTATTGATAAGATGGGAAGGTATGCTTACTGTAATCAACCAGCTATTACAAAATGGAATCTTTCAAGATTTGCTGAGTGTTTAATCCCCTTAATTGATAAAGATGAAGATAAGGCAGTTAAAAGTGCAACAGAGTTAATTGATACTTTCGGCAGAAAATATGAGGAAAAGTGGTTAAAAATGATGAGAAATAAACTTGGATTATTAGGTGAAGATAACAAAGATAAATCTTTAATTGTTGATCTACTTACTTGGATGCATCAAAATAAAGCAGATTATACAAATACTTTTTGTCATCTAATGAAGCTTAAAGAGTATGATGACGACTTATATAAAGACAATAATTTTCAAAATTGGAAAAAAAATTGGGAAACTAGATTAAGCTCAAAGAATAATCATACAGAAAAATATATTAAATTAATGAGAAGTGTAAATCCTCTTGTAATCCCCAGAAATCATAAAATTGAAGAGGCACTAGAAATGGCTAACAATAATAACCTTGAAATATTCCACAAACTTTTAAAAATTTTGGAAAAACCTTATGTCCAGCAAGAAAACATTTTGGATTATATTAAAATGGGTGATACGACAAGGGAGTATATAACTTTTTGTGGTACTTAAATCAAAAAAATTTTAAACAACAATTTATAAGCTATAAAACATATGGTTCTGGTCTTGCTTTTGAACCCAAAACTCTTTCAACTGCCATATTTGAAATATCAATAGATTGATAAGACCCAGTGGTAATTAATTCAGTTAACGCTCTACCTATTCCTGGTGCTTGCATTAATCCTCTTCCAGTAAACCCAGTCGCTAAATAAACATTTTCAAACTTTGGATGTTTTCCAACTACAGCGTTATTATCAAGTCGATTACAATCATAATAACCTGCCCATCCTCCAGTAAGTTTTAATTCTTCGAAAGCAGGAATTCTTTTTGCTAATGCAGGCCAGACTAGCTCCTCAAAATCATCCCAAGCAGGTTCAAGATCCTTTGCATCAAAAACAGATTTAGGTGATCCGGCTAAATATTCTTTTCCCTCAGGTCGCCAATAAACTCCTGTTGTCAAATCTCCGGTCAATGGCATCTCTGGGATATGTTTTGGACATTTGACTCTAAAGACAGTGTGTTTTTGAGGTTCAACCGGAATATCCTCTAAGAGTTCCTTTGTCCAACATCCTGCAGCAGATATTATTGTTTTTGCATTAATTTCCGTTAAAGATTTAACTTCGCCTTTTATAAATTCCGCACCTTGCTCTACTGCCTTACTTTTAAGGGCTGTATGAAATAAGAAAGGATCAATCCATCCTTCACTTTTATTATCTGTAAATGTAGCTGTCTCTATACCTTCTTTATTTATATAGGGGAAAAATTTGTCTAATTCAGAACCTTTAATATTCTTAGTGCCTGCTTCACAGGCTTTGTGATTTTCTAGGGCCTTATATTGTTCCTCAGCATGTTCAGGACCAAACATTAACAGATATCCATTTGGGACCATACTTGCTGTGGGATTTGGGTTTTTTTCAGTTTTAAGTAATTCTGGTATTTGAAAAATGAACTCTCTAGCAAATTTTCCTAATAGTATATTTTCAGTTTGAAAAAATTGTCTTCTAAAACCTCCAAGTGAAAGAGGAAAAGAAGCATTTTTGTAAGTTGGGTCTCTTTCGATTACTTTTACTTTTCTTCCCTCTTTAGATAAAAAATATGCAGTTGCTACACCAATTATACCTCCGCCTACAATTACAACATCATCCATAACTAATTTAATATAAATAGATTAAAGTTTAGAAATAATGCAAAGCTTACCCAAAGTAAATAGGGAATCATTAAGTATGAGCTCACTTTATTAACATGTTTGAATCTAAAAATAAGAATGACTATTAATAAAATTAAAATCATTAAATTTATCAAAGCTAATGAGATATTATGAAAACCAAAAAATATTATACTCCAAGTTGTATTAAAGATTATGTGAATAAAGTAGATATATATTGTGCTCATATCTCTGTTTTTACTGTGCCAAAAAAACCAAATTGCCAGTGTCATCATCAAATATAATGTTGTCCAAACAGGTGCAAAAATCCAATCTGGTGGATTAAAGTTGGATTTTATCAGCTTTGAATACCAGGGTTCTTTAAAGTTAAAAGTCACTAAACCACCAATAAATGAAGCAGAAAATGTAATTATAAAGAATAGAATAAATGATAAAAATTTATTTTTAAGCATAAAAGTATTATACATCACAATATAATGAATAAAAAAACTATTTGGATTACAGGTGGGAGCACTGGAATTGGTAAAGCTCTAGCTTTAAAATTTGCTGATAAAGGTTGGAATGTTGCTATTTCTGCAAGACGTGAGCATTTATTAAAAGAAATTTCAGATAAAAATGAAAATATAAGTGCTTTTCCATTAGATGTAACTAACCAAAATAATTGTAAAGAAGTTTTTAATCAAATTCAAAATAAATTTGAAAATATAGATATATGTTTTTTTTCAACCGGTACTTGGAATCCAAAAAAAGAAAAAGATATTGATGTTGAACAAATTGAAAATGTTTTCAAAGTTAATTTTTTTGGAACTTTAAATAGTATAAAAGCTGTTGAAAATTATTTTAAAAATAAAAAAAGCGGAACTATTACTATAGTTTCATCAATAGCAGGTTATCGTGGGCTACCTAATTCAACTGGATATGGACCATCAAAGTCAGCTTTAAATAATCTTGCTGAAAGTTTATATTTTGATTTTGGCAAGTCAAATGTTCGTGTGTGTTTGGTTTCACCAGGTTTTATTAAAACTCCTATGACAGATAAAAACGATTTTAAGATGCCTTTTTTGAAAACTCCCGAATATGCTGCTGAAAAAATTTATGAGGGTTTGATAAATAAAAACTCATTTGAAATTCATTTTCCAAAATCGTTGACTCTCATATTAAAAATTTTGAGTTTTTTACCAAACAAGATTTATTTTGGATTAATAGGAAAGCTAACAAAATACCAAAAAAAAAATTAGTATCTAAATTTAATAGAAATGCAAAAAGTAGGTAAAAAAGATAGCCCTTAAAAACCGGGAGCTAAAGATGGCTAAGAAGGACTATCTAAAATAGTATATCAAATCTGAAAAAAAAATGCATTAAAGAATTTTTTAAATATAAAGGATTTATGAAAAAAAAAGGTCACAGGCCACTCACAAGGGTCAAAAATCCAGAGCCAAATATTGAAGATCCAGATTGGGTCATTTGGGCAGCCTGGGCTGACAGGATCACTTTTGAAGAAATAGAAAAAAAAACTGGTTACAAAGAATCCGATGTAATTAGGAAAATGAGAAGATCTCTAAAACCTTCCTCATTTAGATTGTGGAGAAAAAGAGTAAATCAAAAAAGTATTAAGCATAGAAAAAAGTTTGAATATTCAAGAAAAAAAATAACTAGTAAAATTAAAAAAGGTGACTATCTATAATTTATGAAAAAAATAACAATCTATACTGGTCCAATGTGTAATTACTGTGAGGCAGCAAAAAGATTGTTAACGAGAAATAATGCTTCTTATAACGAAATAAATGTTGCAACTATTGATGGTGCTATGGATGAGATGATTAAGAAAGCGAATGGTAAAAGAACTATACCACAAATATTCTTTGATGATCAGCACATTGGTGGATATGATGAGGTAAGAGCACTAGAAAAGGAAAATAAACTTAAAGATTTATTAAATAATTAATCTTTTACGAAAACTACTGTTAATTCTGCAACTTTAATTCCAAACTTAGTCATCGTTGCTCGATTTATTGCAACACGATCATCTTGTTTAAAAATCCAATCGTCAAAAGTAATTTTCATTTCTTTGCCCTTAACTGGTACTAACAAAACATATTCAAATTTAAAAGCTGATCCATATGAAAATCCTTTTGCTTTACCAACAACATCTCCTGCTGTTCCTTCATAGTTATTGTCATCAATCTTTGTAATCTGCCATTGTCTAGTTTGAATTTCCCCATCATCCCAATTAAATTTTTCATCAAGAATTAATTGTTTTCCATCCCATTTTCCATTTAAGTCAGCAGAAAATTGTCTGGTAACTTTTCCTGACCTATTTTGAAGCACACCCCATGCTTTAACATTACCAGACAAGTAATTTTCAATTATAAGTCTTGGTTCTTTATTTTTAAAATCTTCTGGGTTCATGGAACTATTTTTTGAACAGTTTGTAATTAAGAATAGAAAAATTATCAATAAAATTGATTTAATATTTTTAATTTTGATCATAAGTCTCACTATAATTCTATTTATTTTGAAGTGAAAACTGAATTAAATCTATATTTTTTGATTTAAAACCTGCTTCACAATAAGAAAGATAAAATTCCCACATTCTTTTAAAAGTTGAATCAAATCCTTGTTTTTTAATCAACTCCCATTTCATATTAAATTCTTTTTTCCAAATAGCCAATGTACTTGAATAATGATCTGCATAAGACTCATAAGATTTAATTGTTAAGCCGTTATCAGAAACATATCTGTTAATACTTCCTTTATTAGGAAGAAAACCTCCAGGAAAAATATATTTTTGAATAAAATCTTGTTTATTTTTGTATCTATCAAAAAGCGTGTCATCAATAGTAATTGCTTGAATGGCAGCACTTCCATTATTTGATAAATTATCTTTAATTGTTTTAAAATAACTTTCTAAATAATTTTTTCCCACCGCTTCTATCATTTCGATAGATGCAATAGAATTATACTTATTTTTTAAATCTCTATAATCTTTGATTTCGATATTTACTTTTTCATTTAAACCACATCTGTAAATTCTCTCTTTAGCATATTCAAATTGTTTTTTTGAAATTGTGATACAATCCAATTTTACATCATATTTTTTTCCAACATATTCAGCAAAACCTCCCCAGCCACAACCGATCTCTAAAACTTTATCACCTGAGTTTGGCCTAATTAAATCTATTAATTTTTGATACTTATTATTTTGAGCATCAGACAGATTCTTATTTTTTTCATCAAATATTGCACTTGAATAAGTTAATGTCTTATCTAACCACAGAGAGAAAAATTCATTTCCTAAATCATAATGCTTTGAAATATTTTCTTTACTTCGATTCTTGGTATTCTTTATAAAAAAATTTTTTACATAATTAATAAATGGCAAATCTAATAATCCTGAAAATTTATGAATTTGTTTAATGTTCCTAGCGGTAAACTCTATCAAATTAGACAAATCATCACTTTCAAAATCATTTTTCATATAAGACTCTGCTAAACCCACACTTCCTCCTCTTATTAGATTGAAGGTAAAATTTGGGTTTTTGATTCTTATACTTGCTTTTAAGGCTTCATTAGGATTACCGAATTTATAGCACTCACCATTGTGGTTAATGAGTTCTAAATATCCAAATTCTATTTTCTTTAAAATATTAAATACAATTTTATCTGAAAAATTATTTATGTTCATTAGCTTTCATATGTAATATTATTTTTTATATTAAGCTTTCTCTTAATGAACTTAATTCCTTTAGTCCACAATTTAAACGCTTCAAAATGTATCGCTGAAATTATCTTAAAGGTCATAAGTGGGTGTTTTAAGTATGATTTTAATAATTCTTTACTATTAAAATCTACTCTATTTCCATCTTGTGATGCATACAAAATTTTTTCATTTGTTTGATACTGATCTATAATAACTGATATTCTCTCGCCCGGTTTCAATATTCTAAAAAAATAATTACAATCCATCTCAATAAATGGTGAAACATGAAATTTTTTTGAACAATTATGCTGAAAAAGTTTTAGATCATCCTGAACCTTAAAAATATATGTATGTTGTTCACCAAATGTGTTTTTTACCTCGTATAAAATTGATATCAACTTTTCGCTTTTATTATAGATAAAAAAAACACTTAGAGGGTTAAATACGTATCCAAAAATCCTTGGATAACATAAAAGTTTAATTCTAATGTCTTCAGAATTAATTTCATTTTCTTCAAGATTTCTTTTGACCCATTCAATCAATGAAGATCCATCTCTATCTCCATGATCTCTTTCAAAAAAACTTATTAGATTAAAATTATTAAATGAAAAGAATTTAATATCTTTATCCAATTGTTCTAAATCAGCTAAATCTATTAATAAAGAAAATACGCTATATTTAAAAAAATGAGATTTTGGTTTAAATCTTTTATGAATAACAGTGCCGTTATATATTGAACTATTCATTTAATTCTTTAAGCATTTCAATTGATGATTTTATTCCATCCTCATGAAATCCATAACCAAAATAACTCCCACAAAACAATAAATTTTCTTTATTTTGGATGTTTTTTAAATTTTTTTGGTTGTTTAAAGCATTTTGATCAAAATAAGGGTGGGTAAAATTTATTTTTCTTAATATCTTATCCTCAGGAATTTGTTTAAATGGATTTAAAGATAAGAAAACATTTTTTTCAATTTTCAAATTTTGTAAAAGATTTAACCAATAAGAAAGAGAGCTTTTGTTTAAGTTATTAGGATCAACAAATGAATTCCAAGATGACCAGGTTTTTCTATTTTTTGGCATTATATTTTCATCATAGTGTAAGACTGCCTGATTTCCTCTATATTTAAAATTTGATAAAATCTTTTTTTCTTGTTCGCTTGGGTTCTTTATCAAAGAAAGTGCCTCATTAGCATGAGTTGCTAAAACAACTTTATCATAATCAAAAAATTCATGATTTCCTCCATAATAAATTTGAACACCTGAAGAAATTTTTCTTACCGAGTTTATTTTGTAATTTTTATAGTGTTCACCACTGATATTCGATAAAACTTTATTTACATAAGCTCTACTTCTTTGTTTTACCGTATACCATTGTGGTCTTTTACTTAGTTTAAATAACCCATGATTTTGAAAAAACTTCAAAAAAAAATTTATTGGCATTTTTCCAGCTTCATAAGGTGGCATAGACCAGATAGCTGAAACCATTGGTATAATGTGATAATTTATAAAACTTTTTGACCAATTTTTTTTTTGTAAAAATTCGTTTAAAGAAGTTTTTTGGTCTACGTCTGAAATTTTATCGCATAACTTATAAAATTTAAAAATATCAAAAAACATTTTGATAAATTCAACATTAAATAAATTTGATTTATTTGCAAATAATCCTGCTAGACCCCTGCCACAGTATTCAAAATTCGTATTTTCTACTGAAACAGAAAATGACATATCACTTTTCTCTATTTCAACATCTAGTTCTTTAAAAAAATTAATTAAATTAGGATAAGTTTGGTAATTAAAAACAATAAAGCCAACATCGACAGAAATTTTTTTACCATCTAAAATAAAATCAACTGTATTTGAGTGACCACCAAAATGATCTTCTTTTTCAAAAAGATCTACATGGTGTTTTTTTGAAAGATAATATGCTGCACCTAATCCAGATATGCCTGAGCCAATTACAGCTATTTTCATTTATTAAGCTGCGTCTTCTTTGAATTCATCCATACTAGGGCAAGTACAAAAAATATTTTTATCACCATAAACATTATCTACTCTAGCAACTGGTGGCCAAAATTTATTTGTCTTTAAAAATTTAGCTGGATAAGCAGCCTCTTCTCTTGAATATTTATGTTTCCAATTATCAGAGGCCAGCTCAGTGTCAGTATGAGGAGCATTTTTAATTGGATTATCAATTTTATCAAACTTTCCAGTTTTAATAAGATTTATTTCTTCTTTTATTTTAATTAGAGTATCACAGAATCTATCTAACTCTGATAAGTTCTCACTTTCTGTTGGCTCTATCATCATCGTTCCAGCTACAGGCCAAGACATTGTTGGTGCATGAAAACCAAAATCGATTAATCTTTTTGCAATATCTTCCTCTGTAATGCCTGTTTCTGTTTTGATTGATCTAATATCGATAATACACTCGTGAGCAACATTACCATTTGAACCTTTGTATAAAATTGGATAATGATCTTTTAGTCTATCAGCAATATAATTTGCGTTCAGTATAGCAACCTTAGAAGCAAGTTTTAATCCCTCGGATCCCATCATTTTTATGTACATCCAAGAAATTGATAAAATACTTGAGCTTCCCCATGGAGCAGCAGACACAGCTCCTATTCCTGTAGCAGGACCACAATCTTTTACAACTGGATGATTAGGCAGATAAATTTGTAAGTGTCTTTTACACGCGATAGGCCCCATACCTGGTCCACCGCCACCATGGGGGATACAAAATGTTTTATGTAAATTGATATGACAAACATCAGGACCAAAGTTTCCTGGTTTCGCTATACCAACTAATGCATTTAAATTTGCACCGTCCATATAAACTTGTCCACCATGCTTATGAATTAATTCACATATCTCCATTATTTTTTCTTCAAACACACCATGCGTAGATGGGTATGTAACCATTAAGGCTCCTAAATTTTCTGAATGGAGTTCTGCTTTTTTCTTTAAATCATCAAAATCCACATTGCCTTCTTTATCACAGTTAACTACAACTACTTTCATCCCAACCATTTGTGCACTTGCAGGGTTTGTTCCGTGTGCAGAACTTGGTATTAAACATATGTTCCTATTTTTATCACCTCTATCTAAATGATATTTTCTTATTACCATTAGTCCTGCATATTCGCCTTGGGCTCCTGCATTTGGTTGAAGTGAAACTCCCGAAAAACCAGTAATTGATCTTAACCAATTTTTTAGATCTGTGAATAATGTTCTATATCCTTCCATTTGCTCAATAGGCACAAATGGATGTGGCTCCGCTAATTCTCTCCATGATATAGGTATCATTTCTGCAGTAGCATTTAATTTCATAGTACACGAACCTAATGCAATCATTGTTCTGTTTAGAGCTATATCCTTGTCCTCTAACTTTTTAAGGTATCTAACCATTTCTGTCTCTGAACGATACGAGTTAAAAACAGGATGTTCTAAATATTTTGAAGTTCTTAATAAACTTTTTGGTAGATTAGGTAAACTTACTGTAGGGTCTTCTTTTTTAATTGACTCTGCTGCATTAAAAATTTTTAATAGTTGATTTACTCTATAAACGTTCTTTCTTTCATCAAAAGAAACCGCTAGCATTTCAGGGTTAACTTTTCGTATATTAACTTTTTGATTTAAAGCATTTTTATAAATTTGATCAGTCTTTTCTTTGGTAATAATTGTAACAGTATCAAAAAAATTATCAGAATATATCTCATAGCCAGATTGTTTTATTTTATCAGCAAAATTTTTTGCTAATTGAGATACTCTTTCAGAAATATTTTTTATTCCATCTGGACCGTGATAGATAGCATATGCTGCTGAGACTATGGCTAACAATGCTTGTGCGGTACAAATATTACTTGTAGCTTTATCTCTTCTAATATGCTGCTCTCTAGTCTGTAGTGACAATCTATAAGCCTTATTTCCATGTCTATCTACTGAAACACCAACTATTCTACCTGGCATAGATCTTTTGTATTCATCTTTTGTTGCAAAAAATGCTGCATGTGGTCCTCCGTAACCCATTGGAATACCAAACCTTTGAGAACTGCCAACTGCAATATCAGCACCAAGTTCCCTAGGTGTTTTTAACTTAGCTAGTGCAAGAAGATCACAAGCTAAAATTGCTTTACCATTTCTTTTATGAATTTTGCTTATTGCCTCACTAGGATCTCTAATATCACCTAAGGTTCCAGGGTACTGTAAGATTCCACAAACAATATCTTCTTTTAGTTTTTCTAAAACTTTGTCTTCGTTTCCAACAAGAACTTTTAGACCCATAGGCTCTGCTCTAGTTTTTATAACCTCGATTGTTTGAGGATGACAATTTTCTGAGACAAAAACTAAATTACTATCACTTTTGTCAAGTCTATAACTTAAACCCATAGCTTCTGCCGCTGCTGTACCTTCATCAAGTAAAGATGCATTTGCAATATCCATTCCTGTAAAATCAACAATCATTTGTTGAAAGTTTAAAAGCATTTCTAATCTTCCTTGTGCTACCTCTGGCTGATAAGGTGTATAAGAAGTATACCAACCTGGATTTTCTAATATATTTCTTAAAATTACATATGGTGTGTAAGTTCCATAATAACCCATACCAATAAAGTTTGAGTAAATATGATTTTTTTTTGAAATTGCTTTCAATTTTCTTAAAGCTTCATATTCTGAATTTGGTTCTCCAATATTTAGTTCGCCCTTGAACTGTATCTTTTCTGGAACAGTATTATCAATTAAATCATTCAATGATTTATAGTTTAACTTTTTTAACATTTTTGATTGATCTTCCTCAGAAGGACCAATGTGTCTTTTAATAAAATCTTTTTCAGAATTATGTAACATTATGTTGTGGTCTCCTTTGCAAACTTATCGTAGTCATCTTTGTTCATTAAAGAGTCCATTTCAGATTTATCTTTAATCTTAAGTTTAAAGAACCAGGCAGAATTTTCTGGATCTTGATTTATTTTTGATGGATCATCCACAATTTCTTGATTTGTATCTACAACTTCACCGCTCACTGGAGTATAAACATCACTTGCGGCTTTAGTAGATTCCACAACTCCTGCTGTTCCATCTTTTTCAACATTAGAGCCTTTTTCAGGTAATTCTGTAAACACAATATCTCCTAACATTTCTGTTGCATGCTTTGTTATACCAATCGTTGCTACATCACCTTCTAATTTTATCCATTCGTGTTCTTTAGAATATTTAACTTCGCTCATTAGTTGGCTCCTTTCACATAACTTTTTTTATAAAATGGTAAATTACAAATACTAGCTGCATGTTTTTTGCCTCTCACCTCCAAAAATACTTTAGTATCTTTTTTTGAAAATTCATTTTCTACATAACCCATTGCTACAGGTCCATTTACACTTGGTCCAAATGTGCCACTTGTAATTTCTCCAATATGAACATCTAATTGATTAAATATCTTTGTTTTTTCTCTAGCAATTATTCTTCCCTCAGGTTTAATTCCAACTCTAATTTTACTAACTCCATTATTTAGTTGTTTAATGATTATATCAGAGCCTATAAAATCTCCCTTGGATATTCTTTCCTTTGAAATTGCCCATTTTAAATTTGCTTCCACTGGAGTTTTATCTTTATCAAGATCATGACCATATAAACATAAACCAGCTTCCAATCTCAAGGTATCCCTTGCTCCTAAACCTATTAACTTGGATCCTTTGTTGATCAATTCTCTGGTTAATTTATCTACAAAATCATTTGGGATTGATATCTCAAAACCATCTTCACCTGTATACCCAGATCGAGTGATATAGACTTTGTGATCTTGAAATAAAAACCAGTTTCCTGACATAAAATTAAGATCTTTTACTCCATCAATAACATCGTTTAGGATTTGTGGTGATTTAGGACCCTGAATTGCAATTAAAGATCTGTTTTCATCTAAAACCATTTTGTACTTTTCCTCCAGTAATTCCTTTAAAATTTTAAAATCATCATCTTTACATGCTGCATTAAGGATTATTAAAAAACCTTCATTTGTTTTTGTTATAATTAAATCATCGTGTATCCCAGCATCTTTATCCATTAAGAAGCTATATTTTGAGTGATTTAATTTTAAATTTTTCAAATTTAAGGGAAAGATTTTTTCTAAATCTTTAATTAGGTCTTCACCGCCATAAATAAATAACTGACCCATATGAGAAACATCAAAAATACCAGAATGACTCCTTGTGAATTTATGTTCCTCTACTATACCCTTAGAATATTGAATAGGCATTTGATAGCCTGCAAATTCAACAAACTTTGCTCTGTTTTCTTGATGCAATTGGTACAACGGTGTTTTTTTTATATTCATATTAACTCTTTGTACCCATCTGTATATTTGCCTGAGAGTTTTGCTCCTTCGGCGAGAATTAAATCTCTTTCCAGAGTTAATATGTTACGGTCCTTTTTACCTGAGAGATTCCTGGGTGGTTGCTCCTTCGGCGCTACGATATTCTGTAGTCTCTCCCGTAAAAGAATAATCTTACATGTGCATGAAAAAGTCAATCAGAAACAATTTTTTTTCGCCCATTTAAAAGTGAATTAAACTGAATTAATACAGCAAAAAGTATAATTGCACCTCCTATTAATCCAAACATTGATGGTCTTTCACTTACAAATAGAAAGGCCCAAATCGGACCAAGTACAGATTCGGAAAGCATAATTATTCCAACCGTAGCAGAGGGAGTTGTTCTTGCTCCAATTGTAATAAATATAAAACCAAAACCAACTTGAAAAAAACCAGCTAGAAAACCTAAAAAAATGTCATGAGGTGATATCATTATTTTAGTTGAGAGCAAAAACCCGAATAAACATGAACATACGCCAGCTACAAATTGAGCTGGAACCATGTCTACAGTTGGATATTTTCTTATTATTATAATTAAAATTGCAAAAACTATTGGCATTGAAAATGCTGCTAGGTTTCCAGATAATTCACCTGGTGTGAGTGAATTTCCAACCATCAACAAAACACCTGTCATTGCTAAAATTATTGAAATTAAAGTTGTTGTGCTTATTTTTTCTTTTAAAAAAAAATACCCAAAGACAGAAAGAAATAATATTTGAAGTGAAATGATAAAATTAGTATTTGCAACTGTCGTATTATACATTGCAAAAACATAACCACAGAAACCAATAGATAATATTACTCCACCAAAAAATCCTGGCAAACCTGAAACATAGAATGATTTTAAAGTTTTACCTTTATAGCTAATAATTAAGAAAGCTAAAATAGTAAGAGAAAAAAATAAAGATCTCCAAAATAAAATTTGCCATAAAGTTGCACCCTCAAAAGATTTTACGATTAATCCACCAAAACTTAAGCTTAAGGCACCTAAAAATATTAATAATGGTCCTGGTAAATTCTTGATTATATTCATTTAAATTGTGAAATTAAATTTTGAGTTTCCATTTCATACAACTTAAATAAAGTTTCTGCATCAGATAATTCTATTTCTTGAAATTTAATTTTTGATCCTGGTGATAATTGAACTAATTTGTCATAGTCAGCACTAATAACTACTCCAATTTTAGGATATCCTCCTATTGTTCCATGATCCGACAGCATTATAATTGGATTTCCATCAGCAGGAATTTGAATTACACCCTTAATTAGTCCCTCTGACCTTATATTTGTTTCAACAATATTTTTGATCTTTGGGCCCTCTAATCGCATTCCCATCCGATCAGATAATTTCGAAACAGTAAATTCTTTATCAAAAAATATTTTTTTTCCTTCATCAGAAAAATAATCAAAATTTGTCCCTTTGATTACTCTTATTTTCTCAATTCGAGTATTTATATAATTTATTTTTTTTTTAACTTGGTTTGAATTGATATTCAAAATATCTATTTTTTGATTATTTTGTAATTTTTTACCATTGTTAGAACCAATACTCGCTTTTGTATTTATCGAGTAGCTCCCCCACTGTGATTTTAAATCAAATTCGGCGCTAATGGCTAAATAGCCATAGACAGATTTATTTGTTGACACAATGTCTATTTGATCTCCATCTTCAATAGTATAACTTTCATAGCAATTTCCTTCGATTACACTTTTTTTTTTAATTAATTTAAATATTACATCTCCCGTAATTACAAAGCTTATTTTATCACCTATATATTTTATCAAAGGACCTTGATATGCAAATTCAATAACTGGCTTGTCAGTTTCATTTCCTATCAAGCTATTAGCTAAAAAATAATTTCTTTTATCCATGGCTCCGCTAAACGGAATACCTATATGATAAAGATCATTTCTACCATTATCTTGAAATGTTGTATTGATTCCTGCTCTAATTATTTCAAAACTATTCATTATAATTTTTATAATCCTCAACAGATATTTGATTGAAAACAACTGTATCTCCAGGAGAAATTAAATTTGGATTTTTATCTTTTAAATTATCAAATATTCGAACTGGAGTATTTCCAATTATATTCCATCCACCAGGACTTTCAAAAGTATAAATATTAGCAAACTGTTCTGTTAAACCAACTGATCCTTTTGGAACTTTTACTCTGGGGGTCTCTAATCGATTAGCTCTCATCGTTTTGTCAAGATCTCCGAGAAAAGGCATTCCAGCTATAAAACCTGTCATATAACAAAAGTATTCTTTATCAAAAAAATTTTCATAAATTTTATCCCTCTTAAAAGAAAGTTTTTTTTCTAATCTTTCAATATCTAATGAAAAAGATCCCTCACAACAAACTGGTATTTCAATTTTTTTTGAAATTTGATTGGATGTTTCATTAACTTCTAGATTTTCAATTTCTTTTTTTATTGCTTTGAAATTAGTCATCCTTAAATCAAAGGAAATAATCAGTTTGTTGTAAGATGGAGCTAAATTAATAATTCCTTGAATATTTTTTTCTTTGATATCTTTAAAATATTTGACCACTTTGGAGTTTGTTTCTTTATTTACTTCCTTACCAAAATCGCAATATAAAGCTGCGTCACCAAGATTTGATATATTTTTTATCATGCCATGTTATACTTCAACTATTAATACTATGGAAATTAATATCAATTGTGATTTAGGTGAAAAATCAAAACACCATTCAAATAAATATGATCCCCATTTGCTTGAGATAGTGAATTCAGCAAATATTGCTTGTGGTTATCATGCGGGTGATGAGGAAACAATGAATCAAGTCATTGAAATTTCTAAGATAAATGGAGTGAGTATTGGAGCACATCCATCTTTCAATGATCCAGAAAATTTTGGGAGAGAGCGAATGAATTTATCATCTTCTGAGATAGAAAAATTGATAATTGATCAATATGAAATTCTTCAAACAATTTCATCCAACCATGGTGAAAATGTAACTCATATAAAGCCACATGGTGCTTTAAATAATATGGCATGTGAGGATATTGATTTAGCAACAACATTGGCAAAAGTGATAAAAAAAATAAATCCACAGTTGATTTATTTGGTACCAACGGGATCTAAAATGGAACAAGCTGCTAAAAAGTTAGATATGAAAATTGCTTGTGAAATATTTGCAGACAGAAATTATGAAGATGATGGAAATCTTGTATCAAGAAAAAAACCTCATGCTTTGATTACCGACCCAGAACAAGCAAAAAAACATGTATTAAAGATGGTACAAACTCAGTCACTTAATTGTCACAGTGGGAAACAAATACCTTGTGAAATTGATTCTGTATGCATACATGGGGATAACTTTAGTTCATTAGAAACAGCTAAATCAATTAGAAATAATTTAATTGATAATGGACTTACACTTAAAACTTTAAATAAAATGAGAAAATTTATATGATAAAAAAACTTTTAATTTCTATAGTTGTTTCAATATTTTTAGTTTCAAACTCATTTGCAGCTGGCTCTAGTGATAGTGGCTCTTCAAAAACTAAAACTCAATATGATATGGCTGTTACCCATATTAAAGCAGCAAAGAAATTCGAGGAGAAAGATAAATTAGAAAAAGCAAAAAAAAGTTATAAGAAAGCACAAAAATTATTAGTTCAATCGAATAAAAAATTTCCAAATAAAGCAAATACACTTAATTATTTAGGTTTTACTACAAGAAAACTTGGTGATTACGAAAATGGAGAAAAATATTATTTAAAAGGCTTACAGATTGATCCAAAGCATAAAGGTATTAATGAATACCTTGGTGAATTGTATGTAGCAACAAATAGACATAATCTTGCAATAGAAAGACTTGAAGTATTAAAAGGATGTAATTGTAGAGAATATGATGATTTAAAAGCTATCATTGCTGGTGAAAAAGTTTCAAAATATTAATTACTAATAATAGACAACAGAATTTGAACAATTATAATTGTATTTTAAAATAATATTACATTGTTAGAAGAATCACTCATACTCTTACAGATCATTTTTATTGATATTATCTTAGCTGCAGATAATGCGATTATAATCGGTTTAATTGCTGCTAACTTCGTACCTAAAAATAGAAAATTGATTATTTTTTGGGGTGTAGTTGGTGCACTCGTTTTTAAAGTTTTATTTGCAATTTTTGCAACTTACCTTTTCCAATTTTATTGGATAAAAATTATTGGTGGTCTTCTTTTAATCTGGATTGTTAATGACTTAAGAAAAGATTTATTTGAAATAAAAAAAGTTAAATCACCTACTAAAAAATCAAAGGAACCATCGTTTATTAAAAGTATCTATAAAGTCCTTTTTGCAGATATAACTATTAGTTTTGATAATGTTATTGGGGTTGTGGGCGCCGCTAAAGGTAATTTTGGTTATATGATGTTTGGACTTATTTTGTCAGTGATTCTAACTGGTGCGCTTGCAACTTATCTAGCAAATTATATCCAAAAACATCTTTGGATAGCTTATATAGGATTAGGTTTTATTTTACTTGTTGCTTTACAGTTGATTATTGGTGGATTAAATGATTATGGTGTTTTATCAATTAATGAAACATTCAAAAAATACTTTTAATCAAAAAAATTGCCACTTAAACACTTATTCATTTTAATTTTCATAATGATAGCCCATGGAAGTGCGTTTCCAGTAGCTAAGTTGGCTCTTAACAATTCTGTTCCACCCATTTTAATGGCTTCATTAAGAATGGGATTAGTCTTTATATTGCTACTTCCTTTCTGGCGATTTAGATTTCCGAATAAAAAGTTTTTTAAACCGTTAATATTATTTTCAATATCAATGGGTGTTTTAGTTTATGTATTTATGAATCTCTCATTGTTTTATTCTTCAATTATTGCCCCTATAATTTTAGGATCTCAGCTTGCTATACCATTTGGTATACTTGCAAGTGCCTTTTTATTAAATGAAAATATAAGTAGAAATAAATGGATTTTAATTTTCACATCTTTTCTTGGAATAGTCATAATTTTTTTTGACCCAAAATTAACAGAAAATTATTTAGGTCTATTTTTTGCTAGTCTTATGGCTTTGTTTTTTGGATTAGCACAAGTTTATTCTCGACAACTAAAAGAGTTACCAATAAGTACAATAAATGTCAGCACTGGTATTTTTGGTTTTATTATACTTATAATTATTTCAATATTTATTGAGGGTAATCTTCAAGAAAATATCAAACAAATAAATTTTGAGTCATGGATGCTCATTTCTTACCAGGCAGTTATAGTATCTTTATGTGCACACTTACTGATGTTTTATCTTTATAAATTTTATACTGTTGGTAAGATTTTTCCATTTTATTCTCTCTTTCCGATATTTGGAATAATTCTTACATATCTAGTTTTTGGTGAAGTACCCACTATTTTGTTCATATTGGGAGGCATAATAGTAATTACTTCAGTGTTTTTTTTACACAAAATTAAATAATTTCCTTATTGCAACTTTTTATAAATCAGATTTAATTTGGTTTTTAAAAATTGTTAACAATAAAAGGATAATAATGAGAAAATTAATTATAGCTGCTTTTATGTTTGTATCGAGTTTTGGATCAAACGTGATGGCAGATGGACACTCAATTAAAATGGGGATTATCTTGGGATTTACTGGTCCTATTGAATCTCTAACACCTGCTATGGCAGCCTCTGCTGAATTAGCTTTTAAGGAAGCTTCAGATTCAGGGTCGCTATTAGGTGGAAAAAAAATTAAACCAATTAGAGCAGACTCGACTTGTGTAGACTCGGCAGCAGCAACAGCGGCAGCGGAAGGAGTTATTTCACAAGGTGTTGCAGCTATAATGGGTGCTGACTGTTCAGGTGTAACTGGAGCGATAGCTTCAAACGTTGCTGTACCAAATGGTGTGGTAATGATTTCACCATCAGCCACATCTCCAGGATTAACTTCTATAGATGACAAAGGGTATTTCTTCAGAACTGCTCCATCTGATGCTAGAGGTGGTCAAATTTTAGCTGATATTACTAAAGATAGAAAAGTTAAAAGTGTTGCAATCACTTATACTAACAATGACTATGGAAAAGGTTTAGCAGATGTTTATAAAGCAGCTGTTGAGGGTCATGGTATTAAAGTAACTACTGTAACTGCTCACGAAGATGGTAAAGCAGACTACTCTTCTGAAGTAGCAACTCTTGCTTCAGCAGGTGGTGATGCAGTAGCTGTAATTGGATACCTTGATCAAGGTGGAAAAGGTATTATTCAAGCATCATTAGACTCTGGTGCATTTGATAAATTTATTTTATCTGATGGTATGATCGGTCAGTCTTTAGTTGATGCATTTGGAAAAGACTTGAAAAAATCTTTTGGTTCGATGCCAGGTTCAACTGGTAAAGGTGCTGGAGTATTCGGTAAAGTAGCAAAAGCTGCTGGTATCGATAGTTCAGGTCCTTACACAGGTGAGTCTTATGATGCAGCTGCTTTGATTGTTTTAGCAATGCAAGCAGGTGGATCAGCTGATAGAGCATCAATTGCAAAAAATGTAATGGATGTTGCTAACGGCCCTGGAACAAAAATATACCCAGGCGAACTTAAAAAAGGTTTAGATTTATTAGCTAAAGGTAAAAAAGTTGACTACGAAGGTGCAACTGGAGTAACTTTTACTAGCGTCGGTGAAGCTGAAGGTTCTTTCTTAGAACAAGAAATCAAAGGCGGAAAATTCAAAACTAAAAAACAAAGATAATTTATCTTTAAAAGATTAAACCCCTGGCATTTTAAAATGCTGGGGGTTTTTTTTTAAAAAAATAAATATTTATCAGCCATATATAAGGCCCAAGCTATTGCAGCACCTGTAATAATATATTTCATAATTTTATTTTATTTCTATTTTTTCAGGAAGTATACCTTTTGGTCTATATCTCATAATTAATAATAGGCCTATTCCCATCATCAAAAATCTAAAATACGGTACACTTTCAATTAAATGAACTTTTAAAAAATGAGTATCGTCTAAACCTGCAGTTGTTAGATTTACCAAATATAATCCAATTGGCGCAGCCTCGATCCATAAGAACCAAACCACAAAGCCTCCAAGAATTGCACCAAAATTATTTCCACTTCCTCCAACTATAACCATAACCCAGATTAGAAATGTGTATCTCATTGGTCTGTAACTTCCTGGAGTAAATAATCCATCTTGAGTTACTAACATCGCCCCAGCAATTCCTACAATGGCTGAGCCTAAAACAAATATCAAAAGATGTTGCTTAACAACATTTTTACCCATAGCGTTAGCTGCCTCCTCATTATCTCTTATAGCTCTCATCATTCTTCCCCATGGAGAATAAAGTGCCTTTTGAGTTAAAATTAATAGAATGATCACAACTATTAAAAATAGCCCTGAATAACAAAGTTTTACAAAAACTGATGATCCTTCAATTACAAACTGATTAAGAGCAGATTGTCTTTCAGCAAAATCTGAAATTAAATTCAATTTACTAGAGTTAAATTTTTCAACTAGATTAATGAACCAATCTGTTTGTTGTAAATCTACTTCGTAAGGTGCAGGACGTTTTAATCCAATTACATTTTTAACTCCTCTTGTTAGCCAATCTTCATGCTTAATAATTGCAATTACAATTTCAGATATTAATAAGGTTGCTATCGCTAAGTAATCAGCTCTTAAACCTAAAGCAACTTTACCTATAACAAATGCTAATCCACCGGCAAATAAAGCTCCAACTATCCAAGAAAAAATAATTGGGAGACCAAGTCCACCTAAAAAACCTGTTTTTGCTGGATTTACCTCTTCAATTGCCTCAATACCAGGCTCAGATACAAATCGTATTATGATAATTCCTGAGATGATAATTGTAGCAATAATATAAGTTCTTATTTTCGATTTTTCATATTTCTTTAAAACGTATCTGACAGCTAATACCATTCCGATAATAAGAAATAGACTAAACAAAATATTCGAACCACCTGCACTCCAAGCTTCTTGAACTGGATTAACAGAAATTAAAACTGCTGCCAAACCACCTAATGCAGTGTATCCCATTATTCCAAAGTTAATTAAGCCAGCATAGCCCCATTGAATATTAGCACCCATTGTCATGACGGCTGAAATTAAACAAAGATTAAATATTGATAGAGCAATATTCCAAGACTGAAATATACCCACAAGAATAATTAACCCCATCATTATACTGTAAGCCGCTATTACATTTAAATTTTTTCTCACAACACCTTCCCTTTAAATATTCCTGATGGTCGATAGAGTAATACAATGACTAATATTGAAAATGATACTGCAAATTTATAATCAGTCGAAAGTAATTGGACTAAACCACCAGGTTCCATACTCTCAGGTAAAACATACATAAAAAATTTTCTATATGCATATGTTAACAGTATTTCAGAGAAAGCAATTACATAGCCTCCCAGAAAGGCTCCAAATGGATTACCAATGCCGCCCACAATAGCTGCAGCAAATATTGGCAGCATGTTATTAAAATATGTAAAAGGTTTAAAACTTTTATCCAACCCATATAAAGCTCCACCAATAGTTGCTAGGATCCCAGCAATAATCCAAGTAATCATAACAATCTTCTTAGGGTCTATTCCTGAAAGTAAGGCTAAATCCTCATTATCAGAATATGCTCTCATACTTTTTCCTGTCTTAGTTTTATTTAAAAACCAAAAGAGAGTTGAGACTAAAATTAATGTTACAATAATAGTTAAGACTTGGGTTGATTTTATTGCAAGACCTTCGTTTAATCCTGTCATTTCCTTAAATTCTCCAGCTTTAATTATAAATTTTTCTCCATCAAAAAACCTTCTATCTGAAGGACCAATTACAATTCTTACTACAGCTTGAGTAACAAACATCACACCAATACTAACCATTGCTAATTGCACTGGTGGGCTTTTATTTACTCTGTAATATTTAAAAACAAATTTATCTATTAAAAGCATGTAACAAATCATGAATATTATAGCGAAAGGAATTGCTAAAAGAGCCGTTGGTAAAACACCTAGACTAATACCTAAAGATTGAAAATACCAAGTGAATAAAATTGTAAACATAGTTCCAAAAGACATCATGTCTCCAGTTGCAAAGTTAGCAAATCGTAATATTCCATAAATTAAAGTAACAAAAATTGCTCCAAGTGCTAATTGAGATCCATATGCTAAAGCAGGGACAAAAATATAATTTAATAAAAGTATAATTGCATTTACAAAATCCATATTAACCACCTAAAAAAGAGCTTCTTACTCTTGGGTCATTTAGTAATTCTTTACCAGTACCAGAGTATCGATTCTCACCTGTTACTAAAACATAGCCTCTATCAGAAATATTTAATGCCTGTTTCGCATTTTGCTCAACCATTAAAATTGCTACATTAGTTCTTTTTACTTTTATAATATGATCAAATAATTCATCCATCACTATAGGTGAAACACCAGCGGTTGGTTCATCTAACATTAGTACAGAAGGCTTGATCATAAGCGCTCTACCTAATGCAACTTGTTGTCTTTGTCCTCCTGATAATTCACCAACCAATTGATTTCTTTTTTCTTTAAGAATTGGAAATAAGTCAAAAATCTCATCAATAATTTTTTTAAATTCATTGTTAATAAGGAAAGCACCCATCTCTAAATTTTCCTCAACTGTCATGCCTGCAAAAACATTTTTTGTTTGGGGCACAAATGAAATTCCTTCCTTCACTCTGTCTTGAGGAGAAAGTTTTGAAATATTCTTTCCATTAATTATTACTGTGCCAGATTTTAGATTTAACAAACCTAACATTGCTTTCATTGCTGTAGATTTTCCAGCTCCATTAGGTCCAAGGATAGATACTATTTCTCCTCTTTCAACATTCACAGAACATGAATTAATTATATCTGGTCCATTACCATACCCACCAGTCATGTTATTACCCTCAAAAAATGCCATTTTAATTATCCTTTAATTTTGAACCCCTACCTAAATAACTTTCTATAACTTTTTCGTCTTTTTTTGCATCTTCAACTGAACCTTCGAAAAGAACTGAACCTTCTGCCATTACAATTACTGGATCACATAATCTTCCTATAAAATCCATATCGTGTTCAATCATACAAAAAGTGTAACCTTTTTCTCTATTGAGCTTCTCAATAGCTGTTCCAAGATCCTTTAGTAAAGTTCTATTAACACCAGCACCTACCTCGTCTAACAAAACTAATTTTGCATCAACCATCATTGTTCGACCTAGTTCTAATAATTTTTTTTGCCCTCCAGATAAATTTCCAGCCAATTCGTTTTTCAAATGACCAAGATTAAGAAAATCAACAACCTCCATAGCTTTTTCTTTAATTTGAATTTCTTCTTTTGCAACTAATGAAGGTTTTAAGAAAGCATTCATTAATTTTTCTCCAGATTGATTTCCTGGAACCATCATTAAGTTCTCTAAAACAGATAAATTTGTAAATTCATGGGCTATTTGAAAAGTTCTCAGTAATCCCTTCGAGAATAACTCATAGGATGGGACATCAGTAATATTTTCATTATTAAACATAACACTGCCAGCAGAAGATTTTAAATTCCCAGCGATAAGATTAAATAAAGTAGTTTTGCCAGAACCATTTGGTCCTATTATACCTGTTATAGTGCCTTTTTTAATTTTCAACGAGCAATCAGAAACTGCAGCTAAACCACCAAAATATTTTGATAAGTTTTTTATTTCTAAGATATTTTCTTGCATTACTCTATTAGATTACAATCTCTTATGAATATTTTTAAGTGATTTTTCTAATAATTTATAATATCCAGATTTTTTAAGCTCATTCACACCTTGCCAATTAAGACCTCCTGGTGTTTGCTCATCTACTAAATGTTTTAAAGGTTTAGATGCATTAGCCGATGCTAACTGAGCTAAAGCTGAATATAAATAAGTGACATATTTTTGAGCATCTAATTTATTTACTTTTTTTCTTATAAGCCATTTTGAAAGTACATTTAACAATTCGTAAAATGAAGCCATCGTTCCTGAAATCACCCAAAAATTTTTTGATAGTTTTTCATTTCTAATTTCAATAGTTGTGCCTATTTTATTAAATAGATTTTTTACTTTTTTATTTTTAGGAAATATAGCAATAGGTCCTTTTCCCAAACTTATAGGAGGCATTGGAATTGCTTTAACTAAATCTAATTTTATTTTAATCAATTTCTTTAATTTTGAATAACTCAATGTAGACATAAAACTTACCACAATTTGATTCTTTTTAAATTTAAGGTCAGGTAAAATTTTTTCACCTACGCTTGGTAAAGTACCAAGGAACACCCAATTTGAATTATCAATTACTGCTTGATTATTTTTTGCTATGATAATTTTTTTATATTTTCTTTTTAAATATTTTGCTTTTTTTTTATTTCTTGGAGAAATTATAATTTTTTTATATTTAATTTTTGAATTACTTATTCCAGCTATAACATCTGAAACGATATTGCCTGTTCCTATAAATCCTAAGATCATAGTTTAAATTACCTTAATGGAAGGTTTGTTTGAACAAAAAAAAAGGCTGGTGATCAAACCAGCCTTTTTTAATTTTAATTTAGCTAAAATTAGAATGATTTTCCAATTTTAAAAGAAGCAATTGCACCGTACATTTCTGTAACTTCAACTTTTTTGCTGGAGTCAACTGTACTTTCTGCATTTACATCATCGTATTCTGCAACTGAAGCTTCAATTCTAGCAAACACTCCGTTATCAGCTTTGTATTGGTAACCCAATCCAACTGTATAACCAGTAGTATCTACATCATTATATGCAGATCCAGTTCCTAATGATTCTTGCGTTGCCACATCTACCATCACGTAACCTAACTTTAGATATGTACCAAATGGCATGTTAAGATTAGCATATATAGTAGTATGATCTTTAAAAGTTGCTTTAACTGTGTTGTTTAATCCACTTCCGTTTTCACCACTTCCACTTTGTTGAACGTTTAAGTTCTCTGGAGTAGTTACATCTTCTGCAAACATCTCAACACCTAATGACACTACATCATTTAATGCATACTCAATAAATGCACTATTAACGTCTTCTTTAAAAGCACCATCTTCTTCAGTAATATCTTCTTGAGTTGTGGATGCACCACTTCCTGTCATGGTCTCTTTACCAGAACCCATAAACGCTGAAGTATTCAATGAAACACCAACTGAAATACCTTCAATTGCTGAAGCAGATTGAACTCCGATGAATGACACAAAAGATATCGCTAAAATAGCTATTTGTTTTCTTAAGTTTTTCATAAGTTTTCCTTCGTAACTTAAATTAATATATATTAATGAAGACTCTAATATCATCATTTGATTAGATTTTGAAATTTAAATCCTTTCTATTTAGATTTTTACAGGATTGTTGCAAAATTATCACAAAAAAACTATTGAATATAATGGCTTTTTGAACCTAAATTATATCTTAGGTTGAATTATTAGATTTTAAGAAATTTTGATCAAAAAAATTAATATGAGCATATTTTACTAAATTTTGCTTTTAAAGACTAGGCAAACACCGTTATTACAGAATCTTTTGCTGGTGGGCTCTGGTCCATCATCAAATATATGACCATGATGAGCATCACAATTTTTACAATGATACTCTGTACGTGGATAACCAAGTAAATGATCTGTTTTAGTTTCAAAAACGCCAGGCAATGATTGAAAAAAAGATGGCCAGCCAGATCCACTTTCGTACTTAGTTTCGGATGAAAATAATTTTGCGTCACAATTGGCACAATGATAAGTTCCATCACGTTTTTCATTATTTAATTCACTTGAACCTGGAGCTTCAGTTCCATCCTCAAACATAATTAGTTTTTGTTCGACAGTTAAATCTTTATTTTTTTTATTCATTTTCTTAAATCAGTTTAGCACAAGATTGATGCAAAAAAGAGTGTAATTCGACAAGTTTTTTAAAATCTCTATTATAACCGCCACCCAAAACCCCACATAAAGGAATCCCTTTTGAAAAAAAATTTTGTGTTACAATTTCATCTCTGATCCTAACTCCTTCATCAGAAATTTTGAGTTTTCCTAAACGGTCATTAAAGTGAATATCTACTCCAGCTATATAAAAAACAAAATCAAAATTTTCTTCATTTAATTGAGCTAAATAATATTTTAAAACTTTTAAATAATCATGATCTTGCATATTGTCATTAAGTTCCACATCAAGATCACTTGTTGATTTTTTTAATGGATAATTTGTTTTTGAATGCATACTGAAAGTAAAAACATTTTTATTTGTCTTAAAGATATCAGAATTTCCGTTTCCTTGATGGACATCAAGATCTAATATTAAAATTCTTCCAGCCAAACCTCTTTCGAGTAAATATTGTGCTGCTACAGCTACATCATTAAAAACACAATAACCAGCTCCACTATCAAAATTTGCATGATGACTTCCGCCAGCAGTATTACAAGCAATACCATAATTAATTGCAAGTTTAGAAGCTAGCACAGTACCTCCAGTTGCGATTAAAGATCTTTGAACAACGCTATCAATTAATGGAAAACCAATTTTTTTAATTGCATTTTTATCTAAAGTTTTATTTTTAATTTGTCTAATATAAACTTCGGAATGAGCTCTTTTTAATGTTTCATCAGAACAGGGATAGGGTGTATGAAATTTATTTACTACTTTTTCTTTTAATAAATAATCTGCTAATTCTCCAAATTTATTTATTGGGAACCTATGATCATCATTAATTTTTGCAAAATAATCTTTATGGTTAACAATTGGAAGTTCCATAATTAATCAAAAGATACATTTTTAAAGATTGAATTTACACCTATCTTTTTTAAATATTTAAAATTATTTCTTTTTAATATTTGATGTATCTTTTTACTTTTATTTTTTGAAATTTTATTGTGATCCAAAATTTCTATACAAATTAAGTTTATTTTGAACTTTTTAAAGTTAATACTTTTAATAACCTCGTACTCTAATCCTTCGAGATCAATATTTAAAAAATCTACTTTATTAAATCTATATTTCTTTAAAATATTGTTAATATTCTCTGTCTTTATTTTTTTTTCTTTAAAGTCTTTATTTTGAAATAAAAAATTCTTTTTCAAGAATTTTAAATGATTTAAATCTAAAGTATTTAGTGGAGATAAATCATCAACGAAGTACATTTTTTTTGAAGTTCTTTTGTCGCTAATAGCACAATTAATATTGATATCTTTAGATCTAAAAAAATTGAATAATTCAATTGTAATTGGATTTAGATCAACATTTATTCCCCTCCAGTTTTTCTTATAAAATCGAAATGTGTTATTGTCTCTTGTTGGATGAAAACATCCCAAATCAACAAATTTTCCTCTATAATTATTTTTAAAAAAACTATGTAAATATATATCCTCATTAAATTGAGAACCGCCCTTAAGGTATTTGAAATTCCTCAAATATATATTGTAAAAAAGGTAAATTTTTCTTAAGAAATTATTTCTAGAATTTAGCAGAAATTTTAAACTTCTAGGCCTCATTTAAGAAGCCTGATAGGTTTGTTATTTACACACGACTCAAGAGCTTCAATCATTTGATTGTAGTAAATATTATAATTTTCTGCAGTTACATAACCAATATGTGGGGTTAATAAAGCATTAGGTAAAAATCTCAATTTGTTATTTTCTGCAAGGGGTTCTTTTTCAAACACATCTATGCCAGCTCCTGCAATTTCATTAGTTGATAAAGCAACGATTAAATCATCCTCATTTACAATTGGACCTCTTGAAGTGTTAATTAAAAATGATGTTTTTTTCATTTTATCTAATTCTTTCAAAGTAATACAATTTTTATATCGTTCCCCCCCTTGTACATGAATAGTTAAAAAGTCTGAATTTTTAATAAGGTCTTCTTTGGAACATGGAAGTACATCTAGTTCTTTACAAATATCTAAATTTAAATTTTCACTCCATGCCATTACTTGCATACCAAAAGCCTTGCCAATTTTTGCAACTTGCGATCCTACTTTACCCAGTCCTATTAATCCTAAAACTTTTCCTTTCAACTCGACTCCAACAGTCGTTTGCCAGTAACCTTGATACATATTATCAATTTCTTCTTTTAAATTTCTTGCAAGTCCAAGTATCAAAGCCCAGGTTAACTCAGGTGTTGGGTTTATATTACTTTCTGTTCCACAAACAATAATACCTTTTTTTTTTGCTGCATCTAAATCAATTGACTTATTTTTTAAGCCACTTGTAATTATAAATTTTAATTTACTTAAATTTTCTATCAAATTTTTTGTAATTGGAGTTCTCTCTCTCATAATCAGTAAGGCCTCAATATCAGCCAATTTATCAAGTGCGTCTGCTTCATCCTCAAATGGTTCACTAAAAATTCTGATTTCATATTTTCCTGATAGTTTCTCAAGATCAACAAATTGTTGAGAAACATTTTGATAATCGTCTAAGATAGCTACTTTAAGCATTTTTAATTTCCTTATTTGATAAAAATAAACCTATTATAATTAAAATTGCTCCAATCAAGTGAAAAAAATTAAATTTTTCATCATAAAAAAGTATTGCCATTATTGTGCTAAACAATGGAATCAAAGATAAGAAAATTCCTGCTCTATTCGCTCCGATAATGGAAACAGCACCTGCCCAACAATAGTAAGATCCTATACTTGGAAAAAGAGCTAAAAATATTAAAGTATAGACTAAATTACTATCAAACTTAATTAATTGTCCATTAGAGTACTCATATAAAAATTGTGGAAGAACACTTATTAACCCAAATGTACAAATAACATGGACTAAAGTTAATAACGGTAGAGTAAATTTTTTTTTCTTTAGGAGGGTTGAGTAAACTCCCCAAGTAATGACACCTCCTATCATTATCAAATCTCCTTTGTTAAAATTTAGTGAAAGTAAAATATCTAGTTTGAGCCTAGTAATAATCGCCAAAATACCACACACCGAAATAATAAGACCTAAAATTTGAAATTTATTAGTTTTTTCAACTTTAAATAAAAAACAAAGTAAAATTATTATAGCTGGGATGGCAGTATTAAAAAGAGATGCATTAATTACCTGAGTATAAATTAATGACAAGTAAGTAAACGAGTTAAATAAACCAACACTTGTAAATCCCAAAAAAAATAATAGAGGTAAATTATTTAAAATTGTATCTTTATATTTTATAACCTCTTTGTAAGTAAAAGGTAATAATATAATCCAAACAAGTGACCAGCGATAAAATACTAAAGATAAAGGCGGTATCTCAACCAAAAAGGCATACTTTCCAACCATAAAATTACCTGCCCAAAATAAAGTTGCACATACCAGCATTATGTATGCTCTGGTATTTTGCATCTTACTAATTAAATCTTGTTGAGCTATAAGGGTCTAGATTAAGATTTGTATTTTCTTTAGCTATCATTCCAGATACAATTTTTCCAGATATTGGTCCCAATGTCCAACCTAAATGATGGTGCCCAAAACAATAAAATACATTTTTATGATTTTTTGAAGGACCCATTACTGGTAAAAAGTCCGGTAAAGTTGGTCTAAATCCTAACCATTCATCCTCATGATCAGGCAATTCTCCAAGCAAATATTTCGCATTATTAATTAAATTTTTTACACGAGATTTTGAAAGAGGATTTTCTAAACCTCCAAATTCAACTGTTCCCACTACCCTCAATCCTTGTTCCATTGGAGTGATACCAAAACCTCTATTAGAAAAAATAATAGGTCTTTGTAAAAGATGATCACAATCTTTAAAATGAACATGATAACCTCTTTCAGTATCAAGAGGTATTTTTTCATTTAAATTATCAGTTAATTTTTTTGAAAAAGCTCCACATGCTATCACAACTCTATCAAATAAAAATTTTTCAGTTTCAGATTTTAGTATTGGTTGTTGATCCTTGAATTCAATATTTTTCACATCTAGTTTTTTAAATTCTCCACCTTTTTTAAGAAATAAATCAAAAAGTTTTAAAAGAATCTTTTTTGGATTTCTTGCATGTCTAGCATAAGGATAATAGACTCCAGCATGGTAAATAGGTTTAATGTTTGGTTCTAGATCGTGAATTTCTTTTTTATTTAACAATTGTTGCTTTACCCCTAATTCGTTTCTAACATTAATTTCTAATTCCCTACTTTTTAAATCTTTATCATTCCAGATATAAAGAATTCCTTTGTTTTCCACCAACCCATCAATATTAATTTCATCAAATAATTCATCATAAGCTGGTAAGGCTAAATCTAAAATTTGATGCATATTTTTTGCAGTATGCATCATCTTACTCTTTGATGTGTTTAGTATAAATTTCATAAACCAAGGAATCATCTTTGGTAAATAATTCCATTTAAGAGCAAGTGGACCTGTCGTGCTCAATAGCATGGCTGGTACATCCAACAAAACATCAGTTCTATTTAAAGATAATGAGGCATAAGGAGAAAAATGACCAGCGTTTCCATATGATGCTGTTGGACTTCCAGGATTCTCTTTATCAAAAATAGTTACCTTAAATCCTTTTTTTTGTAAAAATAAAGCATTTGAAATTCCCTGAATTCCAGCTCCGACTATGCCTACTTTAAGTTTACTGTCCATTTATAGACTATACAACAAAATGTAAATTAGATTAGGCGACAAATTATACTTATGCAATTGATTGATCGCTATGGGTTTTTGCACTCATAACAATTCCAAATCCTATCATTGTTGCTAGCATTGATGATCCACCATATGACATTATAGGAAGAGGTGAGCCTACAATAGGAAGTAAACCAAGAACCATGCTCATATTTATGACAATATAAATAAAAATTGATGTTCCAAAACTGTAACAGAATAGTTTTGCAAAATAGCTTCTTGAAAGTGCACCAATTCTTATCACGCGATATATAATCAATGCATAAATTAGTAGTAATATCACTGATCCAATAAAACCAAACTCCTCTGAGTATAATGTAAATATAAAATCAGTATGTTTTTCTGGAAGAAATTCTAAATAGCTTTGTGTACCTTTTAAAAAACCCTTTCCAGTGATACCTCCCGATCCTACTGCTATTTTTGACTGTATAATTTGGTATCCAGCCCCAAGAGGATCCCTATCTGGATTTAGGAAAGTTAAAACTCTAAGTTTTTGATAGGGTTTTAAAAACGAAATAATAATAGGCAAAGAAATGATTGATAATAAACAAGAATAAAAAAAATACTTATGATTTAATCCTGCAAACCATAAAACAACTATCCCACTAATTGCTATAAGCAGAGATGTACCTAAATCAGGCTGTATAATCACTAAACTCATCGGAACAAAAATAATTATTAGAGATAAGCAAACAGCGTAAAACGAGTTTACATGTTGTGTTTTCATCCTATGAAAATATTTTGCCAAACATAGTATTATAAAAATTTTCATTAATTCAGATGGCTGAATATTCAAAAAATAAAGATCAATCCATCTTTTTGATCCAGAAGCTGTAATTCCAAAATTAATTGTCCAAATTAACATGCCTAAAATAATCGCGTAAGAAAAATAACCCAGAGAAAACCAAAACTTAATATTTATAAATGAAATTGTTATCATCATTAAGAAGAAGATAATAAATTTAATGAAATGACTTCTTGTATGAAATAAAACTTCACCTCCATCAGTTGAATACATCGTTGCAAGACTGATAAATCCCAATATTAATATACAAGATAAAAGCACATAATCTAAATTACCCACTTTCCGAAGAATATTATTTTGATTATTAAATCTTGTATATTGATACATCATATATTTAAATATTTTTTAGTATCATGGTTTTTTCTTATTTCGTGTCTATCAATAATCATTTTAAATAATTCTTTAGCCAAAGGTGCTGCTACAGTTCCCCCGGAACCACCATGTTCAATTATAATACTAAGAGCGTATCTTGGACTCTTATAAGGTCCAAAAGCTATATACAATGCATGATCTCTTTCCTCATAAGGAATTTCAAAAGTTTTAAGATCTAGCTCACGGTCTTTCTCTGTTATTTTTTTAACCTGTGCTGTTCCAGTCTTACCAGCAAATTGATATTTAGGATCATCAATCCGAGATCTATAAGAAGTTCCTCTAACTTCATTTGTAGAGCTAAACATTGCTTCTTGAATGATCTTGATATTTTTAGATTTTTTATACAAAGGAGAAAATTTATCTTCTTGTTGTTTATCAATATTAGCAACTATATTTGGATAAATTTTATGTCCACCATTAGCAATTTGAGAAGTCATCAAACACAATTGAATTGGTGTAGTTTGAATAAAACCTTGACCTATTCCTGTAATAATAGTTTCACCAAGCAGCCAGTTTTTTCCTAAAACATTTTTTTTCCAGGTTGTATTTGGAATAAGACCATTTTTTTCATTATCAAAATAATCTTTAAAAACTTTTTTTCCTAAACCAAATTTTTTGGCAGTTTCACTTAATCTATCCACCCCCAATCTTCTTGCGACTTCATAAAAATATGTATCACAAGATTGTTTCATACCTTCTCTTAAATTTACAAATCCATGTCCTTCTTTTTTCCAGCAATGATAAGTTTGTCCATATAATTCCAATGGATTTTTATGTCCTTTACAATGAACTGTAAAATCAGGATTTATAACTTCATTTTCTAAAGCTGATAATGCCACGATTGGTTTGATTGTGGATCCTGGAGAATAATTTCCTGATAAAGATTTATTTACCAAGGGTTTCATTGGATTGTTTCTAATAAGTTGCCATTCATCCTGGCTAATTCCAAACACAAAAGAATTTGGGTCAAATGATGGTGAAGAGTGCATAGCAATTATTGCTCCAGTATAAATATCCATAACACAGATAGACCCTGCCTTTTCTTCTAATAATTGATTAGCTAACTCTTGAATTTTGGTATCAATAGTTAGTTTAATTGTTTGTCCCTTGTCACCTTTTTGGTAAGCTAATTGACTAATTCTTCTTCCATAAGCGTTTACTTCATATCTTTCAACAGAGTTTGATCCAATTAATTTTTTTTCAAAAGATTTTTCTAAACCTGTTTTTCCCACCTTTAATCCAGGCACAAATTTTTCTTTGATATTTTCATTCGTTAAAATATCATTTTCATTTGCCTGACTTACATAACCCAAAACATGTGTAAAGTTTTCTTTATATGGATAATCTCTTGATATTGAGATTACTGGTTTCACTCCATTTAAGTCATAAAGATGATTATTTATTTTAGAAAATTTTTCCCAATTTAAATTATCAGCTACAATGAGTGTTTCCCAGGGCTTAATCTCATTTTTTTTTTTTAAAATTTTATTAAATTGTTTATCAGTTAATTCTAATAATTCTTTAACTCTAAAAATTACATATCTAAAATCTTCAACTTGCTCTGGTATGATGTGAAGCTGATAAGCCTCAAAATTTCCTGCAATAGTATTTCCAAAATAATCTTTAAACTCCCCTCTAATTGGAGGTAACTTCCACTCTCTAATTCTATTTTTATCTGAAAGAGTTAAATATTTCTTATTTTCTTTTACCTGTAAAAAAAATAATCTACTTACTATTCCACCTAAAATAATTATCTTAGCTGTCGCAAGAATAAACATTCTACGATTTAAAGAATTTAGTTTTGTTACATTGTCGCTTAAATTAATCATCTAAACTTTTTAAATACCTCTTAAAAAATATTGAAAAAATTATATAAAAAAGAAATGTGAAAAAATTGTTTACTATAAAAAGTGTGATATCTAATTCATATGAAAAAAATAAGAATAAAATAGAATAATTAATGGAGTTGATAAGGCTAATTATAAATAGAAAATAAAACCAATCCTTAATTAAATTTGGACTAATTGTAATATTTCTAAGATATGAAGCAAATATACAAATTAGTATGTATGATAAAGAGCTCAAACCCAAAGGTAAACCGACAACTGTATCATTTACTAATCCAGCTAAGAAAACAAATAAATAATCAAATCGGTTATACGCTTTTAAAGCAAACCAAAAAATAAGTATAAAAGGAAAATTAAAAGAAAAGTAATCTATATTTAAATAATTTAAATCAAACTCATTGAATACAGATATAAATAATATGAGTATTGGTAGCCTAATATATATCTTATACAATAAATTTTTCTTTTGAAATCTAATCACTTTTCTTTCCCCTTTGCATTATGCACTTTCTATATTCTGGGGTACCTACTTTGAAACCAGTGCTAAAAAGTTTTTTTGATTGACACTTTGAGCTATAAATTAAATTTAATCTTAAAAATTCGTACTCTTCTTTGTCTAAATCGTGCTTTTGAATAACATTTTTTTGAAAATCGTTTTCTGCTTTTAATATTTCAATTTGTTTGTTCAATTCGTTAGTTAAAGTATTTAATTCTTTGTTTTCCTCTATAAATTTAGTGTTACTATCTTCTAAAATTTGCAATTCATCGCTTATCAAGTCTAATTTTATTTGCTCAGTATTTGAAGAAACCTCTGTTTGATCATTTTCTTCAGTCACTACAGATGACGGCATTAACTCATCAATCTCTGCAAAGACATATTTTAATTGAGTAAAATCACTGTAAAAGTTAATAAAAATTTTTTCATCTTTATTTTTTGAATCAATAGTTCCAACGGGAATTCCACTTTTGAAAATTGAGCCAGTTCCTGATGTGTATGCAATTCCTTTATCATCTATTTTGTTTATTAGATCGTTTTTGATATATTTAATTTCACCTCTTTTATCTCCATTTCCAGCAACAATTGCTTGAACATTCCCAGGTGTAATAGAAACAGGAATATTTGAATTTAAATCTGTTAATAACAATACTCTTGAATTTGTATAATTTACCTCGATTACTCTACCAACAAGGTAACTTCGATCATAAATATTTGTTCCTATCTTTATTTTTTCCTTACTTCCTTTGTTGATTACAATTGATCTTAGAAAAGGACTTTCATGATCAACGATTACTTTTGCTAAAATTTTGTTTGAAGTAAAAGCATAACCATCAATAAGGCTTTTTAATTCTTCATTCTCACTTTTAACAATTTTACTTGAAATATTTTCAGATTTTAGTTGATCTAACTCTTCTTTGGTTATTTTGAACTCACTATAATAGTTAGTATATTCTCTTAAATTAACATATGAAGATTTTATAAAATTTTCTGGAACAGATATAATGAACGATGATCGGTAAACTATTTCTTTAATAAATGATTTGGTCAATGTGATAGCTTTTAAATTAAAGCTAGATAAAACAATTATTACAATTGAAAAAAAAACTAACGTTAATAAAGAAAATTTTTGTTGGGTGCTTTTTTTTAAAAAAGCAGATCTAATTGCAATTATAAAATCATCTCTGCTTGAGGCCATCTTTCTTAATATTCAGTAAGCATCGTGGAGAATGTTTGTTCTTGATCTAAAGCTTTACCTGTGCCTATAGCAACACATGATAATGGATCTTCAGCAATATGAACTGGTAATCCTGTTTCTTTAGAAAATCTTCTATCGATATTCTTTAATAGAGCTCCACCCCCGGTCAAGGTTAAACCCATATCAACAAGATCTGCAGATAATTCTGGTGGTGTTGCTTCAAGAGCATCTTTAATTCCATTTACCATTTCTCTCAAAATGTCATTTAAAGCTTCAGCAGTATCTTCCTCAGTGATATTGACTTCTTTTGGGGTACCCGATCTCAAATCTCTACCTTTTACAGCATAGGTGTTATTATTTGATGGGATTGCTGTACCAATTTCTTTTTTTATTTTTTCAGCAGTGCTGTCACCTATCATAAGATTATATTCTTTCCTCATGTAATTCACTAGAGCACCATCCATGGCATCTCCGGCTACTCTCAAAGATTTAGAATAAACAAGTCCTCCTAAAGACATTACTGCAATTTCACTTGTACCACCACCAATATCAACAACCATAGAACCAGTTGCTTCTGAGATTGGTAATCCTGCACCAATTGCTGCAGCTATTGGCTCTTCTATTAATTGAACTCTTCTTGCTCCTGCAGCTAAAGCACTATCTTGAATTGCTTTTCTCTCAACTGGTGTAGAGCCAGTTGGTACACAAATTAGTATTCTTGGATTTGCAAATGTTCTTCCTTTATGAACTTTTTTAATAAAATGTTTAATCATTTCTTCTGTGACTATGAAATCAGCTATAACTCCATCTCTTAAAGGTCTAATCGCACTAATATTTCCTGGAGTTCTTCCTAACATTGTTTTTGCTTCATCTCCGACAGCTAAAACTTGTTTTTTTCCTGATTGTTCCACAATAGCTACTACTGAAGGCTCATTCAAAACAACCCCTTGTCCCTTAACAACAACTAGAGTATTGGCAGTCCCAAGATCAATAGCCATATCTTGGCTCCATATTTTTTTTACACTATCAAATAAACCCATTATATACTCTCCTTCAATTTTTTTGGTTCAATATTTTTATATAGAGATTTTTTCTCCCTCTTAATAAGCATTTTATTTAAAGCATTTAAATATGCATTCGCTGATGCTACTAGAGTATCTGTATCAGCTGATTGCCCAACTGTTGTTCTGTCATTTTCTTCTATCTTAACACTAACTGTTGCTTGTGCATCTGTTCCCTCGGTAACTGCATGAACTTGGTAAAGAGATAATTTTACGTCGTGAGGATAAAGTTCTTTAATACATTTAAATATAGCATCAACAGGACCATCGCCTGTTTGAGAAGTTTTTTTTATCTCTCCAAAAACATCTAATGTCATATCAGCTCTTTGTGGCTCTCCAGTCCCAGCAAATACTTTTAATGATTTTAAATTTATTGCATTTATCTTATTATCAATGATTAAACTATCGTCAACTAAAGCAACAATGTCCTCATCGTAAATATGTTTTTTTTTATCAGCCAAAATTTTAAATTTACCAAATGCTGCTTGTACAACATCATCAGTCACATCTGCATATCCCAAATCACTTAATTTATCTTTAAATGCATGACGACCAGAATGCTTTCCCATCACTAAAGATGTTTTTTTTACGCCAACACTTTCTGGTGTCATAATTTCATATGTCTCTCTATTTTTAAGCATTCCATCTTGATGTATGCCAGACTCATGGGCAAAGGCGTTTTTTCCAACAATCGCTTTATTAAATTGAACAGGAAAACCTGTAGCGTTAGAAACAATTTTTGATGCTTTGCTAATTAATTCAGTTTTAATTCCTGTCTCGTAAGGAAGTAAGTCATCTCTTGTTTTAATTGCCATTACTATTTCCTCAAGAGCTGCATTACCTGCTCTCTCACCTATTCCATTTATAGTACATTCAATTTGTCTTACACCTGCTGATAAACCCGATAACGCATTTGCAACAGCTAATCCAAGATCATTATGACAATGAGCTGAAATAATTGCTTTATCAATATTTGGTACATTATTTTTTATTGATGTAATAGTTTTTGCAAATTCCTCCGGTATAGAGTAACCAACTGTATCAGGTATATTTATGGTTGTTGCTCCACAATTGATTGCAAGTTCTATTGTTTTATACATAAATTCCAAATTTGTTCTTGTGCCATCTTCACAAGACCACTCAACATCGTCAGTAAACTTTTTGGCGTAAGTGACACTTTCTTTAATAGCATCTAAAACTTGCTCATTTGTCATATTTAGTTTGTGTTTCATATGAACTGGGCTTGTTGAAATAAAAGTATGTATACGAAACCTTTTTGCAAATTTTAATGACTCATGACAAGCATCTATATCCTTTTTAGTTGCTCTTGCTAAACCACATGGAATTGAATTTTTAACACTTTTACTTATTGCGCTTACGGCTTCAAAATCACCAGGAGACGAAATTGGAAAACCAGCTTCGATGATATCTATTCCCATCTCATCAAATACTCTAGAAATCTGAATTTTTTCCTCAACACTCATAGAGGCCCCTGGCGATTGTTCACCATCTCTCATTGTTGTGTCGAAAATAAATACTTTATCTTTGTCAGCCATATAAATATTTTGGTAAATGAAATATACAACCTATCGTTTAGATTGCAAAATAAAATAACTACTTTAACCCAATTTGGAACTATATTTTACTTCTTATCGCTATCTACTAATTTCTTCTTACCAATCCATGGCATCATAGCTCTTAGTTTTGTACCAACTGTTTCAATTGAATGTTTTGATAGTTCCTCTCTAGTCTTTAGAAAATTCTTTTGACCATTTTTACACTCGTCCATCCATTGTTTGGTAAACTTTCCAGATTGGATATCCTCTAATACTTCTTTCATTTTTTTCTTTGTTTCTTCTTTATTAATAATTCTTGGTCCTGAAACGTACTCTCCATATTCAGCAGTATTTGAAATTGAGTAATTCATATTAGCGATCCCACCTTCATAGATTAAATCAACAATCAATTTTACCTCATGTAAACATTCAAAATATGCCATCTCAGGCTCATATCCTGCCTCTACTAAAGTTTCGTATCCATTTTTAATCAATTCTACAAGACCACCACAAAGAACGGTTTGCTCTCCAAATAAATCTGTTTCACACTCATCTTTAAAAGTAGTTTCTATAATTCCAGATCTTCCTCCTCCAATTGCTGACGCATATGATAAAGCTAAATCTCTAGCTTTTCCTGTTCCATCTTGATGAACTGCCATTAAACATGGGACCCCACCACCTTTTTCAAACTCACTTCTTACAAGGTGTCCAGGTCCTTTTGGAGCAACCATAAAAACATCTAAATCTTTTCTTGCTTTAATAAGATCATAATGAATATTTAAACCATGGGCAAAAGCCAAACTAGTGCCTTCTTTAATTCTTTGTTCAATATGATTCTTATATATAGTGGCTTGAAGTTCGTCTGGAGTTAATATCATACAGACATCAGCCCACTCAGCTGCATCTGATAAATTCATTACCTTTAAACCTTTTGACTCAGCTTTTGCTCTACTTGCTGAACTATCCCTTAAAGCAACAACGACTTCTTTAACACCACTATCTTTGAGATTTAAAGCATGAGCGTGTCCTTGACTTCCATATCCAAAAATTGCTATTTTTTTATTCTTAATCAAATTTACATCAGCATCTTTTTCATAAAACATTTTCATTTTTTATCTCCTTTATAATTTTATTTAAATGTATCTGCACCTCTAGTCATTGCAATAGCCCCTGTTCTTGAAGTGCTTGTAAGACCATGGGGTTTTAATTTTTTACTCATCATATCAATTTCTCTTCTTAAAGCAGTTATTTGAACAACAACTGATTTACTTGTTTTGTCTAAAATTATAGGATTAAATTTTTTACATTCTTTGAGGCACTTTTCTATCTTTTTTTTTTGTGCAACAATTTTAAGTAATGCCATCTCTTTAAATATAACGTTTTTATCTTCTCTTTTGAAGTCTGCAACTTTGTGGACTGGAACTAGTTTTTTCAACTGAAGTTTAATTTGATCAATAACTTGTGGAGTTCCTGTTGTTACAATTGTAATTCTTGAAATATTTTTTGTTGCATCAACTTCAGCAACCGCTAGAGATTCGATGTTATAGCCTCTGCCAGAAAATAATCCAACTACTCTTGCCAAAACACCAGCCTCATTATCAACCCAAACAACGAATATGTGTTTGTCTATTTTACCTTTTTTGGTGGGTATGCTGTATGCTGACTTTGGAGTTGACATTAAACTAATGATTTCCCCTTACCAGTAATCTTGTTTCCTTCTTTATCATTTGGACCTAAAATCATCTGATTGTGAGGCTTTCCAGAAGGTATCATTGGAAAGCAATTTTCCTTAGGATCTACATGACAATCAAATATAACTGGACCTTTATAATCAATCATCTCCTTAATTTTTTCATCCAATTCATCAGGATTATCAGCTTTAATTCCTTTGCACCCATAAGCCTCAGCCAATTTAACAAAATCGGGTAAAGCCTCAGAATAACTTTCTGAGTAATTTTTTTCATGAAGAAGCTCCTGCCATTGTCTAACCATTCCCATATACTGATTGTTTAAGATGAATATTTTTATTGGTAAATTATATTGAACAGCTGTAGACATCTCTTGCATTGTCATCAATACTGATGCTTCACCAGCAATGTCTATAACAAGTTTATCTGGATGGGCAATTTGAACACCCACTGCTGCTGGAAGACCATAACCCATAGTTCCTAAACCGCCAGATGTCATCCACCTATTAGGTTTACTAAATTTATAATGTTGTGCAGCCCACATTTGATGTTGGCCTACCTCAGTTGTAATAAATGTATCTTGATTTTTTGTTAGTTCATATAACCTTTTTACAGCATGCTGAGGTTTGATCTCTTTATTGCTATTAACAAAACCTAGAGAGTCTTTTGTTCTCCATTTTTGAATTTGTTCCCACCACTTTGAAATTTTTTGTTTGTTTGAATCTTTTAATCCATTTGGTTTCGTATTCATTTTTTTGATAGCTGATCTCATTACCTCGTTAACATCTCCAACTATTGCAAGATCTACTTTTATTATTTTATTTATCGATGAAGGATCAATATCAATATGAACTTTTTTTGATTTTGGAGAAAATTCATCAATCTTACCTGTAATTCTATCATCAAATCTTGCACCTATATTAATTAACAAATCACAATCATGCATTGCATTGTTTGCTTCATAAGTTCCATGCATTCCTAGCATTCCAATAAATTGATTATCATCACCTGGGAACGCACCTAAGCCCTGTAAGGTTGATGTAATTGGGAAACCAATTAATCTTACAAACTCTTTTAGAGTTTCACTGGCCTCGGGACCCGAATTTATTACTCCACCCCCACTATAAACAACTGGTTTTTTTGCTTTTGAAATTAAATCAATTAATTGATTAATTTCATTTTCAGAGAATTTATTATGTGATTTTCCATTTAGTTTTTTTTCTTTTTTAAATTTTTTATAATTAGTTTTTCCAAATTGTATATCTTTAGGTATATCGATTAATACAGGTCCTGGTCTTCCAGTTGTTGCTACTTTAAAAGCCTCATGCATAACTTTAGATAAATCTTTAATATCTTTGATTAACCAATTATGTTTGGTGCATGGTCTTGTAATCCCAGTTGTGTCACATTCTTGAAATGCATCTGTTCCTATTAAATGTGTAGGTACTTGACCAGAAATACAAACTAAAGGAACTGAGTCCATATAAGCATCAGTTAATGCTGTAACAACATTAGTGGCGCCTGGTCCTGATGTTACTAACACAACACCAGGTTTACCTGATGATCTTGCGTAACCCTCTGCTGCATGGCCCGCTCCCTGTTCATGTCTCACTAATATATGTTTAATCGATGAATGATTTTTAAGTTCATCATAAATTGGAAGAACTGCTCCACCAGGATAACCAAAGATAAATTCAACATCTTGATCCTCAAGACATTTAAATACAATTTCCGCACCAGTAAATAATTTAGACATTAATGCAATCTAGCTGAAGTTGTGCTATGGTCAAGACTAAGTCGAAGAAATCTAAATTTTTTTTAAAAGCTTGTTCAAACCATCTGGATTAATTTTGATCCAATCTTTCATGTTTCCTCGAGCCCAGGTGCTCTGCCTTTTGGCATATTGTCTTGTCTTTATTGATATTTTCTCGATTAGTTGTTCAGTTTGAATTTTTTTTTCAAGATATTGCTTAATCTCACTAATTCCAATCGCTTTGCTCAAGCTTTTATTATTTGGAACTTTCAACTTTATAAATCTTTTAACCTCTAAAATAGCACCAGATTTAATCATCTCCTTAGATCTATTATTTATTATATCTATTAAATCTTTTCTCGGAAAATCAATATAAATTTTAAAAAAGTCACTTTGATTATGATCTGGTTTGGTATTTTTGAACCAACTTATCATAGATTTTTTTGTGAACGATTTAATCTCATATGCTCTTATAGATCTTTGTACATCTGAATTATTTAGTCGGTTTCTAATTAAAGGATCTAATTTTAATAACTCTAAAAAAAATTTTTTTTGCCCAATCTTTTTATGTAAATTTCTTACTTTGTATCTAAAACTTAAAGGAATTTTTGGTATACTTACCAATCCATTTGTTAAAGCTTTAAAATAAAGACCTGTACCACCTACCAGAATAGGAATTTTTTTTATTTTTTTACAATACAGAATTTTTTGATTAACTAATTTGAGCCAATCACCTGTTGAAAAATTTTTCTTTGCACTTTGAAATCCGTACAAATGATGTTTAATTTTTTGACAATCTTTAGAAAAAGGCCTCGCTGTAAGAATTTTTAAATCCTTATAAACTTGCATACTATCAGCATTGATAATCTGACCTGAAATTTTTTTTGCTAGCTTAATCGCAAACTTAGACTTTCCACATGCTGTGGGTCCATAAATTAGAATAATTTTGGATTTTAAATCCATGCGTTAATCTAATTTTACACCAATATATCTTTTTTGATTTTGGCTATTATAAATAACAAGTAAGATAGTTTTTTGATTACTATTTAGAACCTGTTTTAAAATTTGATTTAAGTCTCCAACAGTTCGAATTTTTTTCTTCTGTGCTTCTAATATAATACTGTTCACCTCTATAGAACCAGATAAAGGACTGCTTTTTTCAATATTTGTAATTATTAATCCAGTTGTTTGGTTTGGTAAATTTCTGTTCTTTATATCTTGATCAGAAAGTTTTTTTACTTTTATCTTAAGTGATTCTATTAAAGTTTCCTGAATAGTCTCCTCTTTTTTTTCAGTAATCTTAAAATCTTCTGATGTCTCCAGTCTTCCAAGCGTAATTGTTTTTATAATTTCTTTTTTATTTCTCCAAATTTTTACTTTAACTTTTTTTCCTACTTCTGTTCTAGCAACAATTATTGGAAGCTCTTTCATTTGTTGTATTCTTTCACCATTAAATTCTAAAATAATATCCCCACTTTTAACACCTGCCTTCTCAGAAGGACTATTTGGAGCTACACTTGCAACTAATGCACCTCTTGGTTCATCTAATTTTTCAACATCAGCAATTTCTTTTGTAACATCTTGAATTCTAACTCCAAGCCATCCTCTTTTAGTTTCTCCAAACTCAATTAATTGATCAATTACAATTTTTGCACTATTTGATGGAATTGAAAATCCAATCCCCACATTTCCACTCCTTCCAAGTATTGCAGTATTTATTCCAATTACATCTCCGTTCATATCAAATAAGGGTCCACCTGAATTTCCAGAATTTATAGAGGCATCTGTTTGAATATAATCCTCATACCTTGATAGTCCTATTGATCGATTTCTTGCAGAAATTATTCCAGATGTCACTGTTCCTCCTAATCCAAATGGATTACCTATAGCAATCACCCAATCACCTATTCTTGCCCTATCAGAGTCTCCAAATCTTACTGGAATAAATTTTTCATTCGTTTCAATTTGTAAAACAGCTATATCTGAAAGTGGATCTGCACCAATAACTTTTGCTTTAAATTTCTTTTCACCATTAACCTGAACTACAATATCTTCAGCACCTTCAATCACGTGATTATTGGTCACTACTATCCCTTTTTCATCTATAATAAATCCTGAACCTAAAGCCGAGGACTGTCTTTCTTGAGGTGTTCCAAACTCTTTGAACATATCCTCAAATGGTGATCCAGGAGGAAATTGAAAATTTGGAAAGGGATTGCTTCTAGTAACAACAGTTTGGGTTGTTGAGATATTCACAACTGATGGCATCAATCTTTCAGCTAAATCCGCAAATGAACTAGGAATATTTTGAGAATTTGAGAATGGTATGAAATTGAATAATATTATTAATGAGAAAAAAGTAGTTTTTATCTTATTCATTTTAACTTTTTACGTAGTAAATAATTATAAATCCTAATAGTACAAAAACTAACCCACCAGTTCTTAATTGACTATCTTTGATTAGCTCAAGCTTTTTCAGCGTATTCTTCATTTTTGATGGAAATAAGGCATATAAGATTCCCTCAATAAATAGGAAAAGACCAAAGGCAATGATCAATTCCTTCATGAGTCTTTAATCAGTTTGTGGTTTGATATTTCCAAAGAATTTAAAGAATTCACTATCTGGAGATAAAATCAGTGATGTCTCACCACCAATTAATGCCTTTTCATAAGCTTGCATTGCCCTGTAAAATGCAAAGAATTCTGGGTCTTGTCCAAACGCACCAGCAAAGATATTATTTCTTTTACCATCACCCTCACCTTTCATAATCTCTGATTTCTTTTGAGCATCAGCTAATATTACTGTGACTTCTTTATCTGCAGTTGAGGTAATTGTAACTGCCATTTCAGCACCTCTTGCTCTGAATTCTTTTGCTTCTCTCTCTCTTTCAGTTTGCATTCTTCTAAAAATTGCATCACTATTTGCTTGAGGTAGGTCTGCTCTTTTTATTCTGACATCATTTATTTTAATTCCAAAATTTTCAGCTTCATTATTTACACCTTCTTGGATCAAAGCCATTTGTTTAGTTCTGTCCTCCGATAATAAAGTTTGAAGTTTTTGTTGACCTAATACATTTCTAATTCTTGAATTTATAATTGTTGCTAACCTTGATCTTGCAACTCTCTCGTTTCCAACTGAAATATAGAACTTTAGAGGGTCGATAATTTGAAATCTTGCAAACGCATCTACTATTAATCTTTTTTGATCAGAAGCAATTACTTCCTCTGGTGGAGTGTCTAAATTTAAAATTCTTTTATCTAAAAATACAACATTTTGAATGAAAGGAATCTTAAAATTTAATCCAGGTTTTGATATAATTCTTTTAGGATCACCAAATTGTAAAACAATTGCTTGGTTTACTTCTTTAACAATGAATATTGAAAAAAAAGCTGTAGCAGCTAACGCAACAATTATACCTGCTATAATTTTTCCAGCTTTCATATTAGTTACTCGCTTTCTTTTTTAATTCAGGTAAAGGCAAATATGGCACTACACCTGATCCCGCATTTTTCTCAATAATTACTTTGTCTATATCTGCTAGAACTTTTTCCATTGTTTCTAAATACATTCTTTCCTGTGTCACAGATTTTGCCATCTTATATTCATTATAAATTGCTAAAAATCTACTTGCTTCACCTTCCGCTTTTGCCACAACTTCTTTTTTATAAGCTTCTGCAGCTTGTAAAATTTTTTGTGCTTCCCCTCGGGCTCTTGGAATAACATCGTTGGCATAAGCCTCGGCCTCATTCTTTGATCTTTCCATATCAGCTCTTGCTGCTTGTACATCTCTAAATGCATCAATTACTTGATCTGGTGGATCAGCTTTTTGAGTTTGAACCTGTGTAATTTGAATACCACTAGTATACTCATCTAAAATTTCTTGAATTATCTCTTGTGTGTCAGTCTCGATGACAGATCTTCCCTCTGTTAAAATTGGTTGAATATTAGATCTTGCAATTACTTCTCTCATTGCAGTTTCTGCTGCCGCTTTTACAGTTCCTTCTGGGTCTTGGATTTTAAATAAGAAATTGCCAGCATCTTTAATTACCCAAAACACTGAAAAATCGATATTAACAATGTTTTCATCACCAGTTAACATCAAACTTTCTTGAGGAACATCAGCAACGCCACCTGATGAAGTAAATCCACTATCTCTTTCAGATCTAAATCCAATATCAATCCTATTAACTTTAGTTACTTTAGGAGTAATGACAGACTCTACCGGAAAAGGAATATGGTAGTTTAATCCTGGTTGAGTTGTTTTTACAAATTTTCCAAATCTTAAAACTACACCCTGTTCATCTGGTAAGACTCTATACAATCCACTTGCTAGCCAAACAAAACCTAAAATGATTAAAACCAAGAAAGCCTGTTTACCTCCAGAAGAACCTCCTCCTGGTAAAAATTTTTTAATTTTTTCTTGTAACTCTCTTATAATCTTATCTATATCTGGTGGTGTAGGACCTCTTCCAGATCCATTTCCACTACCGCCTCCACCTGAAGGCGATCCCCAAGGACTTCCACCGCTTTGTTTAAAATCATCTGGCATATGGCAATCTATATAATGTCTTTATGTGGAAAAACAAGTTAAGATCTAAAAATGCCAAAGGAAAAACCAGAATTAAGTGACGCAATGCGAGCTAAATTGAGTAGAAAACCACCAGAAAAAAATTCAATTAATGGTACTAAATTTACAATCGCTGTCTCTAGTGCGAAAGGAGGTGTTGGAAAATCTACTTTTGCAACAAATTTAGCTTTAGCATTAAAAAAAGTTGGTTGTAAAGTTGGAATACTGGACGCTGATATCTATGGACCGTCTGTCCCTAAAATGCTGGGAATTAATGAAAAACCAAAATCTGACGGACAAAAATTAGAGCCAATAATTAAATATGATATTCAATGTATGTCAATTGGGTTTTTAGCTGACCAGCAGACGCCTATGATCTGGCGAGGACCTATGGTGACTAGTGCAATAAGAACTTTTACACAAAAAGTAAATTGGAAAGATTTAGATTTTATAATAGTGGATATGCCACCAGGGACAGGAGATACACAGCTCACCTTCTCTCAAGAAATCAAAATGGATGGGGCTATCATAGTTTCAACTCCACAAGAAGTTGCTTTATTAGACGTAAAAAGAGGGATTAAGATGTTTGATAAACTTGGTGTAAAAATTTTGGGTCTAGTAGATAATATGAGTTACTTTATAGGAGATGATAATAAAAAATATCACATATTCGGAGAAGGTGGAGTAAAAAAAACAGCTGATGAATTCAAAAAAGAATTTTTAGGGGAAATCCCTATAAATCCAGAAGTTGGAAATTCAGGAGATAGAGGCAAACCCATTGTTGAAGAAAATCCAAATAACGAAATTTCAAAAATTTATATTAATTTTGCAAACAAAATTAAATCAATTTATCTTTAAGACCAAAGGCTTCCATTAGTTCATTCCATTCACGTTTAGATAAGCCTGAGTCCTCGATTGAAATTTTTTCACTTTTTATTAATTTTTGTAGAACTATTTTTCCTTTGGCTGATACTTCAGTTCCACCAACTCTATAATCCATAAAAGCTTCATAAGTAATTGGAACCCATTTTTTTAATGTATCTAGCATGATATCCGCATAAACTCTTATTTCATATTGGGCATGATGATCTGCTCTTAATCTTAAAAAGTTCATCAGATTTAACAAATCTGTTTTCCAATACCACTGGGTATAAGTATTTAAAGTTAAGTTCATTCTTGCAAGTTCTCTTGCTAGACCCCTTTTTTTTTCATCAATAGTTGAGCCATCATACCTTTCGTTAAGCATTGTTTCGTAGTTCGTGTAAGTCCTTTCAGCATCATCTTTTAAAAGTTCTAAAACTTCTTTTGCTTGTTCTCCATCCAAAACATCTCCTCTTCCTTGTCTATTTGAAATGGATTGTGCAGCAAGATTTTCTTTTGCCGGTAAATAAAATTCCTTATCCAAAATAGAATATCTTGCTGAATATTCATTTACATTAGCTGTTCGGTGTCTAATCCATTGACGAGCAATAAAAATTGGTAACTTTATATGATATTTTATTTCACACATTTCAAAAGGGGTACTATGCCAATGGCGCATGAGATATTTGATTAAGCCAGCATCTGTAGAAACTTGCTTAGTACCTTTGCCATAAGAAACTCTTGCAGACTGAACTATTGAAGTATCGTCTCCCATATAATCAACAACTCGAACAAAACCGTGGTCTAGCGCTGGCATAGCCTCATAAAGAATTTTTTCTAGCTCTGGCGCAGTAACTCTCTTAGTTGGGTTACTTTGAGATTGCTGATTTTTTATATCTGCTAATTGCTCTTTAGTTAATTTCATGATTGTTATTGAATCTCTAAGAATTCCTTTTATATTAATAAAGTTGGATTTCCAACTATGACGATAAACGAATTTCGTAATAACCATTGCGGACGTGGGGGCAGTACCCACCACCTCCACCATTTACAACTTATGGGGGTGAACTAGATTCGACGAGTGACTAAAAGCTATTCTTTCGTTCGGAATTGTTCCTCCGTAAAGGGCTAATTTATAATTGCTAACGAAAGTTACGCACTTGCTGCTTAATTAACTTTGTTAATTAGGTAAACGGGGTCCGGGGCACCTGGCAACAGAACGCCCCTAAAAATGGTCTTAAGTCGCAGTGAATTAAAATTTTTACAAACTAAATATATTTTATGGAGTTCATAATTTTCATAATTTTAGGAGTGTTAATAGCTTACATATTGTTCAGACCTGTGTCAAAAAAAGAGCTAAAGAGATACAATGATAAAGACAATTGGTCAAATATGGGTTTTTAAAAAAATTATTTAAAAAACTTTCTCAAATCTGGTTTAAAATAATCTGGTCCTTTCATAACTTTACCAAATTCATTGTAAATAGGTTTTCCGTCTCTACCTAATTTACTCATATTGGAACTTTGAACCTCATCAAAACATTTATCTAAATTTATTCCAAATGCATGACCAGCTCCATAAGTTACATATAAAATATCAGTTAATGCATCTGCTACTTCTACTATATCTTTTTTTTGCATTGCCTCTGAAAGTTCTTCTAATTCTTCCTTTATTAGACTTAATCTAAGTTTATTAATTTTATCAGTACTAAATGAGGGATCTAACTTGACCTCTTGACCAAAAGTTTTCATAAAAGTACCTACTTTTTCAAAATTTGTCATTTTGCTCCTGTTAGTTAAGTAAATTTTAATATATAAATACTTCTTAATTATCAATGAAATTTCGAAAAGAATTTGACAGTATTGGATCAATAAATGTTCCCAATGACAAATACTGGGGAGCATCAACGCAAAGATCTAAAAAATATTTTGATATTGGTGAATTTCTAGTTAGACCTACTCTAATTAAATCAATTGCTATTATTAAAAAAGCTGCTGCAAAAGTACATCAAAAAGAAAAGCAAATTTTACCAAAAATTTCAAAAGCAATAATTATTGCATCTAATGAAATAATTGCAGGTAAGCTAGATACTCATTTTCCATTAAAAGTTTGGCAAACTGGGTCTGGTACACAAACAAATATGAATGTAAATGAGGTAATAGCTAACAGAGCTATAGAAATTTTAGGTGGTAAAAAGGGCTCAAAGAAACCTGTGCACCCAAATGATCATGTAAATAAGTCTCAATCTACTAATGACGTTTTTCCTACTGCAATGCACATTTCTATTGCGATAGAAACTAAAAAAAAATTATTACCCTCTCTAATATTATTGAATAAAGAACTTAAGAAAAAAATTTCACAATTTAAACATATAATAAAAGTTGGAAGAACCCACCTGCAAGATGCTACTCCACTTTCTTTAGGACAAGAATTTTCAGGTTATCAATCTCAAATTGAGGATTGTATAAAAAGGGTTAGTAAAGCTTTAGATGAAATTTATTCTTTAGCTCAAGGCGGTACGGCTGTCGGGACTGGAATGAATAGCAAAAAAAATTTTGATCAAAAGATAATTAGAGAAATAAGAAAAATAACTAAAATGCCGTTTAAGCCAACAAAAAATAAATTTGCAGCACTTGCGGCTCATGATGAAATAGTAAACTTTTCTGGAACATTAAACACAACAGCAGTGAGTTTGATGAAAATTGCGAACGATATCAGATTTTTGGGATCTGGACCAAGAGCAGGTTATGGAGAATTAATCTTGCCGGCAAATGAACCGGGTTCTTCAATAATGCCTGGGAAAGTTAATCCTACTCAATCGGAGGCTGTTACAATGGTTTGTGTAAAAGTTATTGGAAATCATAATGGAATTACTATGGCAGGCTCTCATGGACATTTTGAATTGAATGTGTTCAAACCTCTAATAGCTCATAATATTTTACAATCTATTAATCTACTAGCCGATAGTATTAAAAACTTTTCACTTTATTGTGTTAAAGGATTGAAAGCTGACAAGGCAAAGATAAAAGAATATTTAGATAATTCACTAATGTTGGTAACAGCTTTAGCGCCACATATAGGGTATGACAATTCAGCAAAAATTGCAAAACTAGCTCTTAAAAATAAAACAACTTTAAAGTATGAGGTTTTGAAAAGTAAGTTAATTAATGAAAAAGAATATGATAAAATTGTAAATCCAAAAAAAATGATTTACCCAGCATAAGTTTGAAAAAATTTCTTTACAAAATTTCTGAAAATTACTTTATTTAATAAATCTTTATTATTTCTGTTGTATTGGTCTAAGAAATCTTCCAATTCTTGATTTGAAACATTATCGATTTTTAGATTATTCAAAATTAATTTATCTTGGGTGAGATCATAGATAAAATCTGCTTTAATTTCTTTGAAAACATCCCTATAATTTCTTTTTATCTGAAAATACCTAAAAAATTTTTCAACATCATTAAAATTAAATGAAATTTCACCAATCAATTTTTTTCCATTTTGATCATTTAAAAATTCAATATCTGTTGATTTAATGGAAAGTGATTCATTCCAATCAACATCAAAATTGCTCATAAAAATTCTTCCATCAGCTAATTGAATTTCTAAAATAAAATCGGTCAAATATTCAAATTTATCAATTTTATCTATACGCATGTTTACTATTGCATTTAAATTTGAATTATTTAGCAATTCGGAGTCTAATAAATCTAGAATTAAAGTATCATTTTTAAATATTTTTTTTTGACTAATGTAATTAAAATTTAAGTCAGAAACAAAATAAAATGGTTTAAAATTTAATCGACCACTAAAATTTTCATCTTTAGATAAAAAATTTAAAGTATTGTTTTTAATAATATATCTAAATGAATTATTTTTATTAATAAATTCTATATCAAAAAACCCTCTAGTTTCAGACTCACTATATTCTATTGAGGTTTCAATATTTAATCTAATTTTTTTTGATGATAACTTAAGGTTTTTTTTCTCATTATTAATATCTTTATTTACTATAAATTTAAATGGAATGTTAAAAATTTCAAAATCTGTTTTTACTTTCTGTAAATCATTTTTTTCATCATAAAAGAAATTTAAATTATCTATTTTTGACAAAAATAATAATTCATCGTCTTCGCTCTTGTAAAAAAACTTTGATTTTTTAAAAAAGACTTTATTCTCTTTTTCATTGTTATTAAGTGTTTTTTTGAAAAAATTAATATTATTAGCATTGATTTGAAATTCTGAATTCTTAAATACCAAATCTTGAATCTTAATTTTTTTTAAAGAGAAAAGATTCGAAAATGATATATAAAATTTTACATAATCAGAATTTCCCAAAATTTTTTTTTCATGAACAATGTCTAAGTTTTTTGTGAAAAAAAATGGTTTTGGGAATAAACCATAACTAATTTTTTCATTAAAATTTATATCTATCTCATATTTATCAGAAATCTTATTTTGTAAAAAACTCCTAATTTCATTTTTATTATAAAAAATTGGTATCATAAAATAACTTAAAGAAAATAAAGCGGTCACCACAACGACTAAAGCTTTCTTATTTTCAAAAATACTTAAACTTTTCTTGTTCTGATTGTATTTTTTAAAATCTTTAAATTTATTAAAAAAACTTTCTATTTTCTGATCTAAGCGAATAAATTTTTTTTTAATTGGTACATGCCTGCTTTTTGGATATTTTGACCTACTTAAAGCAGCAAAAAAACTTTCTATAATCTTATTTATTGATAATAATAATTTTCGAAATTTTTTTTTATAAAAATTTAAATTAAACATAAATTGTTCTGACTTATAATTAAATAATTCAAATGGTAAACTCAGATTATTTAAAAAATCTAAATGAGGCTCAAAAACAAGCTGTATTGTCTTTGGATGGACCATTATTAATCGTTGCTGGCGCTGGATCTGGAAAAACTAAAGTTTTAACTAGTAGAATTGCTCATATTATAAAAAATAAGAAAGCTTTTCCAAATCAAATCCTTGCAGTTACATTTACCAATAAAGCTTCAAAAGAAATGCAAGATAGAGTTAGTAAGATTCTGGGATCATCAGCAGTTGGTTTGTCTTGGCTTGGAACATTTCATTCAATTTGTGCAAAACTATTAAGAAAACATGCTTCGGCAGTTAATTTAAATTCAAATTTTACAATTGTTGATACCGATGATCAAATTAGACTAATTAAAAATATTTGTAAGGCTGAAAATATTGACGTCAAACAAATTTCTCCCAGATATGTCATAGCAATTATTGATAAGTGGAAAAATAAAGGTTTTTATCCAAGTGAGGTAAAAATTAATTCAAAGGATATTTATGAAAAAATAATTTTGCCAGTTTACAAAATTTATCAATCAAAATTAATTGAGTTAAATGCTTGTGATTTTGGAGATCTTATTTTGCATTCTGTTAAAATTTTGGAAAAAAATGAGGACATTAGAAAAATCTATTCTAATAACTTCAAATATATACTTGTAGATGAATATCAAGATACAAATTTTATACAAAGTCGATGGCTTGATTTGTTAGCAGAAAAAAACAAAAACATCTGTTGTGTTGGGGATGATGATCAATCAATTTACAGTTGGAGAGGAGCTGAAATAAAAAATTTTTTAGAATTTGATAAGATATATGAAAACACAAAAGTAATAAGATTAGAAAAAAATTATAGATCCTCAAAAAATATTTTATCTGTAGCCTCCTCTTTAATTTCCAATAATCAGAATAGAGTTGGAAAGACATTAGAGTCAACAATGGAAGAGGGTGACCTAATTAAACTAAATTGTTTTAAAAACGGGAAAGATGAAGCGATAGGTGTTTCAGATGAAATAGAGCAGATTAAGACAAAGTACTCACTAAACAATATTGCAATTTTAGTTAGAGCTATTTTTCAAACAAGAGAGTTTGAAGAAAGATTTTTAAAAATTGGTTTGCCGTATAGAATTTTGGGTGGAATAAAATTTTATGAAAGAGCTGAAATAAAAGATTGTGTAGCTTACTTGAGATTGATTAATCAAGAAAAAGATGATTTGGCATTTGAGAGAATAGTTAATAATCCTAAAAGATCTATTGGTGAAAGCACAATAAAAACAATTCATGAATATTCAAAAAAAAATAAAATTTGCCTGGAAAATGCAGCTAGAAAAATGATTCTAGAAAATTTAATAAAACCTAAAGCTAAGATTGGTTTAAATTTTTTTTTAGATTTAATTTCAAAATGGAGAGATGATATAAATGTTAAAAAATTTAATCATGTAAAATTATTGCAAACACTCTTAGATGAGTCTGGATATTCTGCAATGCTTAAAAATAAAAAAGATCTCGAAAATGAGAATCGTTTAGAAAACATAAAAGAATTACTTAGTGCAATGAAAGAGTTTGATAATTTAAAAAGTTTTTTAGATCATGTTTCTCTTGCGACATCTATTGATCAGGATTGGGAAGGTGAAAAAATTAATATGATGACGATGCATGCAGCTAAAGGTTTGGAGTTTGATGTGGTTTTTTTACCTGGTTGGGAAGAAGGATTATTTCCACATCAAAAATCAATTGAGGAAAAAGGACATAATGGTTTAGAGGAAGAGAGAAGATTGGCTTATGTTGGTATCACTCGGGCAAAAAGAAATGCTGTTATTTCTTTTTCTATGAACAGATTTTATCAAGGTGATTGGATCGATAGCATGGCATCAAGATTCATTGATGAGCTTCCAGAAAAAAACTTGGAAAAAAATTCTTACTTTGATGAAAATAAAGAAGTGTTTGATGAATTTGAGTTCAATCAAGATTTTCAAACAGATGAAGATGCAAAAAGAAGTCCAGGCTGGATCAGATATCAAAAAAGAATTAAATGATTAAGAAAAGAATAAATAAGCTTCGAGTACTATTTAAAGATTATGGTATTGATGGATACATTATACCAAAAAATGATCAGTTTTTTTCAGAATATACTAATAAAGATAGACTTAAATTTATTTCAAACTTTACTGGGTCCACAGGTTATGCGGTAATTTTAAAAAATAAGAATTATCTATTTGTAGATGGAAGATACACAATTCAGGCGAAAATTGAGAGTGGTAAAAACTTTAAGATAGTAGATTATTTTAAGATTGTTAATACGAATGTTTTTAAAAACCTAAACATAGGTATTGATCCAACATTATTTACCTCAAATCAAATTAAAAAATTTTTATTAAAAAACAATCAAGTAACTGTGATTAATGAAAATCTTGTTGATAATATTTATAAGATAAAGAATAAAAAAAAAACTCCTTTTTATTCTATTAATAAAAAAATTACAGGTGAGGGCCATCTTCGAAAACTTTCCAAAGTTTCAAATTATCTAAAGAAAAATAATTGTGATTATTTGCTTATTACAGCACCAGAAAATATTGCATGGCTGTTAAATATCAGGGGATATGACAATCCAACTAGCCCCATACCAAATTGCAACCTTGTTCTCAGTAAAGAGAAAAAATTTTATTTAATTGTTGAAAAAGATAAATCAACAAAACTTATTAGTGAAAAAAAACTAAAAAAAAATCAAATTATCGATCCAAAAAATTTTTATGATTTTTTAAAAAAATTAAAAAATAGAAATATTGCAATAGATGAGAAAACCTGTTCAGTATATTTTGAAAGATTATTAAGAAAAAAATTTAATATAACAAAAAAAGAAGATCCAATTTATTTATTAAAATCGATTAAAAATAATATTGAAATCAAAAATATGATCAGCACTCATATTCTCGACGGTGTTGCTTTAACAAAATTTCTCTACTGGATAAAAAATAAAAAAAAATTAAATATAACTGAGGTCGATGCTCAAAATAAGTTAGAAAAATTTAGGAAAATAAATTCAAAATATCTGTTTCCTAGCTTTAATACAATAGCTGGTACTGGAAAAAATGGAGCAATAGTTCATTACAGGGCTACAAAAAATAATACTAAATTCTTGAAAAAAGATGAAATTTTTTTATGTGATTCTGGTGGACAATACAAATTTGGTACAACAGATGTAACAAGAACGATCTGTTTTTCAGATCAGAATAAAAATATTAAGAAAATTTTTACTAATGTTTTAAAAGGTCACATTGCTGTTGCAGAAACAGACCTTAATAAAAAAACTACAGGAAAATTGATTGATATAGAGGCTAGAAGATTCCTTAAAAAGGATGGCCTCGATTATAATCATGGTACTGGACATGGAGTTGGTTTTTTTTTAAATGTTCATGAAGGGCCTCAAGCTATCTCAAAATTAAATTCCATTAAAATTCAAAAGGGTATGATCTTAAGTAATGAGCCTGGCTATTATAAGAAGAACAAATTTGGAATTCGTATAGAAAATTTAGTTTATGTAAACAAAATTGGACAAAAATTATTTTTCAAAAATTTAACTTTAGCTCCTATAGAAAAAGATTTAATAGATTTTGAATTATTGACAAAAAAAGAAAAGAAATATCTTTTCAATTATCATCTTGAGGTTTACATAAAGATCTCACCTTTTTTAAATAGAGTTGAAAGAAAATGGTTAGCGAGTTTTATTTAAGCATTTTTAACCAAGACGACTGATCTAAAATTTTAATGTTTAAATTTTTTGCAGCATCAACTTTTCTATTAGTTGGTTTTTCACCAACAATAAGGTAATTAAGTTTTTTGGTAACATTACTCACAATTGACCCTGAATTTTGCTCGATTATGGATTTTGCTTCTGAACGACTCATGTTTGATAATTTGCCTGTAAACATGAAGGTTTTATTGGTTAATAAACCATCTTTTTTATAAATTTCAGCATTTTTTACTTTGAGCACTTTTTCAAGATTATTCAAAACATTTAAATTTGTTTTGTTTTTAAAAAAATTTTTTAATGAATTGATTTGAGTCTCACCTATTCCATCAATATTTATTAAATCTTCAAAATTATTTTTCTTTGATAATATAATAAAGTTTTGTAATGATTTTATATTTTTAGATATTAACTTAGCGTTCTCTAGACCAATATGTCTAATACCTAATGCATAAATTAATTTTTCAAAAGAAATTGTTTTTCTGGAATTTATTGAATACTTCAAATTAGCTACCGATTGTTTTCCCCAACCATCTAAACCCTCTATCTTAACAAAATCGAGTTTAAAAATATCATAAGGAAGTCTTATTAATTTTAAATTCCAAAAATTCTCAACAATCTTTTTTCCAAAACCCTCAATATTGAAGGCTTCTTTTGAAACGAAATGTTTTATTTTTTCTATGGACATTTTCTCACATTCATAACCTTCACTTGAACATCTTCTAACCGCATCTTCTTTTTTGGTAGTAAAGTTAAAATCTTTTACAGTTTTAGATCCACATGACGGACAAATGTGAGGAAAGATAAATTTCTTTGAGTTTTTATTCCTTAATTTTAAATCAACAGAAATTACATGAGGTATAACATCTCCTGCTCTTTCAATTAATACTGTATCTCCTATTCTTATATCTTTACGATTTATTTCTTCCTCATTATGAAGAGTAGCATTAGAAACTACAACACCTCCAATATTTACAGATTTAATTTTTGCTACAGGTGTTAAGGCGCCAGTTCTTCCTATTTGGATTTCAATATTTTCTATTCTTGAAATGGCATTATTAGCTGAAAACTTATGTGCAATTGCCCATCTAGGAGCATTAGCAACATTGCCTAATCTTTTTTGTAACTTAAAATCATTTATTTTGTAAACAATTCCATCAATGTCAAAATCAATTTTATCTCTTTTTTTTTCGACCTCATTATAATTCTTTATTAAACCATCTATTGTTCTTATTTTTTTATTAAAAGGATTTATTTTAAAACCCCATTCTTTTAGTTTCTCTAAGTATTCACTTTGTGATTCAATTTTTAAACCCTTTTCATAACCAAATGTGTAGGCAATAAATTTTAATGGAATTTTTTTTGTTTCTTTAGAATCTTTCTGCCTTAAAGAACCCGAGGCAGCATTTCTTGGATTAGCAAATTTATTTCTTAATTTTTTAAAATCACTATTCTGAATGAATACTTCACCTCTAATATCAATTTCTTCTGGAAAATTTTTTAAGTCAATTTGGGTTGGTATATCTTTTATTGTTTTTAAATTTTCTGTAATGTCTTCTCCTTCTTTTCCATCACCTCTTGATAAACCTCTAATAAATTTGCCCTTCTTAAAAATTAAAGATGCTGATATTCCATCAATTTTAGGCTCAGCGCTATATTCAATAATAAAGTTTGAATCCTCATTTAAAAAATTTAAAATTTTTTTTTCAAAGTTTAGAAGATCATCTTTATCAAACGCATTGCTTAGTGATAACATTGGCACCTCATGTTTGATTTTTTTGAATGATTTAGAAGGTTTGAAGCCTACAGAATTTTTGGGAGAATTTTTATGATTTAAGTAATCATAATTTCTCTCCAAATTGAGTATTTCTAACTTTAATTCATCAAAAATATAATCTTCAACTAATGGTTCATTTAGATCATAGTAATGTTTATTATACTTCTGAAATAATTTTATTTTTTTTAAATATCTTTGATTAATTTTCTCATCAATCATTTTTTAAAAAAGATTTTTAATTTTACTTAAAATTTTACTTTTCTCATTTTTATTTTGAGGAATAGACACTTTGTACTCTTTGTTAAATATTTTGTATGTTTCCTTATACCACTTTCCAGAATTATAATTATAACCTAATAGTGAAGCATATTTTAGAGACTCCTCCTCCATACCTAAAATGTAATAAATCTCAACTAACCTATGTATGGCCTCCTCAACGTGATTTGTTGTTTCATAATTATTTAAAACATTTTTAAATCTATTAAGAGCAGGAATCCATTTTTTCTTTTTAATATAATGCCTACCAATATAAACTTCTTTTGCTGCCAATATATCGTTGATTAAATCAATCTTAAATCTTGCATCATATGCATAATCAGTATCAGGATAATTTTCGATAATAAAAATTAATTCTTTTTTAGATAAAATTAATGGTGCTAAATCTTTTTTTTCCCCTTCTATTATTTCATAATAACACATAGCCAAAAGATAATGAGCATATGCCATGTTTTTATCCTTAGGATAAGTCTTGAAATATCTTTTAAGATTTTCAATTGCTAAAGAATAATAATTTTGAAGATAATAAGAATACGAGGCCATCAAAACTGATTTTGGTGCCCATTGGGATTGGGGTAACAATACTTCGACTTCCAAAAACTTTTTACTTGCCGCAAAATAATCTCCAGAATCTAAAAAGCTCATACCTTTCTTGTAAGCAGAAATCATTTCCTCATTTTGACTAGGTTCCTTTATTAATTTAATCTTCTCTACTTCTTTGCCGCAAGAATATAAAAAGATTATAGCTAAAAATATGAAAATGATTCTAATTTTATGCATAACAACGAGTATATATACTCTAAAAAAAATTATAAAGATGAATATTATATTAAGCTATAGATCTAAGCAAACTTCTGTTTATTAGTGTGTGAGGAAGAGCTCTCTCTTGGATTTCAATGATTGAAAAGTTTCTTTTATCCTCAAATACTTTTCTTAATAAACTATTTGTAAGATAATGCCCTCCTTGAGAACAATTAACACTTGCTATTATTCTGTATCCACTTGTAAAAAGATCGCCAATGCAATCTAATATTTTATGATTAACAAATTCTTTTGCATTTCTTAAGCCATCTGGGTTTAAAATATCCTCATCTTTTACCACTATTGCGTTTTCTAAGCTTCCACCCTTTGCTAAACCATTTTTCTTAATTGTCTGTATATCCTCATATAAACAAAAAGTTCTTGAATTAAAAATATCTGTAAGATCATCTTCATAAACATTAATTCTATTTCTTTGGTTACCAATAATCTTATTTTTATATTTAAGTTGAAAATCTATATCTAAGCTTAATTTTGAAGGCTCAATTGAAATAAATTTCTCACCATTTTTAAATTCTACCTTTTGATTTATCTTTATAATTTTTATAGGTTGGTTACTCGACTCTAAGCCTGCTAATAGTATCTCGTCTATAAAAAACTTAGCTGACCCATCTAAAATTGGTATTTCTTCATTATCAATTTCAACTAAAGCATTATCAATTCCCATTCCAAAAAGGGCTCCCATTAAATGTTCTATTGTTGATACCTTTACTCCATGGTTATTGCTTATAGTTGTGTTTAAAGAAGTATTACTCACATTCATAAAATTTGGATAAATGAGGTTATTTTCTTTTAAATCAACTCTTTTAAATACAATTCCTGTATTTGGCTCAGAGGGTTTTACACAAATTTTTACTTGTTTTCCGCTGTGTAGACCTATCCCTGTGAACAAGACTTTTTTTTTTACTGTTTTTTGATTTAGTAACGACACAAAAGACTTTTAATCCCCGGAGACTTAAATTGAAAAACAACAAATATTACGAGAAAATACAGGTTAATTGAAAAAATTAAAGAATTTCTCAAAAAAGCTTTGATTTCTTAATACTTTACTAGTGAAAATTACTTCATTTTCATTGAATCCAGTTAAGATTTTTTTTGAAACTAAGCCAGGCTCATTGCCGCTAATATCTATAAAACTATTAAGGTATTGATAACTCAAAATTTTAACAATTGAAATCTGATATTTTTTTAATACCTTTTCAAAATTTTGTAAAAAATTTTTAGGAATACAAATAAAACTTAAATCAACAGATAAATCTTTATACCTTATATTATCTGGAAAAGTCTTATAAATATCATTATCAACATAAAATTGGTCTATTTTCATATGCATCACATCTAGTTTTTCCAATGTTTCTCTACAACAGCTTTTTGCTTCTACCAATAAATTATTAATCAAGTTAGTGTTCAATGGGACATCATTTATTTTATTTTTGATTGAAAGATTTACTGAAAAAATATCATTATGATCTATGATAATAAAAATAAACTTAATGAATTCATTTAATTCTTTTTCAATTTTGAAAATATTTTGATTTATAAAATCATCGAATAAAACAAAATCAAATTTTTCTGAGGAGGGCTTCAATAAAAGTTCTTTTTTAAATATGACTTCATTGAGATCATCCAGTACAATTATTTTAAATTTTTTTAAATTAATAAAAAGAAATGTTTTATTATTTGAATTATTTTTCATTTAATATAATTTGATTTTCCTGTCGAAAGTCAATTGTCATATCATTTTTAAATTTTTCATCTTTAGACAAACGTACAAACAAATTCAGAGTTTTTTCAACATTTTTTAATGGTAGTTTAATTGTATAACCTTTCAAGGTCTTGATATCCCACCTTTTTGACTTGTATAAATAAAAATTAGATATTTGCTCAAATTCAAAATTTGATTTATCAATTTTATTTTTTAATTTAAGAAATTCCTCAATATTTAAATCACCAAATATATAAGGAAGGTCCGAAATTGAGCCATCTTTTTTAATAAGCTTCCCATTCGAACCAACAAAATAATCTAATCCATCTTTTTTTGTGAGTGCTAAAAGCTTTGTTTTTTTTATATCTATTTTTAATGTAGATGGATAGTTTTTAAAAATGTTTAATTGTTCAATAGTGTTAATAGAAATAATTTTTTTTTTTATCTCAGTTCTATTAATAAAAAAAATGTTCTCTAAAATTAAATCCTTAATAGCTTTTTCTATTTCTTTACTTTCTTCGGTGGTTACACCTGAGATTTCTATATTCTCAATCTTAGGAAAGCCAAGATTCATGATAGAGAAGTTGTTTATGGAAACGAGAAAAAAGAATAAAAATAAGTAAATTGTTTTTTTTTTACTTATTAATTGATGCATCTTTTAATATTAATTTAATTAAACTAAAAAAACTAATACCATTATACGCTGAAATTTCTGGAACTAAAGATAGTTTTGTCATTCCAGGCTGTGTATTAATTTCTAAAAGGTAAAATTTGCCCTTGTGAAATTTGAAATCAGATCTTGTAACTCCTCTACAGCCCATAAGTTTATGGGTTTTTAAAGTAATGTTCATAAGTTCTTGATATTTTTTTTTTGATAAATTAACTGGAATAATGTGTTCTGTTTTAGCTTTTGAATTATACTTTGCTTGATAATCATAAAACTGCCGCCTTGGTTTTAATTCTATCGCGCCAAGCTTTCTTTTGCCAATTATTGCAGCTTGTATTTCACGTCCAGGTATGAATTGTTCAATTAGTATTCTTTTATAATTTTTGAGCAATTTTAATTTTTTTAAAATGTTAGCTTTTGAGCAGATGAAGACATTTAAGCTCGATCCCTCATTAATTGGTTTAATCACTACAGGAAAACTTAATTTTTTTTCTATAAGGTTAGTTAATTTTTTATTATGTTTATCAAAGGAGTAAGAAAAAAACTTCGGTGTCAAAATTTTATTTTTTAAAAAGATTTTTTTAGATATTTCTTTGTCCATTGCCTTAGCAGATGAAATTACACCAGAATGTGTGTAAGGAATCTTTAACGTTTCTAAAATTGACTGAATATATCCATCTTCGCCAAACTGACCATGTAAGGCATTAAAAATAACTTGGGGCTTAAAATTTTTAGTATGAAATGTTAATTTCTGATCTGGCTCGCATACTCTTATTGAATAACCATTTTTTTTTAGTTCTTTTGCAACTTGTTTTCCTGTTTCTAAACTAACAGTTCTTTCTTTAGATATTCCACCTGAAATTATTAGAACTTTTTTTTTCAAATTACTCCAATATTTTAATTTCTTTATCTATTCTAATACCTGTTTTACTCAAAACTTCACTTGAAACATGATTAATCAATTTTTTCATATCTTTAAATGAGGCATTTCCCTTATTAACAAAAAAATTTGAATGTTTCTCAGAAATTTGGGCATCACCAAATTTTGTATCTATTGGAACAGATTCTCTTATTAATTCCCAAACTTTTTTATTCGTTTGATTAATCGGGTTTTTAAAAGTACTTCCACTAGTTTTAATTCTCATAGGTTGATTTTTTTCTTTTTTTGCTTTCATTTGATCTGTTTGATGTTTAATTTTACTTGAGCTACTTTTTACTCCTTTAAACGATGCGCTTAAAAAAATTAAGTTTTCAGGAAGGTCATTATTTCTGTATTCAAAATTAATCTTTTCGGCGGGTATTGTGATAAGATTGCCATTATTATCTATTGCTTGAATTGATAAAAGAATATCCTTAAATTCTTTTCCAAAACAACCTGCATTCATTCTTATTCCGCCACCAATAGAACCTGGTATACAAGATAAAAATTCAAATCCACTTAAGTGATTTTTTTCAGCAAATTGAGATAAATTTCTATCAAGAACAGCGCTACCTGAAATTATTACATCTTCTCCCAATAAAGAAGTTCTATTAAAATTTTTGCTTAGTTTTATTACCACCCCATCAAAAAGACTATCAGATATCAAAATATTAGAACCTGCACCAATAACAAAAATTTTTTCCTCGTTATTTAATAATTTAAGAAATTTAATTAACTCTTTCAAATTATCTGCTTTATAGAAAACTTTTGATCTGCCTCCAATATTAAACCAATTTTTTTTTTTAAGATCTTGATTAAAAATAACATTATTACCAAAATCCTTTAACAAATCTTTTAGTTCATTTTCTTGCATCACATTAATTCCGGTAACTTTTTAATCCAATTGGATATTGAGCCTGCACCCATTCCAATAACAATTTTATCACCATAAATATTTTGCTTAAGAAATTTTGCCAGTTGTAAATTGTTTTTAACAAGGAATAACTTTACTTTTGAATTTTTAATAATTTCTTTCGCAAAATTATTGTAGTCAAATCCTAACTTAATTTTTTCTCCTGCTGTATAAATAGGACAAAGGATAACTGTATCTGCATGTTTAAAACAATAAGTAAATTCTTTTTTTAAATCTTTTAATCTCGATACTCTATGTGGTTGAAAAATACAAACTTTCTCATAATTAGCAAAAACATTTTTTACACCTTCTAAAACAGATCTAATTTCAGTAGGATGATGGGCATAATCATCATAAAAGTCTACATTGTTGTATGTGAATATTTTATTGAATCTTCTTTGAACACCTTTGAAATAAATCAACCCTTTCTTAATATCTGATGTTGAAATTCCAACAGTATAAGCAACGGCTATAGCAGCAGTCGAATTTCTTATGTTATGAATTCCTAGTAAGGGAATTTTAAAATTTTTTATAATTTTTTTTTTCATGTTTGGTAGTTTAATTATCAAATCAAATTTTGAATGATCTTTGGTCTGCTTGATATTCTGTATTAAAAAATTAGCTATTGATTTGGTACCATAAGTATAAAAATTTTTATTTTTAATTTCTTTAATTAATTCATTATTAATTTTATCATCAACACAGATAAAAGACTTACCAAATGAAGGTACTTTTTTTAAAAATTGTATAAAATAATTTTTTAAGTCTTTCATGGATTTATAAAAATCCATGTGCTCTCTATCAATATTTGTTATAACTGAGTAAGTTGGTAAGATGTGAATAAAACTTCCATCAGATTCATCAGCCTCCAAAATAGACCAATCACTTTTACCAAGTTTGGCAGTACCTTTAATTGAATTAATTATACCTCCATTTATTATAGTTGGATCTAAACTAGTTTTTTCAAAAATTGAACTCACAAGTGATGTTGTTGTTGTTTTACCATGAGAACCAACTACTACAATATTTTTCATTAGAGATACTAGGTTAGCTAACATTTTACCTCTTTTAATAATTGGTAATTTTTTTCTTTGAGCCTCAATTAATTCTGGATTATTTTTTTTAATTGCAGAGGAAATAACTACAATTGTAACATTTTTAATATTTTGTTTTTTATGACCAACAAAAACTTTTACATTCTGCTTTTTTAATTTTTCAATATTCTTATTTATAGCGATGTCACTCCCTTGAATTTTAAAGCCTTTAGCTTTCATTACTAAAGAAAGTCCGCTCATACCTATTCCACCGATCCCAATAAAATGAATAGTTTCTTTTTTTGCTAATTCAATTTTCATTAATAGTTGTTAGTAATTTTTGATTTATATTATTCCATGAGTTTTGAAAATTTAATTTTTTTAAATTTTCTTTTTTAGCATTATATTCTGGTCTATTTTCCAATATATTACTTAAAAGAAGTTCTAAGTTTTCAGTATTAAAATCTTTTTGATTCATAAGCCAACAACAATTTAAATTTTTATAAAAATTAGCATTTTCGAATTGATGATCATCTTTTGAAGATAACAGAGGTACAGCCAAAAATGGTTTACTCATTATTGATAGCTCAGCTAAAGTAGATGCTCCTCCTCTTGTTATACAAAAATCACACTGATGTATAAGATTAGGAAAATTTAGTTCAAAATCGAAAATGAAATTTTTTATATTTTCTTTTTCATAAGTATTTTGAAGTTTTAAAATATTGTTAGCTTTCGTTTGTTGAATAATTTGAATTTCGTAATTTTTTGATAAATTTATCATCGCATTTTGAACTATCTCTTCGAAAATTTCTGCACCTTGACTGCCACCAACAACTAGGAAACAAAATTTTTTATTTTCATTATCTAATTTTTTTTTTTCATAAAATTCTTTTCTGACTAGTGGAGGAATAATTTGAATTTTATCTTTATATTTTTTTGGATAATTCTTTAAATTGGCTGTTTGGGAAAAAACTTTTTTACAAAATTTTAAAAAAAATTTGTTTGCTCTCCCTAATACAACATTAGGTTCTAAGAGGTAAATATCTATTTTTAATAAATAAGCACTTAGACAAACAGGCAAAGACATGTAACCCCCGGTAGAAAAAACTTTTCCTATCTTGTTTTTTTTCAAAAAAAAGTAAGACTTAATTATTAGATAAGAAACTTTGAAAATTTTTAATATGATTAGAAAATCTAAAGTAAGTTTAGGAGTATTGAATACAATGCAATCATCTTTTTTTTTGTTAAGATATTTTATCCCCCTCAAATCAGATGAAATAAAAACTTTGAATTTTTTTTCTAAATGATCAGCAAGTATTTCTGCTGGAACAACATGTCCTCCTGATCCACCAGTTGAGATTAAGATATTTTTTTTCAACTTTACAACTTTCTTTTCGTTAGATTTAGAATAATTCCTGACAAAATAGAAATACTTATTATTGAGGACCCTCCATAACTTAAAAACGGTAGTGTCATCCCCGTTGTTGGAAATAAGCTTATATTTACACCAATATGTATCATTGCCTGAATAAGTATTAAACTAATTGAACCTGTTAATATTAATTTAATTTTTTCATTATTTTCATTATGAACTTTTCTTAAAACTGAAATTAAAAAGATTAAAAACATTAATAAAATTATAATAATGAAAATAACTCCAAATTCTTCCGATATAACAGAAATAATATAATCAGTATGTGCCTCAGGCACTTGATTCTTCAAGGTGCCTTCGCCAATACCTTTTCCAAAAAAACCACCACTTTTAATTGACTCCAAAGCCTTATCAGATTGAAAATTGTGAGTACCTGTTTCTGGGTCTAAAAAAGAAAGTAATCTTTTCTTGATATATAAAAAACGTTCAAAATAAAAAACCATTGACAACAATCCCATAATTGAAGCAATGAAAATAGATGTAAGAAAAAATATATTTATGCCTGAAATGAAAATTAGTATCAACCAACTTATACCAATCAAGAGTGTTTGTCCTATATCAGGTTGAAGGATTAATAAACTTGAAACAAAAATAATTAATAGAAATGATATCAGATATTTTAAATTCAAATTTGTAAATTTTTGTGAACAAATTATTAAGCTAATGACTACAATCAAAAAAGGTTTTACAAACTCAACCGGTTGTATTCTTGGTAAAATTATTAAATCAATCCATCTTTTAGAACCTTTTATTTCCACCCCAACAATTGGAACTAAAAATAAAAGAATCAAAGATAAACAAAAAATTATAATAGATAATTTATAAAGTTGTTTTTCTTGAACAAAAGACAAGAAAAAAATTACGAAAAAACCAATAATAACAAAGATTGTATGTTTAAAAAAAAAAAAATAAGTATTCGTCTCAAGTTTATCTGATGCAATTAAAGAAGTGGAAACAAGTGAAAAAAATAAGCCTATTAAAAACAAAAATAGAATTAAGGATAAGATGAATTTATCAATACTTTTCCACCATTGATAATAAGAAATGTAACTAAAAAATTTTTCTCTCATTTACATATTTCTGAATTAATTTATTAAAATATAAACCTCTATCCTCAAAATTTTTAAAAATATCGAATGATGCTGAAGCTGGGCTAAATAAGATAATGTTTTTTTTCTGATTATTATTATTAATATCAATTATAATAGAATCTAACGCTTTTTTAAGGTTTTTAAATTTTTGTAGTTTGGCTTTATTTTTGAGATCATTGTAAAATTTTTGATAATTTTTTCCAAAAATATAAACCTGAATATCTTTAAAATTATTTTTAGATAGATTTAGTTTATCCTTCTTTTTGGGAATACCCCCAACTAACCAATATATGTTATTATGCATCTTTAATAATTCCTCTGAAGAAGAATAACTTGTAGATTTAGAGTCATTTATAATCACTAATTTTTTATTTTGAAAAATTATTTGTTGTCTATAATTTAAACCAGAGAATTTATTAATAGTTTTCAGCAAAATATTTTTTTTTATAGGGAAATTTTTTATAATTTCTAAAGCAAATGATAAATTTGCTTGATTTGTTTTAGATGAAAAATACTCATTATCAATTTTTTTTTGTAAACCTTTTTTAATTTTTGTATCGATATTCTTAAGTTTGAATTTATATGAAATTTTTTTAATTTTATTTTGAATAAATCGATCATTTCGATTTATAAATCCAATAGATCCTTTCTTTTGATTTTTTAAAAGTTTAAATTTTGCTGAAATATATTTATTCAAATTTCCATGTCTTTCTAAGTGATCAGGTGAAATATTTAAAATAGCAGCATATTTTGAAGTGAAAATTTTACTATATTCTAGTTGATAAGATGAAGCTTCAATAATGAAAATTGTTTTTTTTGATACTCTTTTAATAGATAGAATTGGTATGCCAATATTTCCTGCTAATTTCGTATCAATTTTTTGATCTTTTAAGATATCATATAAAAGTTTACACGTTGTAGATTTTCCATTAGTGCCAGTTATTGTTATACAGTTATTTTTATAAAAAGAATAAAAGATATCCAAGTCTGTATATATATGTTGATTATATCTTTTTAATAAAAGTTTCAATTTACAATTATTTATATCAATTCCAGGACTTAAAATTACTAAATCAAATTGAAATTTTGATAATTTCTTAAATGGAAGAATTTTTTTTTTTATAGATCTATTAAATCTTAATTTTAAATTATCATCAAAAAGATAAACATCATTTGTCGCTTTTAAAAAATTAAAAGATGAGAGACCACTTTTACCAAGCCCATAAACTAAAATTTTCTTATCCAAAAAGATTTTTGAATATTCATTCATTATCTTAATTTAAGTGTAGCTAATCCTATCATTGCTAGAATTATAGATATTATCCAAAATCGGATCACCACAGTTGATTCTGGCCAACCCTTCTTTTCAAAATGATGGTGGATTGGAGCCATTTTGAAAACTCTTTTTCCTGTAAGCTTGAATGAGATAACTTGCACTATTACAGAAACAGCCTCTAAAACAAATAGTCCACCTGTAATTGCTAAAACAATTTCATGTTTTGTTATTATTCCAATAGCTCCTAATGATCCTCCAAGAGATAAAGACCCAGTATCACCCATAAAAATTTTTGCAGGTGGTGCGTTAAACCACAAAAAACCTAAGCAAGAACCTATTATTGCTCCACAAAAAATTGATATCTCTCCAGTACCCTCAATATATGGAATTTGTAGATAATTTGAAAATACAATATTCCCTGTTACATAGCTTATAAAAGCAAAACAAGTTGCAACTAATATAACTGGGACTGTGGCTAAACCATCTAGTCCATCAGTAAGATTTACAGCATTAGATGAGCCTATGATTACAAATATTGAGAACGGTATAAAAAACCAACCTAAATTTAAAATTAAATTTTTAAAAAATGGAAAATATAAATTTGTTAAATCTGGATAATTATTTAAAGAAACAAATAAACTTACACCAATAATTGCTAATATTATTTGTAAAGTTATCTTTAATTTTGACGAAATTCCTGAAGAATTACTATATTTAATCTTTTTATAATCATCTAGTGCACCAAGCAATCCAAATGAAACAGCGATGTATATGCAAAACAAAATATTAATATTTGATAAATCTGCCCATAAAATTACTGATATTAAAAGACCAAATAAAATAATCACTCCTCCCATCGTGGGTGTTCCAATTTTTTTAACTATATGACCCTCTGGACCATCATTTCGGATAGGATTGTAAATTTTTTGTCTTGAGAAAAAATTTATAAAAGGACCTCCAATAATAAGTACTATTATTAGTGAAGTAAAAAAAGATAATCCAGTTCTAAAAGTTAAATATTTAAAAACATTTAAAAAACCAAATGTGTCAACAAAATTTAGCAAAAACTGATAAAGCATTTAATTTGATCCTTTCAAGTTTCTTACTATCGTATTAAAACCTGTCGCATTTGAGGCTTTGATCATTAAATAATCATTATTATCTATATCCTTTTTAATAAATTCAAAAATTTCTGATTTTTTTTTCAAAACTCTTCCCATCTTATGTTTCTTAAGTTTTTTAAATATTGAAGATATCACCTTTCCTTTAACATACACTTTATCAATATTTGTTTTATTAATTAATGGAGCGATAAATTCATGAAGTTTTTGCGAATGTGATCCAAGTTCTAGCATATCACCAAGTAATAAATATTTTTGTGAATTTTTAAGATCAACTTTATCATAATTTAATATTGCAGATCTCAATGATAAAGGATTTGAATTGTAGCTCTCATCAATTAAATTAATTTTTTTTTTGTTAATTTGAATTTTAGAATGATCGCCTCTACCCTCGGGAATGTTAAAATTTAAAAAAGTATTTCTTTTTAATTTAAATATATCTTTATAAATGCTTATTACTGCCAATGAGCAAAGAGTATTGTAAATATTGTTTTGAAAATCATTAAACAATAAAAAATTTCTTTTTTTATTATTAAAACTAATCTTAATTTGATATCTTTTTTTAAGCTTCTTGATTTTAAAAAATTTAATATCTGCTTTTTGATTTTTGACACCAAAAGAAATTACTTTAATATTGTTTTGAAGGGCGATTTTTTTGTGTAATTTAAAAAAATTATCATCAGCATTCAATACAATGAAACCGTTAGGTTTTATATTCTTAATTATTTCTGCTTTAGCTAAAGCGATTTGATTAATATTTTTAAAATTTTTTGCATGTGCATAATTTATGTTTGTAATTACTCCAACATCTGGTTGGATAATTTTTGATAAGTAATCAATTTCTCCTTTTTTATCCATTCCAACTTCTAAAATTCCAAAATCATCATTTTGTCTCAGATTTAAAATACTCAATGGTACTCCATATTTATTGTTATATGACTTTTGTGAAATACTTGCTTTAGAAATTTTTCCTAGTACTTTACCTAATAATTCTTTGAGTGTTGTTTTTCCACAGCTACCGGTTACCCCTATTATTTTTGTATCAATATTTTCTCTAAAAATTTTTGATATTTCTGTTAAAAACTTTAATGTGTTCTCTACTTTAATCTGACGTTTAATATTTAATTTATTTTGAATACTATTTACAATAGCAAGTGATGCTTTTCTCTTAAATGACTGGACAACAAACTTATTCCCATCATTTTTTCTTCCTTTGATTGCAAAGAAAGCATCATTTTTATTAACTTCTCTAGAATTTATTCTGACATAATTTAAGGGTAGCGAAGGTGTTAATTTATTATTTCTAGATACTTCTTTAATCAAATTAATTTTAAAACTATCAGATAAGCTTTTATTTTTAATTTTGATTTCTTTTAAAATAATTTTTCTGTCTGAAAAATTAATTTTTTTATTTCCAAAATCTTGAGTTTTTTCATGCCCCTTTCCAGCAACTAATAATATATTACCTATGTTAAGTTCTTTAATAGATCTTGAAATTGCTTTTTCTCTATTTGAAATTTCTATAACTTTAGTTTTTTTAATTCCTTTTTTAATTTCTCCTCTAATCTTTTTTGGATTTTCTAATCTCGGATTATCATCTGTTAAATAGATTTCATCTGAATAACTTGAGGCTATTTCACCCATTTTTGATCTTTTATTTTGATCTCTATTTCCACCACATCCAAATAGTAAAATTATCTTTTTATTTGGAAATTGTTCTCTAAGATTCAAAAGAGACATTTTTAAAGCCTCTGGTGTGTGTGCGTAATCAAGAATTACTTTTGACTTATTCTTAATATTACCAATTTTTTCAAGTCTTCCTTCTATTGGTTTAATTTTTGGAATTACATTTAAGATTTTATTTAAACTTAATTTACTATTATTTGCAGCAATAATTGACATTAAGATATTCTTTAATTGAATTTTTCCAATTAAGTTTAATTTAACATCTGTTATCAAATTTTTATATTTGATTTTAAGTAACTGTGACTCACCTTTAAAATTATGAGTTAAAATTTGAAAATTATTTGAGTTATTGGATATTGAGTGCAATCTTAACTTTTTTCTTAAAGCAATTTTTTTTATTATTTTAAATTCTGGTATAGATTGATCTGATATTATTTTTCCTTTCTTTTTAATTAAATTGTTAAATAAATAAAGTTTTGCACTCAGATAATTCTTAAAATTTTTGTGATAATCTAAGTGATCGTGAGATAAATTTGTAAATATTCCTGAGTTAAATTTTAAACCATCAAGTCTGTTTTGTTGGAGCCCATGACTTGATGCCTCCATAATAACATTTTCTATTCTATTATTTTTTAGTCTTGTAAGTATTTTTCCCAATTCAATTGGATCTATCGTTGTATTGGATAAATCAAAATTAATATTTTTCGATTTAACACCTAAGGTGCCAATTGAGGCAACTTTTTTGTTGTTTAATTTTAATATTTGATAATAAAAATCTGTTACAGATGATTTTCCATTTGTTCCGGTAACAGCAATTATATTTTTTGGTATTTTGTTATAAATTTTAAAAGAAGTATCAGCTAATAATTTTCTGATATTTTTGGAATAAATATATAAAATTCCTTTACTAAATTCTTTAACTTTTTTTTCAGTTACAATAATTTTAGAACCCTTTTTAACCGCTATCGGAATAAATTTATTTCCATCAACATTGTTGCCTTTAATAGCAAAAAATATATGATTTTTTTTTATATTTTTACTTTCAAATGAAATACCTGAAAAATAAAATTTTTTATATTTTTTTTTTATATCTTTAAAATAATTTCCAAGAAACATTACTAATAAACTTGTATATATTTTGTGGCTAAAATAGGCCCAATTTTTTCTATGATTTGACCCGCAACTTCAACAGTTGTCCATCCTGCAGTATTAAATGGAGTACCTTTATATTTGATACCAGAACCATCTCTATAATTATAAATATAATCACTATTTGTTTTAGGTTCGTCTAACATAACCACCAAGCTATATTTAGGATTTGAAGCTGGAAAAATTGATGCAAAAGTATTAATTTTTTTTCTAGAGTAACCTCCAGCACTAGTTTTTTCCGCAGTTCCAGTTTTCCCCGCTACCTCATATCCATCGACATTTGCTAAAGAAGCTGTTCCATCTTTTGAAGTAACAATTTTTCTTAAGATCGGAATTAAATCATCCGAAACATTTTCATTAAAGACTCTCTCACCTTTTAAATACGAATTTTTTTTTATTAGTGTGGGGCTTATTTTATAACCACCATTTCCAATTATTGCATAAGCATTTGCTAACTGTAAAATTGTAGTTGTAATACCATGACCATAAGAGGTTGTCGCAAGTTTACACTTTCCCCATTTGAATGATATTGGTTGACCTATTTCTTCAATATCAAATTTGATTGAATCTGTTAAATCTAAATTTTTTAAAAACCCTTTAAACTTTTCAATTCCAATGGCTTGACCAATTCTTACTGATCCAATATTTCCTGAACGAATTAATATTTCCTCAGCAGTTAAATCTGACGGGATTTTTTTATCATACTCACTAATTGTATTCCCTCCACATTTTATACTTTTCTTTAAATTATTAAATCTCGTATCAGTGGTTATAATTCCTTTATCTAATGCTGCTGCTAAAGTAAAAGTTTTAAATACAGAACCTAATTCATAAACACCTTTAGTGGCTCTATTAATATAATTGATATCAATAATATTTTTTCTTTTATTAGGGTCAAAATCTGGCAATGATATTATTGAAATTATTTCGCCATTATTAATATCCATTAAAATTGCAGCACTACCAATGGTGTTAAAGATCTTGTTATATTTTAAAAGTTCCTCTCGTATCAAAAACTGAATATCTTTATCTACTGTAAGTTTAATTGAGTTAATATTCTTTTTTAAATCTGGGTCTAAAGTCTTTTCTAATCCAGAAATTCCAAAATTGTTGTCATCGATTTGACCAATAATATGACTGAACAAATTTTTTTGAGGATATACTCTTGTTAAAGTTTTGTGAGGCTTAATTGCTTTATCACCAAGCATCATTAGCTTTTCGTAATTCTCATCAGAAATTTTTTTTTCAAACCAGAAAAATTTTTTTTTATTAAGTTTAGAACGAATTAACTCATAATTTTTATTTGGAAAAATATATTTGAGATTTATTATTAATTTTTTTTCATCTATTATCTCAACTGGATTAATGCCAATATCAATTGAATTGACAGTTTTGGCCAAAAAGTTATTGTCTCTATCTACGATATTTGCCCTTTGTATTTTATTGAATGAGTTAAAACTTTTTGAAATTTGTGGTTTATAATTTTTAGAACCAAGATGAACCAAATTTATAAAATAAATAATAGATAGAAAAAAAAAAATAAAAAAAATAAATGCAATTCTATTAAATTTTATGTTTAGATTTTTTTGATTATCTTTAAAATCAAACCTATCTTTCTCCTCTTGTAGAATAAATTTTGAAGTATTATTTTTCATTGAATTTAGTAATTAAAATTTTCTTGATTTCAATATTTTTTCCAGAAAAATCTATACTTCTAATCTCGTCAATTTTTTTCTCTTTAAGTTCATTTTCAAAATAAAGTTTTTGATAATTCATCAATTTTTCTGCAGAACTAAGATAGTCAAATTCTAGTTTTAGATCATCTAATTGAATGTTTGAATTTAGAATTCTTTCATTTAAGACAAATATTTCTTCTTCGATTTTTTTAGTAGAATTTTTTATTAGTGAGGTAATTAAAATAAGTGTAAAAATTAAACTAATTAAAAAAATTTTTTTCATAAGTTTTTCCCAAACTCTTCGATCTCTATTAAATGATTAAACTTTTCCAAAATATCAGTATTAAAATCATAAAAATTTTCTTTTTTAATTAAATATCTTAACTTTGCAGATCTGGATGGATGGTTTTCACTGAGTTCTTTATTTGAGGGAGTAATTGGTTTTTTTTGCATCATTTTAAATTTAATTTCTTCTTGTTTTTTTTTTGGTTGGTATCTCGAGATACTTTTATGTTCAGACAGATTTTTAAAAAAATATTTAACAATTTTATCTTCTAGGGAGTGAAATGTTACCACAGCTAAGATACCATCCTTTTTCAAAACCCTGGCTGCATTTATCATTCCATAAATTAACTCACTTATTTCTTTATTTACAAATATTCTCAGTGCTTGAAAAACTTTTGTAGCACTATGTGTTTTAAATTTTTTTTTTTTACAACTTTCAATAATTCTAACCAACTCAGGTGTATCAATATTTTTGTGTAATCTTTCTTTTAAGATTTTTTTAACAATTATTTTTGAGTCTTTTTCTTCTCCAAAGAACTTGAAAATTTTTTCAAGTTCTTTACCATCTAATTTATTGATAACTTCATTTGCAGAAAATTTATTTAATCCCATCCTCATATCTAGTGCTCCAATAGAGTTGAAGGATAAACCTTTTTTTGGATCTTTAATTTGACTAAAAGAATAACCTAAATCAAATATAACACCTTTGATGTTCTCATTTTTTAATTTCAAGTTGCTAAGCATGCTAAAATTTAAATTTTTAAAGATAAAATGATTTGGAAATTTTTTTTCAAATTCCTTTGCAATTATTGAACTATCTATATCCCTATCAATACCTATAACTTTATTGTTTTTATTTTTAAGAATTTCTTGAGTGTATCCGCCTTGTCCAAATGTACAGTCAATAAATGTGCCACCATATTGAGGGGAAATAATGCTAATAATTTCTTTTAGCAGTACTGGATAATGTTTAACTCTATCCTGTACTATGGTGGCTTCCATTTATTTTTTCGAAGACCATTAATTTTTTTGTCTTCTTAAAAATGCAGGTATTTCTAAATCATCCTCCTGATCTTCATTTTCAGATGATAATAATTCCTCTGAATTAGATGTTTCATTTTCAGAGCTAAATAAATCTGGTGCATCATTATCAACTCCAAATTCTTTTAAATCATTGTCTGATTTTTCTTCCTCAGTTGTGTCTTCCATTGCCTCTTTGGTGAAAGAATTTTCATCGTCCTGAGTGGTATTCTCAATTATACTATTAACTTCTTGATTTTTTAGAAGCTCTTCATGATATTGGTTGTTGATTTGATTTATATTTTCATTTGCAATTGTTTCACTGGTACTTTCAGCAATTACCTCATTATCTAATTTCAAAGCATTAGCACCACTTGAAATTGGATTATTGCTTGAAAAATTAAATGAGTTGTTATTCGTTAAATTAGAAAAATCAGAATAACCTGGATTTCTATTCTGAATTCTATGAACCATGTTTATTACCGATTTTGTCTCAGGTTGTTGGCCATCTAATGAAGTAGCAACAATTGATACTCTAATTTTTCCATCAAGAGATGGGTCTGTTATTGCGCCAATAATAACTTCTGCATCAGCTTCAACTTCAGATCTAATTTTATTTACAACCTCATCAACTTCAAATAATTTAAGATCTTTGCCACCAGTTATGTTTACTAATAACCCTTTGGCACCTTTTAGGGTGTAATCGTCAATTAAAGGATTGCTTATCGCCATTTCAGTAGCTTTCATAGCTCTTCCTTCGCCTTCGGCCTCTCCAGTTCCCATCATTGCTTTACCCATAGATGCCATTACTGTTTCAACGTCAGCAAAATCTAAATTTATTATTCCTGGTCTGACCATTAAATCTGTAACACTTTGCACGCCATGCATTAAAACATTATTTGAAAGATTAAATGATTCCTCAAAAGTAGTTTGTTCATTTGCAATCTTAAATAAATTTTGATTTGGAATTACTATAATTGTATCTACATGTTTTCTTAATTCTTCTAAACCTATTTGAGCTCTTCTCATTCTTGATGGACCCTCGTATAAAAATGGTAGTGTCACTACTCCAACAGTCAAAATATTTAACTCTTTTGCAGCTCTTGCAATTACATGTGCGGCACCAGTTCCTGTACCACCACCCATTCCAGCGGCTATAAATACCATGTTTGCGCCTTGTAAAACATTAATTATCTCATTGAGAGACTCATCAGCTGCAGCTTGACCTATATCAATTTTTGCACCTGCGCCTAAGCCTTTAGTTAAATTTAAACCTATTTGAATTTTTGATTTTGCTTTACTGTGTTTTAAATCTTGTGCGTCAGTATTAACGGCAATAAATTCAACTCCTTGCATTCCATTTTCAATCATTTCGTTAATCGCATTTCCACCTGCTCCACCAACTCCCATTACCAAAAGTCTTGGTTGTAGTTCTTTAATCTCTGGTGTTTTAAAGTTAATTGTCATCTTGTTATCCCCCGTTATTTATTAAGTTAATGCTCCCATTTAAGACCAGCACGATTTAGATTTGCTTTTTTTCTTGCATTGACCTTAAATTTTTCAAAAATTGTTGGTTCCCATATTTGGAAAGTTTTTCCCTGACCAACAAACACCATGCTATTTTTGATTTTTGCATGTTTTAGTAATTTTGGTGTAAGTGAAATTCTTCCTTCACTATCAAATTGTAAATTTATACTTTCTGACAATATCGATGTAGCAAAAAAATCTCTTTTTTCCTCAAATGGGCTTAAAGAGTCTATTGAATTTGAAATTTTTTCAACCCTGTCTTGAGGCCATGCTTCTATTGACTGGTTATTAAATGATGGATAACAAATCACTCCATTGTATCCTAAATTAGATAAATAAGATCTAAAGCTTGCCGGCACCGACACCCTTCCTTTTTTGTCTAATTTGTTTTCGTAGGTTGATAAAAACATAAACCATAAAATCCTTTATTCCCCGTATATGGGAATATTTGGGATATTATGGGTTTTTAAGCTAAGTGTCAATACATTCAATTTAAAGTTTAAATCAATACATTCCTTGAAATTTTGACGACATTAAATTGATAATTCTAATTAAAAGATGATGCTAGATAAACTATAAGCCGGGTTCTGTCATTTAAACCTATCATTTCTCTAGGCTTGAAATCTCTTTCAAACTCAAGCGACTAACCCAGATGACTAGCCAAGGATGGCTTTTAGTTTTTTAACAATGTCACCTCTACTTAGTCTTGCTCCCAGTGGGGTTTTCCAGCGTTCATTGTTACCAATGGAACCGGTGTGCTCTTACCACACCTTTTCACCCTTGCCATGTTATGGCGGTTTATTTTCTGTGGCACTATCCCTAGGGTTTCCCCCGCCAGGTGTTACCTGGCACTGTATCCTTGCGGAGCCCGGACTTTCCTCTTTAATTTCTTAAAGCGATAAGTCATTTATCTAGCATTTACAATCTATAATTAAATTAATTTTTTTCAACAATAAATATTAGGATTTCAATAAATTATTGCTAATTATTAAGCATTCTTGGTCAGGAATCCCGTTTATTATCTTTTGCCTAAAATGTCTTTGAAAGGCTTTAGTGATAATTTTTTTTTTTAAGTTATAGTTTTTTTTTGAAATTTTTAAATAACCAATCTTATTCAAATTCTTAATAAAATCACTTTCCTCAACTAAGTTTAACGGCATTAATCTTTTTCGTTTGAGTTTTTTTTCATCTAAATTATGCCACTGGGCTAATTTAGATTTTGCTAGCTCTTTCCATGGAAATTTCTCACCAGGGTCCTTTTTACGATCTGGTGCAATATCAGAATGTCCCAAAACATTTTTAGAGTTAATTTTGTATTTATTCATTAAATACTTCAACAATTTTTTGGTTGAGGCTATTTGTTTTTGAGAAAAGTTTTCATACTTATTATCATGACCAGAATTTTGTATTTCAATACCTACAGAATTCCTATTCAGAAATTTTAAATTCTTCCAGCAAGACTCACCCGCATGCCAAGCTTCATAAAGTGGGGGAACAAGATTAAACACTGAGCCGTTTTTTTTTATAAAGTAATGTGCGCTAACTTTTGCTTCTTTATTACAAAGTCTATTCAAAGCCGATAATTCATTACGCATACCGGTGTAATGAATAATTATAAATTTAATATTTTTTTTAGGTCTTTTGATTACATTAAAGTTGGGTGAATAATTTATTGATATTTTAGGCCACATTTGAGCTATAAAAATGATTTATTCTTATTTTAATTTATTAAACATTGTATTATACAGATCGATATATGATGAAGAAAATTATTGTATTTTTAATTACAACTTTTACGCTAATCGCAAATGTACATGCGGGTTCTGATGGAGAGCTTGTTTTAAAGAAAAATGAACCATCAGAAATTAAAGATTGCTCTGAGACTTTCAACAAGGCATCTTTTGCTCTTAATCAAGGATTAGATAAAATAATTTTTAAACCAGTTTCAAGCGTATATAGAGTTTTACCTTCGCCAATTAAAACTGGAATGAGTAACTCATTAAACAATTTGTCAAATGTGGTGACCATACCTAACAATATTCTTCAAGGTGAATTTACTATGGCTGGTGTTAATACTGGAAGATTTTTAATTAACACAACTGTTGGAATTCTGGGACTAATTGATGTTGCAACATATCTTGGGTTCGAAGAATATATAAAAGAGGATTACGGACAAAGTTTAGCTGCACATGGTGTTGGACCTGGTTGTTATTTAGTATTACCTGTTTTAGGGCCTAGCACTGCTCGAGATACAGTTGCGTCTTTGACAAATTTTATTGGTGGAGATGCATGGTATAATGTGACTGTAAGAAACGATACTAACTATTTTAAAGATGCAGACTATTATGCATCAAAAGTAACTGCTGGAGTAGATTTTAGAGCAAAAAATTTTGATTCAATTGAAAATTTAGAAAAAAATTCACTTGATTTTTACGCATCTGTAAAAAGTCTTTATTTACAGGATAGACAACAAAGAATCTTGAATAGTACAAAAATTATTGAAACTCAAGATGATAGTGACTGGGAAGAAATAGAAACACAATAATTTCATTGATAAATGATGAAAAAAAAATTGTTTATATTTTTAATTATTTTTTTTTCAATTTCTTCATTTTCATTTTCATTTTCAATCGAACCTGACATATTTGTCCAGTCTACTGTAAATAGAGCCTCGAAATTACTGGGTGAAGATATCTCTAAAAATGAAAAAATAGAAAAATTAAAGTTTATTGCTAAAGAAACAGTTGATATCAAAGGTATTGGTTTTTATACACTTGGTTCTAAAAGGAAAAGTCTCAGTGATGAGGAAAAAAAAAGATACTCTATATTATTTGAAGAATATTTTTTAAAAAGTTTTGCTAGTAGATTATCAGAATACACTAACCCAGAAATTGATGTAACGAATAAAGAGAAACTCAATGATAATTACACTATTGTAAATAGTGTTTTAAAAGCCACCAAAGAAAGACCTGAAATAAATATTGATTGGAGAATTTACACAAAAGATCCAAATAATCCTCTGATAAGAGATTTGATAATTGAGGGCTTAAGCTTAGCAAGAACTCAAAAAGAGGAATTTGCATCAGTTTTGAATTCGAATGAAAACAATATTGAAGCTTTGTTTAAAGTTTTAAAAGAATTTTCTAATAATTAAAAAATTTTATGGTGGGCCCGCCAGGACTCGAACCTGGGACCAATACATTATGAGTGTACTGCTCTAACCAACTGAGCTACAGGCCCTAATCATTACAACCTTATATCAATATAAAAAATTTATTAAATAGAGAATTTCATGGTGGGCCGTGTTGGTTACGCTCCAACTACCCCTGCAATGTCAATGCAGTACTCTACTATTGAGCTAACGGCCCAAATTAACTTTCCAAGAAACTTTTTAATTGTTTTGATCTACTTGGGTGTTTAAGTTTTCTTAAAGCTTTTGCTTCTATCTGTCTTATTCTTTCTCTTGTCACTGAAAACTGTAGTCCAACTTCTTCTAAGGTATGGTCTGTATTCATTCCAACACCAAATCTCATTCTTAATACTCTTTCTTCTCTAGGTGTTAAAGTAGATAATATTTTAGTTGTAGCTTCTCCTAAATTAGATTTAATCGCTTGTTCTAATGGAGCTAATGCTTTTGTGTCCTCAATAAAATCTCCAAGACTACTATCTTCTTCATCCCCAACTGGTTTTTCTAATGAGACAGGTTCTTTAGAAATTTTTAATACTTTTCTTACTTTATCTAGAGGCATACGAAGTTTTTTTGCTAATTCCTCTGGGGTAGCTTCTCTTCCAAATTCACTTAAAATTAATCTTTGGGTTCTTACAATTTTATTAATTGTTTCAATCATATGTACCGGTATTCTAATTGTTCTTGCTTGATCAGCAATAGATCTTGTAATTGCTTGTCTGATCCACCAAGTTGCGTAAGTTGAAAACTTATATCCTCTTCTATATTCAAATTTATCTACTGCTTTCATTAAACCAATATTACCCTCTTGAATAAGATCTAGAAATTGAAGACCCCTATTAGTATATTTTTTTGCGATAGAGATAACTAATCTTAAATTAGCCTCTACCATCTCTTTTTTAGCAATTCGAGACTCTTTTTCACCTTTTTGAACTCTGCTTACTAATTTTTTAAAATCAGTTACTGACATTCCGAGCTTAAAGCTAATTTCAATTAATCTTTCTCTGATATTTTTAAATTCATCTTTATTTTTTGTAAAAAATTGCTTCCACAAAGAGTTGGTATCTAGAAATTTTTTTAAGTTAGGATTTATTTCGTTACCAATATAAAATTTAATGAATTCATTTCTAGGAATTTTTTGATCCATTGCTAATCTTAAGAGATTTCCCTCTAAAGATATTATTTTTTTATTTTCTACATAATGCTTTTGAACTAGTTCTTCTAATACTGATGGTGATAGTTGAAGAGATTTTATATTTTCTAATATGCCATTTACTATTTTTTCATGCCCTTTTTCTTTAGATGAAGAAAAAGTTTGTGAATTAAGAACACAATCTAGTTTCTCTTTTTGATACTTTATTAATTTACGATATTCTTTTGTAAGTAAATGAACAGTTTTTAAAACTTTTGGTTTAATCTCAGTTTCCATCGCAGCCAAAGTTGGATTAAAATCGTCATCACTATCCTCATTAGAATTTTCATCTTTTTCAACTTCTCCTGAATTTTTTTGTTTAGCGCTTGGACCAGTATTTTCATCTTCCATGTAATTGGTATCAATATCGATGATCTCTCTTACAAGTATCTCATCTTTCTGTAATTTTTCATCCCATTCAAAGAATTGTTGTGCAGTTATTGGGCTTTGGGATAAAGCAATTAGCATAACATCTTTTCCTGCCTCAATTCTTTTTGCAATAGCGATCTCTCCTTCTCGTGATAGTAATTCAACTCCACCCATCTCTCTGAGATACATACGGATTGGATCGTCACTTTTTTCTATGGTTTTACCTTCTTCTTTTGATGAACCTTCTTTTTTTCTTAATACCTTAAAATCAGATTTTTTCTCAACCAATATTATGCCCTCATCCAAAATATGTAGAAAGGCTTGGGATAAGTTTTCGTCTGATAGATTTCTTTTGCCTAAAGATTTATTCAATTCTTCATGAGTAATGAAGCCTCTGTGAGTTCCACGACCCATTAGTCTAGCAAATGATTTAGTAATTATTCTTTCCACAGCAATTTAAGTTTGAGAGACTTATATAATGTCAAATTTGCAAAAATCCATTGCTAATTTGACAAAATTAATTGATTTTTCTTTCGTTTTTAAGCTCTTTTAGCTCATTAAATGTTGTTTCACTCATATCTTTTGAAAACTTCGATTCTAATTCTTGAATTCTTAACTCTAGATTATGATTAAAAAGATCTTTAGAGATATCATCAAGTAACTCTATTATTTGGTTATCATTGTTAGGCTTATTTTGGAGAATATGTTTAATTGGTGCAAACTTATTTATCTTATCAAGTAATTGTTTATCCAAATTAAGATCCTCAATACTTATTTGTTCACTTGACTTAAATTTATCAAAAATAGAATTAAATATTTGCTTATTAATCTCTGTAAATATCTTAATATTTTTAACCAAATGTATATTTGCCTGGAAGAGAGATAGATTATTTAAGAGAAGATACAATAAAGAAAATTCTTTTAATTCTACAGCAGTTAAAGCTTGGCTTTCATTAAAAATCTTTTTTGTTGTTTCAAGTGATTTTGCTTTTCTAATAAAAAATTTATCTTTATTTTGATTAGAATGAGGTGTCAGTTCTGCAATTTTTTCCAAGAAATATTCTAGAACATATTTTTTTATAAAATTATCTTTAATTGTATTTGCTATTGATCTTAATTTTTTTTCAAATATTGCCATTGATGAAGGGTTATTTTCAGTTTGTTTTTTATAATGGGTAAAAATAAATTGGTGGATCGATAGTTTATTTTGTTTAGTAAAATCTAAAAAATAGTTTTTGCCGTTTTTATTCACAAAACTATCAGGGTCTTCTTTGTCTGGTAGAAACAAAAAAAATATTTGTTTTTCAGGTTTCAATTCTTTTATAGAATTTTCTGCAGCTCTTAAAGCAGCTTTATAACCACTTTCATCTCCATCAAAACAAATTATGATATCATCAAAAAATTGATTTAATGTTAAAATTTGTTTATCAGTTAAAGAGGTGCCAAGATTTGCAACGACATTTTCAATTCCATTTTTACTTAGTCCAACTACATCCATATAACCCTCAACCAAAAAAATATAATCTACCTTGTTAGATAATTTTCTAGCTAGATCTTGATTATAAAGGTTTGAACCTTTTTTAAAAAAAGTTGTCTCTGGTGAATTAATGTATTTTGCTAAATAATCTAAATTTTCTATTATTCTACCCCCTAAAGCAATTGGCTGTCCTGAAATATTGTTTATTGGAAATATCAGTCTTCCTCTGAATCTTTCTACACATACATTTTTCTTTTCATCAAAATAAAATAAACCACTTTCTAATAAAATTTTTTCACTAAATTCTTTTTTTAGTTTATCGAAAAAACTTGGGTTTTTTTCAATAAAACCAATCTTAAATTTTTTAACTTCATCTTTTCCTAATGATCTATTTTTTAGATAATCTCTAGCGTTTGAGTGTTTTTCATTTTTTAATAACTCATCATGATAAAAATCAACATACTTGCTATAAATTGATAAATATTCTTTCCATTTTTTTTCTCTTTCTTCATCTTGTTTAGTAAACATATATGGTTGCATGCCTGCGATGTTTGCAAGATATTTAACTGCTTCTCCAAATCTTAGGTTTTGGGTTTTTATAATGAAATCAAAAATATTTCCATGTTCTGAAGTAGCAAAACAATGATAAAATTCTTTTTCATCATTAACTGTAAACGATGGTGTCTTTTCATTTTTAAATGGTGATAATCCAACAAACTCTTTCCCTCTTTTTTTTAAAGCTACAACTTTTGAAACAACAGTGGAAACTTTTAAACGATTTTTAATTTCATCTAGATATTCTTTTGGATATTTCATTATTTGCTTAATAATTCTTTTAATAAAGCACCAGCTTTTGAAAAATCAATCTCATCAGAATGTTGTTTTTTTAATTCACCCATTACTTTTCCCATATCCTTAATAGAGTTTGCACCTAATTTAGAAATAATTTCCTCACAAATTTTTTTAGTATCTTCATCATTAAGTTGTTTGGGAAGAAAGCTTGATAGAATATCAAATTCGTTTTGCTCAATCTCAAGTAAATCGGAACGGCTATTTTTTTTGTAAATATCAATTGATTCGGCTCTTTGCTTCATCATCTTTTTTAATAATTTCTTTATATCCTCGTCATCTGTTTCTTTTTTATTGGGGCCAGACCTATTTAAAATATCAAGATCTTTAATTGATGATAAAATTAACCTATAAGTTGATATTTTTATCTTATCTTTAGATTTAAGGGCATTTTTATATTCTGTTTCTATTATTACTTTTAATGACATAATATTTTAATCTACTTTAAAGAAAAAATTCTTCAAAAGAAAAATTGTTTTTTTACAGTTTTATAATACATCTCTGTTGCGATAATAAATCAATTATTGTATTAACCTTTAACTTATGAGTTGTAATTGAACAAAAAAGTAAAAAAAACTCACACAAAAATTTCACAAAATAATACAGGTATTTTAGTTCTCGAAAATAAGAGAATTTTTAAAGGTATTGGTATTGGATTTCAAGGGGAGGCAACTGGTGAGGTTTGCTTTAACACTTCATTGACAGGGTATCAAGAAATAATATCTGATCCATCTTATGCAGGGCAAATAATAAACTTTACATTTCCTCATATTGGAAATGTAGGAACAAATAAAGAAGATTTTGAATCTGATAAAATATGGACAAAAGGAGTTATTTTTAATTCTGAGATAACTTCACCATCAAATTATAGATCTTTTCAGCATTTAGATGCTTGGTTGAAAAAGAATAAAATAGTTGGAATTACTGGGCTTGACACAAGAAGTTTAACGAATTTCATTAGAGATAAAGGTGCTCCCAAAGGAACTATTGCTTACTCAAAAAAAAGTAAGTTTAATATCAAAAAACTTACTCATTCTACAATAAAATGGAGTGGATTAAAAAATTTAGATCTTGCTGAAAAAGTTACTACGCAAAAAAATTATATTTGGAAAGGACTTAAAACCTGGAAAAAAGAATATGGATATAAAAAAAATAATAAAAATTTATTTCATGTGGTTGCCATAGATTATGGAATAAAAAAAAATATTTTGAGATATTTCTCTGATTTTAAATGTAAAGTCACTGTAGTTTCGTGTAAAACCCCCGCAGAAAAAATCTTGGCTCTTAAACCTAATGGTGTCTTTCTATCAAATGGACCTGGAGATCCAGCAGCAACTGGAAAATATGCAATTCAGATAATTCAAAATCTTATTCAAAACAAAATACCATTATTTGGCATTTGTCTCGGTCATCAAATTCTCGCTCTTTCTTTAGGTGGTAAAACAAAAAAAATGAAATTGGGTCACAGGGGAGCAAACCATCCTGTTAAAAATTTGATTAATGACAATGTTGAAATTACAAGCCAAAATCATGGTTTTGAAGTTGTAAAAGACAATTTACCAAAGAATATTGAGATTACACATAAATCTTTGTTCGATAATAGTATCGAGGGAATAAAGTTGAAGAATAAACCTGTGTTCTCCGTCCAGTACCACCCAGAGTCAAACCCTGGACCACAAGACAGTGTTTATTTATTTCAAGAATTTGTCAACAGTATGAAAAAAAATGCCAAAAAGAAAAGATATTAAAAAAATATTAGTTGTAGGTGCTGGGCCAATTATTATCGGCCAAGCTTGTGAATTTGATTATTCAGGAACACAGGCTTGTAAAGCATTAAAAGATGAAGGTTATAAAGTTATTTTAATTAATTCAAATCCAGCAACAATTATGACAGATCCTGATGTTGCTGATAAAACTTATATTGAGCCTATCACTCTTAAAGTTTTAGAAAAAATTTTAAAAAAAGAAAGACCAGATGCAATTCTCCCAACTATGGGTGGCCAAACTGCTCTTAATCTTGCAATGGAAGCTGAGAAAGAAGGAATTTTAAAAAAATATAAAATTGAATTAATTGGTGCAAATTCAAAAGCCATTGCTAACGCAGAAGATAGAAAAAAATTTAGAAAAAATATGATTGATATTGGTTTAGATCTCCCAAAGTCTGAAATCGTTAACAATACAAATCAAGCATCAAATGTTTTGAAAAAAATTGGTTTACCAGCAATAATAAGACCAGCTTTCACACTTGGAGGTTTGGGGGGAGGAATAGCAAAGAATAAACGGGACTATTTAAAAATTGTTAAAAATGGTTTGCACGAGTCTCCTGTAAGCCAAGTTCTTGTGGAAGAGTGTTTAGAAGGTTGGAAAGAATTCGAAATGGAGGTGGTAAGGGATAAAAAAGATAACTGTATAATTATCTGTTCAATAGAAAATGTTGATCCAATGGGAATACATACGGGAGATTCTGTGACAGTTGCTCCTGCACTTACATTGACTGATAAAGAATACCAAGTAATGCGAAATGCCTCTATTGCATGTTTAAGAAAAATTGGAGTTGAGACAGGTGGTTCAAATGTTCAATTTGCAATTAATCCTAAAAATGGACGTATGGTTATAATCGAAATGAACCCAAGAGTATCAAGATCATCAGCTCTTGCATCAAAAGCAACTGGATTTCCTATTGCAAAAGTTGCCGCTAAACTTGCAATTGGCTATACATTGGATGAATTAAAAAATGAAATTACTAAAGTTACACCAGCATCATTTGAGCCAAGTATTGATTATGTAGTAACGAAAATTCCAAGATTTACTTTTGAAAAATTTTCAGCTTCTCCAGCTATACTGGGTACATCGATGAAATCAGTTGGGGAAGCAATGGCAATCGGGAGAAACTTCAAAGAGTCTCTTCAAAAAGCATTAGTTTCTCTCGAGACTGGTTTTTCAGGATTAGACAGAATATTTATTTTAAATAAAAGACAAATTGAGAGAAAACTAAAAGAAAATATTCCAAATAAAATTCTACTTGTTGCTGAAGCAATAAGGAAAAAGATAAATCTAAAAAAAATCTATAATTTGTCAAAAATCGACCCATGGTTCTTAAACCAAATCAAAGAAATCATAGACAATGAAATTAAGATTAAAAATAATGGATTACCTAAAAAGTTTGATGATTTTAACCAAATAAAATCCATGGGTTTTTCAGACAAAAAACTTTCTGAATTATCAAATTTGTCTGAAGATGTTGTAAGAAAAAAAAGAACCGCACTTAAAATTTTACCAGTATTCAAAAAAGTTGATACTTGTGCGGCAGAATTCAAGTCCTTTACACCTTATATGTATTCAACATATCAAAGAAGTTTTTCAATAAATTCAGAGTGTGAAGCTGATCCATCTTTTAAGAAAAAAATTATAATACTAGGAGGAGGACCTAATAGAATAGGACAAGGAATAGAATTTGATTATTGCTGTTGTCAGGCAAGCTTTGCATTAAAGGCTGCTGGTTTTGAGACTATAATGGTGAACTGTAATCCAGAAACTGTCTCAACAGATTATGATACCAGTGACAGATTATATTTTGAGCCCTTAAAAGAGGAGTATGTTTTCAACATTATAAAAAGGGAAAAAGATAAAGGGAATTTGATTGGCATTATCACTCAGTTTGGTGGTCAAACTCCAATTAGATTAGCCAAATTTTTATATGATAACAGTCTTCCAATTTTAGGAACACAATATCCTTCTATAGACTTAGCTGAAGATAGAGACCGATTTAGAAATCTTCTTAACAGATTAAAATTGAAACAAGCAGAAAGTGGAATTGCAAAAACTTTCAAGCAAGCAATTGAAATATCTGAAAGAATAGGTTTGCCTTTGATGGTGAGACCTTCTTATGTTCTAGGAGGTAGAGCGATGGAAATTGTTTATGAAAAAAGTCAGCTGAAAAATTTTGTAGAGGAAGCCTTTAAAGCAGCAGAGAAAAATCCAATACTTATTGATAAATTCATAGATCATGCAATGGAGGTAGATGTTGATGCTATATCTGATGGTAAAATCGTGCATGTGGCTGGTGTAATGCAACATATTGAGGAAGCGGGAATTCATTCTGGAGACTCAGCTTGCAGCTTGCCTCCTGTTTCAATAAAACCTTTTTTAATAAAAGAAATTGAGAAACAAACTAAAAAATTAGCTTTAGCTCTAAAAGTAAAAGGTTTCATGAATGTTCAATTTGCAATTAAAAAAGATGAAATCTTTGTAATTGAAGTAAATCCAAGAGCAAGTCGAACAGTTCCATTTGTCTCTAAGGCAAAAGGATTGCCATTAGCTAAGATAGCTTCGAGAGTAATGGCTGGTGAAAAACTTTCGAAATTTGATTTAAAAGATAAATCAAAAGGTATGTTTGCAGTAAAAGAGGCTGTTTTTCCATTCAATAAATTTCCTAACAGTGATTTATTATTAGGTCCAGAAATGAAATCAACTGGCGAAGTCATGGGATTTGACAAAAATTTTGGAATGGCATACGCCAAAAGTCAAATAGCTTCTGCTAACTCTTTACCTAAACAAGGTCTTGCTTTTATTTCTTTAAAAAATTCTCATAAAGATGAAGGAATTAATTTAGCAAAACAATTAATAAAATTAAACTTTACTTTATGCGCTACAAAGGGAACTGCAGAATATATCAGGAAACATAATATGAAATGTAAAATTATCAATAAAGTCAGCAGTGGCTCACCTCACATTGTTGATGTTTTAGACTCTAAGAAAATTGCACTAGTAATCAATACAGGGGGCGGAAATACAGAACATCGATTAAATGATGCGATAGCACTTAGAAGAGGAACACTTAAAAACAAGGTTCCTTATTGTACTAATATGTCAACCGCACTTGCATGTTTAGAAGCTATCAAATCTCTTAAAACTAAAAAATTAGAAGTCATTTCTCTTCAAGATATTTAAGTATTTACTTTCCAATCAGTTTCGAAAGTCACATAATTTACTTGAATACATCTTCTTTCTTTGACTATTTTTTTCTTTTCCATCCCATGCCACGTATTTGGTCCACTTGTAAATAAATAACCATAGTTATGTTTATAAGGAACTGTTTTTACTTTTTCTAATTTTTCATTATAAAAATCAGTTCCTAAATCCTCAGACTCATTGGCATTATTTACAAAGATTAATCCCGACATTAGTTTTTCTTTAATATCACAATGAGGTTTTAACCAAAAACCTTCTCGATCACAAATAACTTCCAACCGAACATATGAATTTGATAAATCTTTATTTATCATTTTTGAAATATTTTCATAAACCTCTCTGGACTGAAGCTCATTAATAAATTTTACTAAATTGGGAAATTGGGATGAATTTTCTTTTGTTATAAAACATCTAAATTTTATTGCTTTCCCACCAGATGCGTCTCCCTTTCTAAACTCTGCAGCACCTCCATCGATCGCTCTTGTTCCATCATAATTGAGGTTATGTTTGCTAACATCTGGAATGTCAGCTTTAATAACTTCTTCTATAGCAGAATCAGTAAGAGCATTATGGTATTCATAATGATCAAATGGAAATCCATGTTTTTTCGATTGATTTATAATTGAATTTAAAAAAGACATTAAGAATTAATTTTTTGTTTAATTATTTTTGCTACTCTATTAGTTTCATCAAGCTTTTTATAGTTCCAATTTTCCTCTTCTTCACCTAAATTTCTAGTTATGTTTAATTCTCTAAATAAACTTCTGAATTTTTGAAATCTTTTATCATTTTTTTTAGGTAAAATATTTGCGACAAAAATGGGTTTTCCAGTTAAAGCTGCCTCTGAAATCATTGAGCTGGAGTCACAAGTAACAACAATGCTTTGAGATATAGATAAAGCAGATAAATAAGCTTTTTTATCAACAGAGTCTATAATCGTATGATTTTCCCCAAAATATTCTTTAGCGTAATCAATTGAATTTTTTGGAGTTCTCATAGATGGAATAACAACAAGTTGAAAGTCCTTTTTTTTTAGTAAATCATTCAAAATAAAAAAAATATTTTTTATATTCTTTAAAGAATAATCATAATACTTTGTCGGACCACCTAAAATTAATGAACAAATTTTTCTTTGGTCTTTTTTAATAAAGTCGTCTAAATAATCTTTATTTTTAATAATTTCATCATCTGTAAGATAGTGAATAGCACCCTTTGTATTAATTACATTTTGACCTTTTATAGAGTCATGTTCAGGAGCAACTATAAAATCAAAGTTATTGAAATTTACTTTTGGATCTTGAATATGGATATTAAATACTTTTTTTTGTGAACTATTTTTTAAATGAATTGATGGAATCACACTTTTACGACCACAAGAAATAATCACATCAAAATCAGATTGATTAATTTTTTTGTAAACACTTTGTGAGATGGGGGAAAGTTTTGGTGGAATCATTTTCCAAAAATTATTTAGTTCAACTGTGTGGTGTGTAAAATCTATGTCCAGAGCTTTTGCTAAACCCTCTACTTGGCTTATCATGCCATGCATGCCTTGAGTTAATAATATACCTTTTAATTTGTTCATTAATTACTATATAGCTTTCATATGAGTCAAAATCCAACTAAACACACAAAATTGTTAATAATTGGATCCGGTCCAGCTGGATACACTGCTGCAGTTTATGCGGCACGTGCAATGTTAAATCCAATTTTGGTTTATGGATCTGAGCCTGGAGGACAATTAACAACAACTACTGATGTTGAAAATTATCCTGGGTTTGCTGATGTTATTCAAGGACCTTGGTTAATGGATCAAATGAAAGAACAGGCAAAAGCTGTTGGAACTGAAATGATTGAGGATCATATAAGCACAGTAGATTTGAAAACAACTCCTTTTGAGGCTATTGGTGACACTGGTCAAAAATATACTGCTGATAGTATAATAATTTCCACAGGTGCACAGGCTAGATGGTTAAATATAAAATCTGAACAAGAATTTAGAGGTTTTGGGGTATCAGCATGTGCAACATGTGATGGATTTTTCTTTAAAGAAAAAGAAGTGGCGGTAGTTGGTGGTGGAAATGCTGCTGTAGAAGAAGCAATGTTTCTTACGAAATTTGCATCCAAAGTAAAATTAATTCATAGACGAGATAGTTTAAGAGCTGAAAAAATGCTTCAAAAAAAATTAATGGAAAACAAGAAAATTGAAATCATTTGGGATACAGTCATTGAAGACGTAATAGGTGATAAAGAGCCTAAGAATGTTAAAGGTATTAAAGTAAAAAATGTGAAAACAAATAAAATAGAGGAAATTAAAGTTGATGGGTTGTTTGTTGCAATTGGTCATGATCCAGCAACTTCTCTATTCAAAGATCAATTAAAAATGGACAATGAAGGATATTTGATTACCAAACCAGATTCTACTGAAACTAATGTTCCTGGAGTTTACGCTGCAGGAGATGTAAAGGACAAAACTTTTAGACAAGCTGTGACTGCTGCGGGAATGGGATGTATGGCAGCTCTTGAGGCTGAAAAGCATCTTTCGCATAAGTAAAGTGAAAAATAATTTACACGTTTTTTTAGGAGCCACCGTAGCTGATGCTGCAGCTAGACCATTGCATTGGGTCTATAATCAAAAAAAACTTCTAAGTTACATTAAAGGAAAAAAAGATTTTACTTTCTTAAAAAAAAATAAAAGTCCATTTTACAACATTAAAACTGGCAAAGTTTCTGGTTATAATGAAGTTGGTCAAGTCATGTTTAAAACTTTAATTGAAGGTCATCAAAATATAGATAAAAGATTTAAAAAAAATATTACAAAAAATTTTGGTCCAGGAAGTATTTACTGGAAAAATTTAAATCTAAGAGCAAAATACAGAAAAGTTAAAGACTGGCGAGGAATAATAAAAGGACCTTGGATACATCAGAATATCATTGAAACTGTAAGAAATATTAAGTCTAAAAAAAAATTAACTGGAGGTAAAAAGGTAAATGAGTCTGATGGTTATTGTGCTGCTCTTCCATATTTTTTGTATGGTCATAATTTTAAAGATATAAAAAAGATTATCTCTACAGTAACTGTTTCAAAAATAAGTCTTAAATATGCTTTAGCAAAATTTTATCTACTAGATCTAGCTTTAAAAGGTAGCAAAGATCCTATAAATGAGTTCATGAAAATATTTAAAAAGAATTTATATTTTAAAAGTATTGTTGAAGATATTAAAAAAGTTAAAAGATTAAAATCAAAACCTCACTCTCTAGTGGTTAAAAAATTGGGTATGGCTTGTAGCTACCCAGGAACATTTAATAGCTCAATTCATTCAATTATTAATTCCACAAATTATAAAGGAGCTATTTTAAAAACAATTAAAGCTGGTGGCTGTAACTGTTCTAGAGTTAATTTTATTGGAGCTTATTTTGCTGCTTTAAAAGGAGTGGGCACTATCCCAAAATCTTGGATAAGCAAAACTGATTTAGCTAAAAAAATATTAGACCAAAAATAAAATTGTTTATTCTAAACTTTCACAAAAAGATTTAATTCTATCCATAGCTTTTTTTAGATTCTTCATTGAAGTTGCATATGAAATTCGAAAATATCCATCTAAGCCAAATGCTGATCCCTGAACAACCGCAACATTAGATTTTTCAAGCAACTTTTTAACAAAATCAGTATCAGTTTTTAATTTTGTTTTTTTATTTAATAGACCTTTGCAGCTTGGAAAAACATAAAATGCTCCATTTGGTTTTAGACAACTAATTCCTTTGATATTATTTAAACTTTTAACTACAAAATCTCTTCTTTGTCTAAATGCGTTAGATCTCTTTTTAATAAAATCCTGTTTTCCATTCAACGCTTCAACAGCAGCTGCTTGACTTATAGAGGAGGGGTTTGAGGTGGATTGTGATTGAATTTTACCAATCGCTTTAATTATATCTTTTGGACCTGCGGCATACCCTATTCTCCATCCTGTCATTGCATAAGATTTACTAACACCATTCATTGTTAGTGTTCTATCTTTAAGTTTTGAAAGTTGAGCCATTGTAAAAAAATTAAAATTATCATATCTAACATGTTCATAAATATCATCACTTAAGATATAGACTTTTTTATTTCTAATTAGAACCTTTGCTAAATCTTGAATTTCTTTTTTAGTATATCCTGCTCCTGTCGGATTAGATGGTGAGTTGAGGACTATCCATTTTGTTTTTTTCGAAATTGCTTTTTTAAGTTTTTTTGCTGTAAGTTTAAAACCTTCTTGCTCTGTACATTTAATTATTTTTGGTTTCCCTCCAGCTAACAAAACCATATCTGGATAGGAAACCCAAAAAGGTGCTGGAATGATAACTTCATCACCTTTATTTAAAGTTGCCATAAAAGCATTATAAAGAACCTGCTTTCCACCAGTTCCCACTGTTATTTGATCTATAGAATAATTTAATTTATTTTCTCTTTTGAATTTTTTTATAACAGCTTTTTTTAATGCAGGGGTTCCATCTACTGCTGTATATTTCGTATCACCTTTTCTAATCGCTTTAATTGCAGCATTTTTTATATTATCTGGAGTATCAAAATCAGGCTCTCCCGCCCCTAATCCGATGACATCTTTGCCTGCAGCTCTTAATTCCCTGGCTTTTTGAGTTACAGCAATGGTTGGAGAAGGTTTAATTCTTTTTAAACTATCTGATATTATGCTCATTGAAATAAAAATTATATCAATTAGTTTTATAAATAATGCAGAATACATATCAAGATTTAATTACAGAAATTCAGAATAAAAATCCTGAGATAAGCCCTAAACTAGAAGGTGGCAAAAAGTTTCAAATGAAAACTGATTTTAAGCCAGCGGGCGATCAACCCGAGGCTATAAAACAATTGGTAAATGGTGCCAACAAAGATCAACTAAGTCAAGTTCTTCTAGGAGTAACTGGATCTGGTAAAACTTTTACAATGGCAAAAGTCATTGAAAAGACTAACAGACCTGCCTTAATACTAGCTCCAAACAAAACCCTTGCAGCTCAACTCTATGGTGAAATGAAATCTTTTTTTCCTGATAATGCTGTTGAGTATTTTGTCTCTTACTACGATTATTATACACCTGAAGCCTACGTTCCACGTTCAGACACTTATATTGAAAAAGAAGCATCAATCAATGAGCAGATAGATCGAATGCGCCACTCAGCGACAAGATCTTTGCTAGAAAGAGACGATGTTGTCATCGTTTCAAGTGTTTCATGTATTTATGGATTAGGTTCGGTTGAAGCCTACGGTAAAATGACCTTAAGTTTGAAAACAGGTTACGATTATAATAGAGAACAACTAATTAAATCATTAGTTGCTCTTCAATATAAACGAAATGATCAAAATTTTTACAGAGGTACATTTAGAGCACGAGGGGAGTATTTGGAAATCTTTCCATCCCACTTGGAGGATCGTGCCTGGAGATTAAGTTTATTTGGAGATAAATTGGAAAAAATCGAGGAATTTGATCCACTCACAGGTGATTTGGTAAATGAATTAAGTGTAATTAAAGTTTATGCAAATAGCCATTACATAACTCCAAAGCCAACTATTGAGCAAGCAATTATTAAAATCAAAAGAGAATTAGAGGTGACCTTAAAGAAGTTTAAAGATCAAAATAAATTACTTGAAGCCCAAAGATTAGAAGAAAGAACTAAATTTGATTTAGAAATGATTGAGGCAACAGGTTCTTGTGCTGGAATTGAAAATTATTCTAGATTTTTATCTGGAAGAAAACCTGGTGAACCACCCCCTACTCTTTTTGAATATTTTCCTGATAATACTCTAATTTTTGTTGATGAATGTCATGTAACAGTTCCACAGTTAAATGGAATGTATAAAGGTGACAGATCAAGAAAAAGTAATCTTGCAGAGTATGGTTTTAGATTGCCTTCTTGTATGGATAACCGACCACTAAAGTTTGAAGAATGGGATGCTATGAGAACGCAAACTGTTTTTGTATCTGCTACTCCTGGACCATGGGAATTAAAACAAGTTAAAAATAAATTCGTGGAACAAGTTATTAGGCCTACTGGTTTAATTGATCCTCCAGTTGAAATAAGGCCTGCAAAAAATCAAGTGGATGATTTAATGCATGAATGTAAAAAAGTTGTTGATAATAATTACAGAGTACTTGTGACTACATTAACAAAAAAGATGGCTGAAGATTTGACTGAGTACCTTCATGAAAATGGTGTCAAAGTTAGGTATATGCATTCTGATATCGATACTCTTGAAAGAATAGAAATTATGAGAGATTTAAGATTAGGAGTGTTTGATGTCTTGGTAGGTATTAATCTTTTAAGAGAAGGTTTAGATATACCTGAGTGTGCTTTAGTTGGAATTTTAGACGCTGATAAAGAAGGATTTTTAAGATCTGAAACTTCGTTAATTCAAACCATTGGAAGAGCAGCAAGAAATTTGGATGGGAAAGTAATTCTTTATGCTGATAAAGAAACTAAAAGTATCAAAAATGCAATTAAAGAAACTGACAGAAGAAGGTCGATTCAAGTAGCTTACAATAAAAAATATAAAATTAGTGCAGCAAGTATAAAAAAAGAAATTGGAGATGTTTTAGAGAGTGTTTATGAAAAAGATTATGTCAAAGTTGGTACTGATGAAAATATTGGTGGGAATCTTAAAAAACATTTAAAAGCTCTTAATAAAAAAATGAAAGATGCTGCAACAAATCTTGAATTTGAGGAAGCAGCTAAAATAAGAGACGAAATCAGAAAACTTGAAGCATCAGAGTTAGAAATCGTTTTAAACCCTAAAGTAAAGCAATATAGTGCAAATAATAAAATTTATCCTAAAGGTAGATCAACTATGGGTTTGCCAGGAACAAGAGCTCAAAAAGGTAAAAAAAAATGGAAGCAAATAAGATAATCATTACTGGGGCTGCTACAAGAATAGGAGCAGCAATAGCCAAATCACTTTCAGGTCCAGATGTTGAAATTGTAATTCATTATAATAGCTCTAAAACTAAAGCTGAAAAACTTAAGAAAGAATTAATCAAAAATCATACAAAAGTTTTCCTTATTAAAGGTGACCTCTCAAAAGAAAAAGATTTAAACAAAATTATAAAGTTTTCAAAATCAAAGCTAAGGTATTTTGATTGTCTGATTAACAATGCATCATTATTTGAAAACGATAATTTAAGAAATTTTACATCTAAAAGTTGGGCTAAGCACCTCGATGTTAATTTAAAAGCTCCAGCTTATTTAACTAGAGAATTTGCAAAAAATATAAAAGGTAAAAACAACAATATTGTCAATATAATTGACCAAAGAGTTTTTAAATTAACTCCTTTTTTCTTTTCATATACTTTAAGTAAAACTGGTCTTTATACTTTAACCAAAACTAGTGCCATGAATTTGGCCCCTAACATTAGAGTAAATGGAATAGCTCCGGGACCAACCATAAAAAATAAAAGACAAACTGACAATCATTTCGAAAAACAATATTTAGCAACCCCTTTGAGACAACAAGTGAATGTTATGGAGATTTGTAATGCTGTTGACTTCTTTATTAAAAACAGTTCTATTACTGGACAAGTTTTAGCAATAGATAGTGGGCAAAATTTGAATTGGCAAACACCTGATATAATGAGGGGAAAAGAATGAAAAAAAATAACTTTAGAATTGTCACAATAGATAAAAATAAAAGCTTATTTAACTACGAAAAAAAAATTCTTATTAATGAATTAATTTTAGAATTAAAGCTCGGTTATTATGATTTCGAAAAAGAAAAGCCTCAAAAAGTAAAATTTAGTCTAGAGATTGATTATGAGGATAAAAAACCAACAAATGACAAAGATATAAAATCTATTGTAAATTATAGTACAGTTGTAAAGCTAATTTCTAAGCTGGTAAAAAAGAAACACTACAATTTTTTAGAGACTCTTGCTGAGGCCGTATTTGATGAATTATTTAAGGACAAAAGAATAGGTAAAATAATGTTAAAAATTGAAAAATTAGAAATTTTAAAAGAATGTTCATCTGTTGGTATTCAAATTACCAAAAAAAGAAGTCATGAAAAGTTCTGATCTCGGAAAAGAAGTAATTAAAAAAGAACTACCATTAATTCCTAAAAGCCCTGGTGTATACAGAATGCTCAACCATAAGGATGATATTCTTTACGTAGGAAAAGCAAAAAATCTTCCTAACCGATTAAAGAGTTATGTTTCTGAAAAAAATCATATAATTCGAACTGAAAGGATGTTGTCTCAAACATTTAAATTAGAGATCACAACTACTGCTAATGAAAGTGAAGCTCTTCTTTTAGAAGCAAATTTAATTAAAAAACATAAACCAAAATTTAATATTTTACTTAAAGACGATAAATCTTTTCCCTTCATATTTATTGGTGAAAAAGATCAATGGCCACGAGTAACTAAACATAGGGGAAAAAAAGAAAAAAAAGGATTTTATTTTGGTCCATTTGCGTCAGCAGGCACTGCAAACTGGACTATTAAAATGCTTCAAAAAATTTTTCAATTAAGGATTTGTGATGATGGCACTTTTAAGAATAGAAAAAGACCTTGCATACTTTATCAAATTAAAAGATGTTCGGGCCCTTGTGTTGGCTATATAGAAAAGGATGATTATAAAAAATCAGTAGACCAAGCAATTCAATTTGTATCAGGCAAATCTAGAGATATTCAAAAAAATTTATCTAAAGAAATGGAAACTGCGAGTGAACAGCTAGATTTTGAAAAAGCTTCAATTTTCAGAGACAGGATTAAATCACTAAATATAATTCAATCTTCACAAAGAATTAATGAAGCAAACTTAGTTGATGCTGATGTAGTTGCTGCATATAAAGAGTCTGGTAAAACTTGTATTCAAGTTTTTTTTTATAGATCTAAACAAAACTGGGGAAATCAAGCTTATTTTCCAAAACATGATCCTGATCAAAATATTTCTGAAATTATGTCATCTTTTTTAATGCAGTTTTATGAAAATAAAAGTGTTCCAAAACTAATAATAATTAATACTGATATTAAAGAGAAGAAATTAATAGAAGAGACTTTAAGCAAAAAAGAAAATAATACTATTTCTATCAACTCAGCAAAAAAAGGAACTAAAGCAAAGGTCATTGCAATGGCTGAGAAAAATGCCAAAGAGGCTTTGAATAGAAAACTTTATGAAACAAATAATAATAAAAGTTTATTTGAGGATGTTGCTAAAAAGTTTGATTTAAGAAATGTTATAAATTTAGTTGAAGTATATGATAACAGTCACATTTCTGGAACAAACAGTGTTGGTGCAATGATAACATTTGGAAATGAAGGTTTTATCAAAAAAAGATACAGAAAATTTGATATTAAAACGAGAGGCTCTGAACAAGATGATTTTGCAATGTTAAAAGAGGTTTTGTCTAGAAGGTTTAAAAGAGCCATGCTTGAAAAAGGAAATTATTTATCTCTACCTGATTTGATACTAATTGATGGTGGAAAAGGTCAATATTCTTCTGCTAAAGAAATTTTAAATGAATTTGGATTGCATGATTTACCAATGATTGCCATCGCCAAAGGTAAAATGAGAAATAGTGGTGATGAAACATTTTTTTACAATGGAAAATCCTTTAAATTTGAAAGAAATGATCCTACCCTATTTTTTATGCAACGACTTCGAGATGAAGCTCATCGATTTGCAATTACTTCTCATAGAGCTAAAAGAGCTAGGGGTATTAAAAAATCACTTCTAGACCAAATTGATGGCATTGGAACTATTAGAAAAAGAGCTCTACTGAACCATTTTGGCTCTGCTAGGGCAGTTGAGTCTGCAAGTCTTGATGAAATAAAATCGGTTGAAGGTGTTGAGGTAAAAGTTGCAAAAAAGATATATAACTTTTTTCATGAGTAAAAATTATGCTTAAAAAAATACCAAATATTTTAACTGTAGGAAGAATTTTAATTGTCCCTTTTTTTGTTTTAGCTTTTTACTTACCTGGATTTTACGGAGACTTAACTGCTTTAATTTTATTTATTGTTGCCTCTTTCACAGATTTCTTAGATGGGATGTTAGCTAGATTATTAGGAGAAGAGTCTAAATTAGGTGAATTACTAGATCCAATTGCAGATAAAATAATTGTAGCTACTGCATTAATTTTATTAGTCATGGATGGTACAATTAGAAATTATGAAGTAATTGCAGCAATAATTATTTTAACAAGAGAAATCTTAATTTCTGGACTTAGAGAATTTTTAGCTAAAGGAAAAATCAAACTACCTGTTTCAAATCTGGCAAAACTAAAAACTGTTTTACAGATGGTTTCAATAGCACTTTTACTTTCGGGAGAAACAGGAAATAAAATTTTAAATTTCCAAGATTATAATGCACAAACAATAGGAATAATTCTTTTATGGTTGTCGGCTGCTTTGACACTTTTTACTGGTTATGATTACATGAGAAAAGGTATTGACCACGCAATATCAGAAGACAATAAAGATTAAGCGGCTTTTTTCTTCCTTACCAAGGATTGATAACTTTCATTTAGTCCAATAATTAAATCACAAACTTTAAATTGATTTTCTGCGATACATGATACTGGAGTAACTTCTGCTGCAGTACCAGTTAAAAAACACCCAACAAAATTTTTTAACTCCTCTGGCTTAATTTTTCTCTCATTTACTTTTATATTTTTTGATTTTGCAATTTTAATTACTGTTCTTCTTGTAATTCCATCTAAAAAAGAGTCAGGTATAGGTGTATGAAGTTCTCCACTCTTGTCCTTAAAAAAAATATTTGCTCCTGTCGCCTCAGCAACATTGCCTTCATAATCTAACATTAAGGAATCAGTAAAACCATTTTTTTCAGCCTCATGTTTTGATAATGTACAGATCATATATAAACCTGAAGCTTTGGTATCCCAAGGTATTGTATTTGGCGCAGGCCTCCTCCAATTAGAGATATTTAATTTTATTCCTTCAATTTTTAATTTTGGGTCAAAATAAGAACCCCATTCCCATGTAGCTATTGCAACATGAATTTTAGTTTGTTGAGCGGAGATAGCCATCATCTCACTTCCTCTCCATGCCACTGGCCTAACATATCCATTCTCAACTTTTTGATTTTTTATTATTGAATTTGATGCAGCATTTATTTCATCTTCACTATAAGGAATTTCAAAACCCATTCTCCTTGCTGAGTAAAAAAATCTTGAAGTATGTTCCTCTAATTTAAAGATTGATCCATCGTAAACTCTCTCACCCTCAAAAACACAACTCGCATAATGTAAACCATGGCTTAAAACATGTACTTTAACATCTGACCATTCAACTAACTCGCCATTGTACCATATTTTTCCTGATCTTTTATCGTAAGGTATCATGTATGAAATTTAATAATATTACTGAAAAATATATATGTATATATAATATGTCAATATAACTTACCTGTGATGAAAGAGCTTTTATATTTAAAAGATGAACAATTAAAACATTTAATTGAAAAATTATTTCTCAGTTACAGAGAGACTTTTGCTGACTCAAAAAAAGTTCTTAATAAATATCAAATTGGTTTAGCTCATCAAAAGACTATCCACTTAATATCTATGTATGAGGGAATTTCGATATCAGAGCTCATGAGAAAACTTAAAGTGACCAAACAGAGTTTAAATAGGGTTTTAAAAGACTTAATCAAACTCGAAGTAATCTTTTTTAGCAAAGATGAGTATGACACAAGAATAAAACATATTTTTTTAAATGAAAAAGGAAAAGAAATTTTCAATGAAATTTTTGAAGTACAAAAAAAAAGGATTTATAACGCTCTTCTTAACTCAAGCTCACAAGAGGTACTTAGTTTTGATGAAGTTTTAAATAAAATAATAAATGGATAAATTTATTGCACATATTTTAGTTGTGGATGATGATGATGGGATAAGATCATTAGTAAAAAAATACTTAAACGAAAAAAGATACTTAGTTACAACCGCCATTAATGCTGAAGATGCTTCTGAAAAAATAAAAATAATTAAATTTGATTTAATCATCTTGGATATAATGATGCCTGGCAAAAGTGGACTTGATTTTTTAAATGAATACAAAAAAAATATTAATACACCAGTAATTTTATTAACTGCAAAAGGAGAGCCCAATGAGAGAATTGAGGGTTTGGAAATGGGCGCTGATGATTATTTACCAAAGCCGTTTGAACCCAAAGAACTTGATTTGAGAATTAAAAATATAATAGATAAAACTAAACAGACAAATATAAAACGAATTATTGAATTTCAGAATGTAAAAATTGATTTAAACAAACAATTAATTTTACAAAGTAATTATGAATATAAAATTAATAATACTGAAAAAATAATATTAAAAGAAATGATTAATAACCCAGGAAAAATATTTGCAAGAGAGGAGATTGGTAAATTAATAGATTTAAATAAAGAAAGATCAATTGATGTAATCATTACGAGATTACGAAAAAAAATTGAGATTGATCCAAAAAATCCAAAATTTCTCCAAACAATCAGAGGAGCTGGCTATGTTTTATGGATTGAATAAATTTATTAAAAATTTATTACCAAAAAGATTATTCTATAGAGCTCTTCTTATTGTTGCTATTCCAATTATTTTAATCCAATTAACGATCACTATAGTTTTTTTCGATAGTCTTTGGATAAAAACAAATAAAGGTATGACTAGAGCTTTAGTAAGTGAAATACAAACTTTTATTGAGGTATACAAAAAAGATGTTTATGTAAAAAATGAAATCACAAATATTTTTTCTTTGTATCAAGATTTAAATATAGAGTTTGTTGAAGATGAAAACTTTAATTTTTTTTTCAATGAGAGATGGTTCAGTCCAATTGATAGAACATTAAGGAGAGAACTAAAATCTAAATTTGGATCTGAAATTTTTTGGTTTAATTCAACAAATTACAAAGAATTAGTTGATTTAAGAATTAAATTTAAAAAGGGTTATTTTAAGTTCATTGTTCCAAAGGACAGATTGACTAGCACGTCTGCAAGATTATTTGGATTGTGGATTACTGTACCAGCTTTTATAGTTGTAATTATCTCATTAATTTTTCTTAAGAACCAAACGAGACCAATTACAGCTCTTGCAAAAGCTGCTGAGAAATTTGGGAGGGGTGAAAATGTTGATGAGTTTAAACCTTCAGGTGCTGCTGAAATTCGTCAGGCCGGTTATGAATTTGATAGAATGAGAAAAAGAATAATAAGACATCTTAATCAAAGATCAGAAATGTTATCTGGTATCAGTCATGACTTAAGAACTCCTTTGACTAGAATGAAATTACAAACCGCATTTATTAAAGACAAATCTCTAGCTGATAAACTGACAGAAGACATTAATGAAATGGAAAAAATGCTAAATGAGTATTTGCAGTTTACTAGCTCCTCATTTGTTGAAAAAGACGAACTTTTTGATCTAAGTGAATTAATGATTGAAATAATAAATAAATATAACAATAGAGATATTATTAAGGAAATTCCGTCAAGAATTTATTTTAATGGTAGAAAAAACTTAATTAAAAGATGTTTAAATAATCTAATTGAAAACTCTATAAAATATGGAAATAAATTAAAAATTGGACTTTCAAAGAAAAAAACAAATTTAGTTATCTTAGTCGAGGACGATGGGCCTGGTATACCAGAGAGTGAGTATGAAAATGTTTTCAAGCCCTTTTATAAAATTGATAAAGGAAGAGCAGACTCAAAGTCAAGTGTGGGTTTGGGTCTTTCAATAGCTTCGGACATCATTCGATCTCATGGTGGTAATATACGATTAAATAAATCCTCTTTGAATGGACTAGAAGTTAAGATTTTCTTACCCGTTTAGATTTTTTTTTTATTTTAACATGGGTTTTTTCAAGTTTTTTTTCTAATATTTCAACTCTTTTAGAAAGAACATCAAATTCATCTTTACTTGTAAGCTTCATTTTAAATACAATTTCGTCTCTTTTAGATTTTAAAATATTAAGCAACTCATTAGACAGATCTCTTGAAGAAATTAGTCCTTGCTCCAATAATTTTGTTATTTTATCAAATACAAATTTTGAATTTTTCATATATTTTTTTATTAAGTTAATATATTTATATCTTATTATTTTAATTAGAAATGTTCATTAATAATTTTGACCCAGTCGCTTTTAGTATATTTTCTTTAGAATTTAGATGGTACTCAATGGCGTATATATTTGGAATTCTAGCAGGATGGGTTGTAGCTAAAAAATTTTATATTAGAGGCTATGAGTTAAAAGATAAATTTGATGACTACATTACTTTTCTAATTCTTGGAATTATTGTTGGGGGTAGGCTAGGTTACGTAATAATTTATAATTTTGATTATTATATAGATAATTTATTAGAAATTTTCAAAATTTGGCAAGGAGGCATGTCATTTCATGGCGGGCTCATTGGAGTTATTGTTGCAAGTATTTGGTTTGCAAAAAAAAATAATCAAAATCCATATATTTATCTAGACGTTGTATCAATTGTTGCTCCTATTGGAATTTTTTTTGGTAGAGTTGCTAATTTTATTAACTCTGAACTTTATGGTACAGAGACTAGTTTGCCTTGGGGGGTAAAATTTCTAAAGATAGATAATTTATCTCGTCATCCCTCTCAACTTTACGAAGCATTTTTTGAGGGAATTTTATTGTTTGTGATACTCATTTACTTAAGAAATAAAATCTCAATAAAAATTCCTGGTTTTATATCTGCAATATTTTTGATAATTTACTCTACTTTTAGATTTATAATTGAATTTGTTAGAGTTCCAGATGAACATTTGGGTTATATCTTATTGAATTTAAGTATGGGTCAAATTATGAGTTTAATATTTTTAATAATTGGTTGTTATTTGATTTACACAAAATATGAATTCAACAGATAACAAAAGTCTACCTCTAGATAAATTCATCGATCTTTCTTTGTACGATAAAAAAATTGGATATTATATGAAGCAAAATCCCTTTGGAAAGAAAGGTGATTTCATAACTTCTCCAAATGTATCAAGAATGTTTTCAGAAATGATTGCAATTTGGATTGTGGGTTTTTGGGAAAACTTAGGTTCGCCACAGAAATTTAATTTAGTTGAACTTGGAGCTGGCAATGGTTCAATGATGAAAATTTTAATTGAAAGTTTTAAGAATTTCCCCAGTTTTTTTGGGGCCTGTAATATTTTGATTCACGAAAAAAGTCCTAAACTAATTAAAGTTCAAAAAAAAGAATTGAAATTAAAAAAAATCGTCTGGATTTCAGAATTAAAAGAAATTAAGAAAATACCATCAATTTTTATAGCGAATGAATTTTTTGACTCAATTGCAATAAAACAATTCGTTAAAGAGAAAAATTTATGGTTCGAAAGATATGTAAAAGTAAAAAAAAACGAAAGTAACTTTTTTTTTAATAAAAAATTTAATATGAATAAATTTGAAAAGAAAATTAGTTATAATATATCAAAAAATCAAAGCTTTATTGAATACTCTTTTCTTGGATTGAAATATTTAAAAAAAATTACTAACTTTATAAAAAAAAATAATGGTGGATTACTAATTATAGATTATGGATATACAGAAAAAAGGATGAAAGATACTCTTAAGGCAATATCAAATCATAAGTATTCTAATGTATTACAAAATATTGGAAAATCAGATATTACTCACAACATAAATTTTTATCTATTTAAAAAACAAATTCAAAAATTGGGTGGAGTAAAAGGGTTATTTACAACGCAGGGAGATTTTTTGAAAAAAATGGGTATTGAAAAAAGAGCTGAAATAATATCTAAAAATCTAAATTTTTCGATGAAAGCTGACATGTACTACAGATTAAAAATGTTAATGGATGAAAATAAAATGGGAAAAATATTTAAGGTTATGTTTATCAAAAAACAAAAAAATAACTATAAGCTAGGATTTTAATTGTTTGTCTCAAAAAAATTATCTAAATTTAAAAAAATTAAACATGGTTTTTTTAATAAGAATGGGGGTAAATCTAATGGCATTTACAAAAGTTTAAATTGTGGACCTGGATCAAAAGATAAAAAAATAAATGTAATTAAAAATTTAGATATTGTTAAAAAAAAAATTTGTAAAAATTCAAAGAAAATTTTTTTACTACATCAAACTCACAGTAATAAATTCATTTTTTTAAATAAGTTTCCAAATAATTTTAAAAGGGTAAAAGCTGATGCGATTATAACTGATGTTATAAAGTTGCCTATCGCCGTTCTAACAGCAGATTGTGCACCCATATTACTTTATGATAATCAAAAAAATATGATAGCAGCAATACATGCCGGATGGAAAGGAGCTTTTAAGGGAATTATATCTAAAGTAGTAAATTTTATGATTAAAAAGGGTTGTAAAAAAAATAATATCAATGCTGTTATCGGTCCTTGCATCACACAAAAAAACTATAATGTAAAAGAAAATTTTAAAAAAAAATTTCTAAAAAAAAATAAAAAAAATGCATTTTTTTTTAAAAAGAAGAAAGGTATAATTTATTTCGATCTTCCAAATTATATAAAATCTCAACTGAAATTAATGAAAATTTCTAAGATAGATATGATAAATCTTGATACTTTTGATAAAAAAAATAATTTTTTTAGTGCAAGACAGTCTTTAAATTCAAATCATGATGATTATGGTAGAAATATTTCTTTAATTGTGATTAATTAGAGTTTTCAATGAAATTATTAACTGGAAATAGCAATAAAGTTTTAAGTAAAAATATTGCGAAATATCTAAAATCAAAATTAGTAAATTCAAGTATTCGCAAGTTTGCAGATGGAGAAATTTATATTGAGGTAAATGAAAATATAAGGGGAAATAGTATTTTTATTATTCAATCAATTTCATCTCCTGCAAATGATAATTTAATGGAATTGTTGCTGTGTATAGATGCTCTTAAAAGGTCTTCTGCAAAAAATATAACTGCAGTAATTCCATATTTCGGATACGCAAGACAAGATAGGAAAGTTGTTCCAAGAACTTCCATTTCTGCAAAGCTTGTATCGAATTTAATAACAAAGGCTGGAGCAGATAGAGTTGTTACTGTTGATTTGCACGCTGGTCAAATTCAAGGTTTCTTTGATATTCCTGTTGATAATCTTTTTTCTACTCCAATTTTTGCAAGACATGCAAAAAAGAAAATTAAAAGTAATAAAATAATTTGTGTAGCTCCAGACGTCGGGGGAACTGAAAGAGCTAGAGCTCTTGGAAAGCTTTTAAATGTGGGGCTTGCGATACTTGATAAAAGAAGACCAAAGCCTGGGCAATCGCAGGTAATGAACGTCATTGGTGATGTAAAAGGTCAAACATGTATTATTGTTGATGATATAATTGACTCGGGTGGCACAATTGTAAATGCAGCTAAAGCTTTAAAAGCAAAAGGTGCAAAAGAGGTTTATGTTTATATCACTCATGGAGTTTTAAGCGGTGACGCAGTTAAAAAAATTAAAAATTCTATGATTAAAAATTTAGTAATCACTGATACGATTGATAATGTCGCAAAAACTAAAAATGTTAAGAATATTGAGGTTTTGCCAATTTCTGGTCTTATGGGTGAAGCAATTAAAAGAATTTCAAACTCCACATCAGTGTCAGATTTGTTCAAATAAATATCTTGATTATTTATAAACATGGGTTAAAAGCTCTGTTTTATGAATTCACTTGAAGCAAACATTAGAGACAACTCTACAAAGGGTCAATTAAACATAATTAGAAACAATGGCAACGTTCCTGCAATTATTTATGGTGGAAAAGAACAAAATCAAAAAATATCTATTTCTAAAAAATTACTAAAAACTTTAATTGAAAAAGAAAATTTTTTTTCAACAATCATTACATTGAATGTAAACGGTAAACCTCAAAATGTGCTACCAAGAGAAATTAAATATCATATTTTAAGTGATGAGCCGACACATGTTGATTTTTTAAGAGTATTGCCAGGTGTGAAAGTTAAGATTGAAATTCCTGTAAATTTTATAAACCAGGATAAATCTCCAGGCTTAAAAAAAAATGGTGTTTTAAACATTGTTAGAAGAAAAATTGAATTAAAATGTCCAAGTGAAAAAATACCTGAAAATTTAACATTAGATTTGGACGGTGTAGACATCGGAGAAAGTTTTAAAATTTCATCAGTAAAATTAGATCCTGAGGTTGTTCCAACAATTCAAGGAAGAGATTTTGTTATTGCAACTCTTGCTGCTCCAACGGTAATGAAAGAACCTGAAAAACCTGCTGAGGCTGAAGCAGCAGAGGGAGAAGAAGGAGCTGAAGGAACAGCTGCAGCATCTCCAGATGGAGATAAGGCAGCAACAGAACCTGCAAAAGATGATAAAAAAGACGGTGATGATAAAAAATCCTCTGATAAAAAGCCTGCAGAAGAAAAAAAATAATTAACTAAATTTGAAAATTTAATCCATTGATATGCTTTTATTTGTAGGATTGGGCAATCCGACACCAGACAGTGAAAACAACAGGCATAATGTTGGATTTAAAATAATTGATACGATAAATAAAAAATTTAGCCTTTCAAAACAAAAACCAAAGTTTAAAGGATTATTAACCACTGGTAATATTGGAGATGAAAAAGTATATGCAATAAAGCCACTTACTTTTATGAATAATTCAGGAATTTGTATAAGAGAATTAATTGAATATTTTAAAATTGATGCTCAAGATGTGATAGTTTTTCATGATGATCTTGATGTGGAGTTTGGAAAAATAAAAGCTAAATTTGGGGGATCTAGTGCAGGTCATAACGGAATTGCTTCAATAGATAAGTTTATAGGTAAAGATTATTCTAGAGTTAGAATAGGAATTGGAAAACCAAAAGAAAAAATGGATGTTTCAGATTATGTGTTACAAAATTTTGATGAGGACGAATCTTTGGGTATAGAAAAAATTTCAAACCATATTACAGAATCAATCTCCATTCTTGTTGAAAAAAAATTAGATTTATTTTCTAGCACAGTGAATAACAAATAATGAGTTTCAAATGTGGAATAGTTGGTTTGCCAAATGTGGGTAAATCTACACTCTTTAATGCATTAACTAATTCAAATAATGCTCAGGCAGCTAACTTTCCATTTTGTACAATTGATCCAAATATAGGCGTGGTAAATGTTCCAGATGGTAGATTAGATAACTTAGCAAAAATTTCTAAATCAAAAAAAATTATTCCTACAACAATTTCTTTTGTTGATATTGCCGGCTTGGTTAAGGGAGCGTCAAAGGGAGAAGGTTTAGGAAATAAATTTCTTTCACATATAAGAGAAGTAGATGCTATTATTCATATGATAAGATGTTTTGACTCAGATGATATTCAGAATGTAAATCCTACAGTCGATCCTATTCGCGACCTAGAGATAATAGAAACTGAAATGATGTTGGCAGATTTAGAGTCTATTCAAAAAAGATTAGAAAAAAATAACAAGAAAAATGTAGATGAGGATCAGATTAAAATTCTTCAAAATGCACAGGATTTAATAAATAATGATCAAGATATCTCAATTTTAAAAGATAATTTTAGTAAAAAACAAATTAACTTAAGTGGATTATTATCATTAAAACCTAAAATTTTTGTTTGTAATGTTGATGAGAAAAGTATTCAAGATGGCAACAACCACACTAAAGCTTTTATTAATAAATTTGGAAAAGAAAATACTCTGATTGTATCTGCTGATATTGAAAATCAGATTAATGAATTAGATAATAATGAAAAAGAAAATTATATGACCATGATAGGTTTAAAAAATACAGGTTTAGATATGTTAATTCAAAAAGGATATAAAATTTTGGAATTAGATACTTTTTTTACCTCTGGTCCAGAGGAAACAAGAGCTTGGACTATTGAAAAAAATTGTATTGCGCCAAAGGCTGCAGGTGAAATACATACAGATTTTGAAAAAGGATTTATAAGAGCTGAAACAATTTCTTATGATGATTTTATAAATAATGATGGTTGGGTAAATTCTAAAACTAATGGTAAGATGAGGTTGGAAGGAAAAGATTATATTGTTAAAGATGGCGATATTTTAAACATCCGTTTCAATACGTGACCATATTCTTTTCATGCTAAAATAGACTAACACTGTTAAAATAATTAAATAAATTATTGCTTTAAAACCCATTCTGTGACGTGTTTCTAAATGAGGCTCTGCAGTCCACATTAAGAAAGTTGTAACATCTTTTGCCATTTGTTCTACAGTTGAATTTGTGCCATCTGAATATTCTACTAAACCCTCAGAGAGTTGATTAGACATTTTAATTTTATTTCCGTACATATATTTATTATAATAAACACCATCATCTAAGCTTACTCCAGCTGGAGGATCTTCATATCCTTGAAGAAGTGAATATATATAATCCACCCCACCACCTCTTGCTTTTACTAAAACGGTCATATCAGGGGGATAGGCACCACCATTTGCGGCTTGGGCAGCTTTTTCATTTTCGTATGGCATAACAAATTTGTCTGACAACCTTCCTGGTCTCATAAACATTTCACCATCTGCATTTGGTCCATCTTTAACCTCAAACGAAGCTGCGATTGCTTTTGCTTGTTCAACTGGAAATTCAGGTCCGCCCTTTTCTACTAAATTTCTATAATTTAAATATTTCATTGAATGACATGAAGAACATACCTCTTGATAAACTTGATATCCTCTTTGGAGCGCGGCTCTATCAAACTTACCAAAAGGACCCTTAAAACTCCAGTCTGTCTTTAAATATTCAACTTTTTCAGCAGCATTAGAATAGAATTGAAATCCAAGAAAAAATGCCGCTAAAAATAATATTCTTAAAAAATTTTTCACTGAATTTTTAAATTATCTCTTTTTTTAACTGCAGCAAGATTTGGGGATCCACCCAAAATAGGCTCTGTAATACTTAGAGGAACGGGTATAGTTCTTTCTCTAAACCCTAAAACTGGGAGCACTATTAAAAAATGCAGAAAATAATATGCAGTAGCAATCCTTGCAATTAACAAATATAGGCCTTCTGCTGGCATAGCGCCAACGTATCCCAAAATCAAAACATCAGCTACTAAGATCCAATAAAACTGTTTATATAAAGGCCTGAAAACCGCAGATCTAATTCTTGATGTATCCAACCAAGGTAATGCGGCTAATATGAGAATGGCAGATAACATAGCTATAACACCTAAAAGTTTATCGGGAACAGATCTCAAAATTGCATAGAAAGGTAACAAATACCACTCGGGAACTATATGCGCCGGTGTCACAAGCGGATTTGCTTCGATATAATTGTCGGCGTGACCTAAAATATTTGGTGTATAAAAAACAAAAAAAGCAAAAACAATCATAAACATTAATAAAGCAAAACCATCTTTAATTACTATGTAAGGATGAAATGGAACTGTATCTTTTGATGGTTTTTTAATATCGATACCAATTGGATTATTATTTCCAGGCACGTGTAGAGCCCAGATGTGTAAAACTACTAAACCTAAAATTAAAAAGGGAATTAAATAATGTAGAGTAAAGAATCTAGTAAGTGTTGGGTTGTCAACTGAATATCCTCCCCATAACCAAGTTACTACTCCTTCACCAACCAAAGGAATTGCACTAAATAAATTTGTAATAACTGTAGCTCCCCAAAAGCTCATTTGACCCCAAGGAAGAACGTACCCCAAGAAGGCTGCTGCCATCATTAAAAGATAAATAATTATTCCAATGATCCATATAATTTCTCTTGGTGATTTATAAGAACCATAAAATAATGATCTAAAAATATGGATATATACTGCTAAAAAAAACATTGAAGCACCGTTAGCGTGTATGTACCTTATCAACCATCCATAGTTTACATCTCTCATGATGTGTTCAACACTTGCAAACGCCAAATCAGCATGCGCAATGTAGTGCATCGCCAAAACCAAACCTGTTACAATTTGAGTAATTAAACAAAAAGTTAGAATTCCACCAAAGGTCCACCAATAATTTAAATTTTTTGGTGTTGGATAATCCGTTAAGTGGTTAGCTAAAGTTAGAAGTGGCAACCTATCATTAAACCATTTCCCAACTTTAGATTTAGGTGTGTATTCGTGTTCACTCATAATAATTATCCAATCTTTATTGTATTCGCATCAACAAATTTATATTCTGGTATTTCCATATTTGTTGGTGCAGGACCTTTTCTTATTCTTCCTGAAATGTCATAATGAGAACCATGACATGGACAAAACCAGCCATTGTAATCTCCTTTTTGATCCAAAGGCACACAACCTAAATGTGTACACACACCAAGCATAACAAGCCATTCTGGATTTTTAGCTCTATCTTCATCTTTTTCTGGATGCTTTAAATCTTTTAAACTTACAGATTTAGCTTCTGTAATTTCATCTTTAGTTCTTCTTCTTATGAACACAGGCTTACCTCTCCAAAGCACGGTAATTGTTTTTCCAGGTGTAACTGAGCTCACATCTACTTCAGTGCTAGCAAGAGCTTTTACAGAAGCATCTGGGTTCATTTGATCTATCATTGGCCAAACTACTGCCCCTACTCCAACAGCTCCAACAGCGTAAGTAGCTGTGAATAAAAAATCTCTTCTTTCTGGTTTCTTTTCTGTCATTTTAAGGTTCTTATAAATCTATATATTGATTTAGGGTCTTAATATATGATTACATATAATAAGAAAATATTATTTTTCTACTGATAGAATGACACATAATATTGTAACTGAAGGCCCCAAAATCGCGCTATTTGAACCTGATATTCCTCAAAATACTGCTGCTATTATGAGGACGTGTTCATGTCTAGGAGCAAAATTGGAAATTATAGAACCATGTGGATTTTTGTTGAGTGATAAAAGATTTAAAAGAGTTGTAATGGACTATATGGATCAAAAAGAGATCAAATATTATCAAAGCTATGATCATTTTTTTAATGAGAAAGAGAATCAAAGAATTATACTTATGACAACAAAAGCTTCAAAACCATATACTGAATTTAGATTTGAGAAAAATGATACAATTTTATTTGGAAAAGAGAGTGCTGGCGTGCCTAAAAGAATACATGAAATGGTAAATGATAGATTAAAAATTCCAATGAAAAAAAATAAACGTTCACTCAATATTTCATCTTCTGTTGCAATAATATTAGCTGAATGCTTAAAACAAACTAAATTAATTTAAATGGATTTAGAAATAAAAAAAAAATTAGCAAGTAATTGGTTTAAAGCACTTCAGGACACTTTCTGTGAAAGCATAGTTAATTTTGAAAAAAATAAGACCAAATTTAAATCAACTACCTGGAAAAGAAATTCAAAAAAAGATGAGGGTGGTGGAGAATATAGAATTTTAAAAAATGGAAAAATTTTTGATAAAGTAGGAGTAAATTTTTCTAAAGTTTATGGAAAATTTCCAAAAAAATTTCAAAAAAATATTCCTGGAGCTCAAAAAGATCCGAGATTTTGGGCATCGGGAATATCCGTTGTAATGCACATGAAAAATCCTTTAATACCCGCAATGCATTTTAATTCTAGATATATTTGTACCACTTTTGATTGGTTTGGAGGAGGAATCGATGTTACTCCGTCAAAAAGAGATGAGAATGAGAAAAATGAAATTCATAAAATCCTTCAATTAATGTGTAATCGTCATGACAAAAAATATTACACAAAATATAAGAAATGGTGTGATGAGTATTTCTATTTACCTCATAGAAAAGAAACAAGAGGTATCGGTGGTATTTTTTTTGATTATAAAAAAAATAATTTTGAAAAAGATTTTAAATTTGTAAGAGATGTTGGAATTACGTTTGAAACTATTTTTCAAAAAATTATTAGAAGAAAAATTAAAAAAAAATGGACTTCTAAAGATAAAGAAATCCAATATATTAAAAGAGGAAGATATGCAGAATTTAATTTATTATACGACAGAGGAACAAAATTTGGATTACAAACAGGTGGTAATGTTGAGGGGATACTAATGTCATTACCCCCTCTAGCAAAATGGAAATAAAATGGATAAAGAACCAATTACATTAAAGGGATTAGAAAAATTAAAAGAAGAATTAACTTTTTTAAAAGAAAAAAAAAGACCAGAAATAGTTGCTGCAATTGCTGAAGCGAGATCCCATGGAGATTTAAAAGAAAATGCTGAATATCATGCTGCAAAAGAAGAACAATCTCACAACGAAGGAAGAATAGCAGAGATAAATGATATTATAGCAAGAGCTAATGTAATTGATGTAACAAAACTAAATAATGATGGCAAAGTAATTTTTGGTGCGACTGTATTTTTAGAAAATTTAGATACAGGTGAGAAAATAAATTACAAAATAGTTGGTAAAGATGAAGCTGATTTAAAATTAAAATTATTATATTTTCAATCTCCGATTGGTAAAGGACTAATTGGAAAAAACAAAAATGATCTTGTGGAAATAAATACACCAGCAGGAGTAAAAAACTTTGAGATTAAAGATGTTAAATATCTTTAGTATTAACGATACTATCTATTTTTTTATCGGAAATTCTGAAGTTGTTTTTAACCCATTCTTCCTCAATTAATTTTAACATAATTCCCAGTTGTTTTCCCTCTGGTATTTTATACTTAGACATCAACAAACCAGCTCCAATAGGTAAACTAGGTAAAGTTTTTTTCTTAAATAATTCTTGTAAACTAATTAACTCATTATCTAATTTCTTAGATTTAATAATTTTGAAATTCAAAATATCCAATACTGCCTGTTTGCCCCTATAATAAAATATTTTGTTAAGTTTAGTCTCATCAAGATATTTTAACTCTTTTTTTTCTTTAAAAAAATCATCAATAATTTTAATCCTTTTTTGATCTTTATTTGAGATATTATATTTGTATAAAAAATAATCTAGATTATCTGTTCCATCTATGATCATCAAAGATAGAATAAAAATAAAATCAAAATCTTTAAATAATTTTTTTTTACTTTTAAATAATTTAAGAATACTTTTTATATTTTTCAATTCTGGAAAAATTAGTTCTAACAATTCAAGGCCAAATTTATCTTTATGTAGTTTCTCTAGACAATCAGAACTAAATAATTTTTTTAACTCATCTAACAATCTTTCCTTTGATATTCTGGAAATACCAATAATATTTACCTTGATGGATTTAATTATTTTTTCGTTATGGGGCTGTTTAGAATAATCAATAAAAAACCTTAAATACCTTAATATTCTTAAATAATCTTCTTGAATTCTTTTTTCTACATTTCCAATAAAATTAATTTCACCTTTTTCTAAATCTTTTTTTCCATCAAAAGGATCAAATAAATTGCCTTCAAAATCTGAGTATATAGAATTTATAGTGAAATCTCTTCTGGATGCATCTAGCTTCCAGTCTTTTGAAAATTGTACTTTCGCGTGTCTGCCATCAGTAAGTATATCTTCTCTTAATGATGTTATCTCAAATTTATAATCATCTATTACCGCAGTAATTGTTCCATGTTCAATTCCACTTTCATAAAAATTTATTTTATTCTTTTTAAGAATTATAGATACTTCTGAAGGATCTAAATTAGTAGCTAGATCGATATCATCCACTTGTTCATTGTTAATTATTTTTCTTAAGCACCCTCCAACATATCTAATTTCACTCTCTGCAGAATAAGAATTTATTGCTTTAAAAATCTTACTAATCGGAGTTTTTTTTGATAGGTTTTTAATATTATTCTTAATTAAATTTAAATTTTTTGAATTTGAGAAAATTTGTTTTATAAAGTTTTTCATATTTGGCTGGGGCGCTAGGATTCGAACCTAGGATGCAGGTACCAAAAACCCGTGCCTTACCGCTTGGCTACGCCCCAATAATAATTTCGTATAACACAAAAAGTTAAATTTATATAGTTTTTGCAATTATACACCAGTAATTTTTATATTTTTTCTTAAACTCTTTTTTTACATAATCACATATTTTTTTTGATTTAAAATATGCGACTAATGCTGATCCTGAACCAGTCATTCTAACGAAGCCTTGATTTGAAGATTTTTCTAAATGATATTTAATATTTTTTAATTGTGGGTACCTTGAAAAAGCAATTGTCTCCAAAGAATTACTGAGATTTTTTAAATAATCAAATTTTATCATCTTCTTAGAAAACTTATTTAATCTAGTTTTGGAAAATTTTTTAACTCCAGAATATATATCTTTTGTAGAACAACCAAAATTAGGTTTTACAATCAAAGTATAAAATTTTTTACAATTATGAAATTGTTTTATCTCGTTATTTGATTTCAATACAGAATAAGTAAAATTAAGACCCAGGATTACATCGGAGCCTATTGATTTACAAATTGAACTTATTTGTTTTTTACTAAGCTTTATAATTTTTTGCTTTATTAAATATTTAAGTATATGAGCAGCATTCATTGAGCCACCACCTAAGCCAGCTTTAGAAGGAATGTTTTTATCTATTTTAATTTTGAATTTCTGATTATTAAGTAATTTTTCTTTATCTAAAAGATTTAATAACTTCAAAATTGAATTATTTTTTGGAATATTTTTTGAAAATTTGCCATTAAAAACTATAATATGTTTTTGAGATTGTATTTTTTTAATAAAAATGACGTCATGCAACGAAACAAAAGCTATTATACTTTCAATCTTATGCAAGTTTTGAGATTTTCTAATAATGTTAAGTGATAAATTTATTTTTGCGTATGACTTAATTTTTTCATAAGCCATTTTAAAGTCCTTCAATAATTTTTGAATTTATTTTTTTTAACAACTCCTCATCCACATCTTTCATTTTAAAAACACTTTTCCAAAAGTACCTGGCTTGAATTTTTTGTCCTAATTTCCATAAAATATCTCCATAATGATCATTCACAATTGCATCATCTGGCATTTGTTCCACAGCTCTTCTTAGGTATTTTTCTGCTTTAACATATTCTTCTATTAAATAATAAGCCCAACCAATTGAGTCAATAATATAGGGATCATTGTTCTCTAAAGAATAAGCCCGCTCTAACATTTCAATTGCATTATTTATTTTATAATCTCTTTCGAGCCATGAGTAAGCCAAATAATTTAAAACGTACGCATTCTCTGGATCCATCTTTAATGAAAAAAGCATATCTTTATCCGCCTTTTCGTAGTTTCCCATTCTTTCGTAACTGGCTCCTCTTCTGTAATATAAGTCTGACTTAATTTCTAAATCATCATCAACAATATTTAAAACTTTTGTATAATACTCGGTAGCTTGATTATATTCTTTTGCATTTCTGTAAAAATTAGCAATATCGAATAAAATTTTTTCATTAGGTTTTTCAATTTTTTCAAAATTAGTAATTAAATAATTTAAAGTTTCTTTTTGATTTTTTTCTTTAGATATTATTTGAGCTTCTTTTTTTAATCTATACCAATAATAAAAAGTATCCTGTTTTTTGAATTTCTTTAAAGTTTTTTTAGCTTTATCATACTCTTCATTCGAAAATTGATTTTCAGCAATTAATGACAAATTAAATAAAAATTTTGGATTTAAATAATAAGAAAGATTCAGGTAAAAATTTGATTTTACAAAATCATTTTGTGAGGAATACAAATTAGAAACAAGAAACAAAAATTCACTTATTAAGTCATTATGGTTTTTGCAGGAAAACACCTCCTTAAATTTTTTTTCATTACCACTTTCGATCCAATTTTTACCTTGAGATAAAAGAAGTGAAGTGTTTACAAATCTTATATTATCGGTAATTTTTTTAGCATCATTAATTTGATTATTTTCAATTAAAAAAGCCAGATAAAAGAAAATATATCTCGTAAAGTCTGAGTCATTATTATTTATTAAATTTAGAAAAAATGACTCTGTATTTTCATCCTGCAAATAACATCTTTGAAATGCAGATGAAATTGTAGAGAGATTTCCCAAATTTTTGGTCTCCTCGGGTAATCGTTTTTCTTTAAACACAAGGATATAATCTATAAGACTATCCAGAATTGCTGAGTTAAAGCGATCTTTTTTGATAAGTTCTTTTGTCTGAATCAAATTATCATATGCTTTCGTAAAATTATTTCTTTTTAAACTATCTATTGTTAATAATAAGTAGCTTTCAAAAAATTTTGGTTTGCTTTTATTTCCTTTTTGTTTGATAACACTAATAGCTTCATTAATTCTATTTTCTAAAACTAAAGAGTAAACATACCTTTTCAAATATGGTTCATGATTATTTAGTAAAACTTTTGAGGTTTTAAAAAAATCTAATGATTTTGAGCTATCCTTGTTTTCAAATGCAACAATTCCTGAAAAGTATTTTGACAACGTTTTAGAATTAAAATCATTAAAACTAGTGCTTTTAGAATGCAGAGGATTTTGATAAAGTAGAATAAAAATCAAAACGAGTTTTATTTTTTTTACAAACATAATTGTATTTTATGACTAAAAAGCCCTTAAATCAAAATGCTAAATTTGATCAAATTTTTATTGATACTATTGAGGAAAGTTTTGTTTTCGAGAATAAACCTATTAATAGATTCAAAATTTTTGAAAATAACGTCAACAATATTGAAAAAGATAAAAAAGAGAAAATTTCTAAACTAAGAAAAAAAATCAATTCAATTGAAAATTGTAATTTGAGAAATAATTCTAAAAATATGGTTATGGGTGATGGAAATATTAATAGTCCTATAATGTTAATCGGTGAAACTCCTGGAGAAAAAGAAGATTTAGAGGGTCTTACATTTTGTGGTGATATTGGTTCACTTTTGACTAAAATGTTATTGGCAATAGATATAAAAAAAAAAGATATATATACTACATATTCAGTAAATTTTAGACCACCAAATGACAGAAAACCTACCAGTCAAGAAATAAAGCGCTACTCAATTTTCCTTAAGGAACTTATTTCAATTATTGATCCAAAGCTTTTAGTGCTAATGGGTAGCACTGCTATGGAGGCTGTGACTGGACTAAATAGTCAAATTTCAAATGAAAGAGGAAAGTGGAAAGAAATTATTATTGGAAATAAAACAATACCAATTATGATTACTTTTAATCCATCCTACTTAATAAGATATCCAGAAAATAAAAAACATTCTTGGGAAGATTTAAAAAAAATTAAAAAAAAAATCCAAGATTTGAAAATTAAAATCTCATGAAAATAGTTGCAGGAGTAGATGAGGTTGGTCGAGGAAGTTTAGTTGGACCAGTTTATGCAGCGGCAGTGATCTTGAAAAATACAATTAACAAAGATTTATTAAAAGACTCAAAGAGTTTATCAAGCTCTAAACGTAAAGTTTTATTTACATATATTAAGAAAAATTCAGTTTGGGCAGTTGGAAAGGCATCTTTGAAAGAAATTGAAAATTTAAATATATTAAATGCCAGTTTATTGGCAATGAAAAGGGCAATTAAAAAATTAAGAAAAAGACCTTCACACGTTTTGGTTGATGGAAATAAATTACCAGATCTAAAAAATTATAAACTTAAATCAATTATTAAGGGTGACCAAAAAATACCATCAATTTCTGCAGCATCGATAATTGCTAAAGTTACACGTGATAAAATGATTTCAAATCTTGGTAAAAAGTTTGAGGGTTATAACTGGCAAAAAAATTTTGGATATGGCACTAATCAACATTTAAAGGCTATAAAAGTTCTGGGGATTACTAAACATCATAGAAAAACCTTTTCTCCAATAAACAAATTAAAATAGTTTTCACGTAAAAACACAACATATTGTTACCAATAATACTGAAAACACAAATCGAATCTAATTAATTCAATCGTAGGTTGACCCAAGAATCTTTTTGGAGTCTAATTTATTTTTACAAATGACTTTTAATTTTAAAAATAAATTAATTAATGGAGACAGCCTTCAGGAATTAAAAAAGATTCCTAATGAATCTTTTGATCTAGTTTTTGCAGACCCACCTTACAACTTACAGTTAAAAAATGAATTAACTAGACCAGACAGATCTAAAGTAAGTGCAGTAAACGATAAGTGGGATCAATTTGAGAGTTTTAAAAAATATGATGATTTTACTTACGCTTGGCTAAGTGAATGTAAAAGAGTCTTGAAAAAAAATGGAGCTATTTGGGTAATTGGTAGTTATCATAACATTTTTAGAGTTGGCACAGCTATTCAAAATTTAGGTTTTTGGATTTTAAATGACGTCATTTGGAATAAAAAGAACCCCATGCCAAATTTTAGAGGAACACGTTTTACGAACGCCCATGAAACTTTAATTTGGGCATCTAAGTCTGAAAAATCAAAATATACTTTTAATTATCAATCCTTAAAGTGTTTAAATGACGATCTTCAAATGAGATCTAACTGGGAATTGCCAATTTGTAATGGTTCTGAAAGACTAAAAAAGAATGGTAAAAAAGTACATTCTACCCAAAAACCTGAGGCCTTACTTCACAGAATTTTATTAGCAACTTCAAATAAAAATGATTTGGTTTTAGATCCTTTCTTAGGATCAGGAACAACAGCAACAGTTGCAAAAAAATTGGGTAGAAATTATTACGGAATTGAAAAAGTAAAAACCTATTTTAAAGCTGCTGAGCAAAGACTCAGGAAAGCAAAACCTATAGAAGATGATTATTTAGATACTTTGCAAAATGGTAGATCTAAGCCAAGAATACCGTTTGGGTCATTGGTTGAATTAGGAATAATTAAACCAGGTACTACTATTTTTGATAATAAAAAGAAAATCAGTGCAAAAATTATGGCTGATGGGAGTATCAAGCATGCTCAAACTGAAGGCTCAATCCATAAAGTAGCAGCTACAATCTTGGGTGCCGAAAGCTGTAATGGATGGACCTACTGGCACTACAACTTAAATGGAAATGTAGTCCCTATCGATCATTTAAGGCAAAGATTAATTTCTAATAATTAATTTCTATATATTTTACCAAGATAGCTTTCTAAAAACTTTTTATTTTTTACTAGTCTTTTTAAAAAAATATTTCTTAAAAATTTTGTTAAAGGATTAGATAAATGAAATGCAAATAAATTCAATTTTGAACGACTATTTACCATCTTTGTTTTATCGACTCTATTTTTGAAAAAACTACTATCAGTATTATTCTCTAAATTCTCAAATAATTCATATGCACCTTCTATTGATTGTGATGCTCCTTGAGCAAAGGATGGCGGAAAAGCAAAAAAAGCATCTCCTATTAAATGAATATTATTGTTTTTAACTTTAAAAAAATCATGACTCACAAATACTGGGTATATCTTTAAATCCTCAATATTATCAAAAAATTCCTTACTTACGTTTGGAACTTTTTCTAAAATTTTATTAATAAAATTATTATTATTGAACAATGAATAATCTTTTTGCTCATCTGCTGAAAGTTTATATTTCATTACAGCAATAAAATTTAATTCACCATTAGGAGATACTGGATAAACAACATAGTGAAAATTTGAACCTAAAAACAATGAGATATTTTTTTTATCAGCCATATTTGAGGAGCTTGGAATTATTCCTCTAATTGCTAATGTATTATTAAATTGAGGTTCAATTTGATTTTTAGATATAAGATTTTTACTTTTTGAAAATACTCCATCTGAAATAATAAGATAATCACACTCATAAATTTCACTATTTTTAAAAGTAATTTTGATGATTTGATCTTGTTGGTCTATCTTTGAGATACTATGGTCAAATTTTATCACTTTTTCTAAATCTTTTTTCAAAAAATTGATAAGTGACGATCTTTTAAGAGTGGTATATTTACAATTTTCAGTATTGAAATTTGTTATATCTAAATCACATATCTTAGTGGCATCTTTAACAGAGTAAAAATTAATTTTATCTGGGTTAAATTTCTCATCATTTTCCAATTTATCAAATTGGATTTTATTTAGAAGTTTGATGCTGTTAACAGATAATTGAATACCGTAACCCTCTTTTGTGTTAATTAAACTATTTTTCTCAAAAATTTTTACTTGATACTTTTTATTTCTTATAAATAAATTAGCAATAAATAGACCTGAAATACCCGCACCAATTATAGCTACTTTTTTCATTAATTTTTTTCCAAATATTTAACCACTTTTTTTGTAAATGTTGGAAGCACGTAATTATCTAATTTTCTTTTATCAAACCAAAAAGATGAGGGAAATCTTTTTGTATTTTTTTGATATTGAATTTTTATATTCATATTCATGTTTGACATTTTAATATTTAGATTTTCATTAAAATTTCTTGGCTTAGACAATTCTTCCATTGGAAAAATCACTAAATTTTTCAGAAAATTAAATTTTGTGTTTTTAATTAATAAATATTTTTGATCTTTTTTATAGACTTTAAGAATAAAATATTTTTTTTTATTCTGTTTTGAAATTTTAACTAAATCAAAATCTTTCCTCTTATAAGACTTGCAATTCTTTGAAATAGGGCATTCAGTGCATTCAGGATTTTTAGGTTTGCAAATAATTGCACCCAATTCCATTAAAGCTTGGGCATAATCACTAGCTCTTGTTGAATTACCGAAAATAGATTTTTTTTTTATAAGATTATCTTTTTGTATTTCCTTATCTTTTTTTAGATAAAGATATCTTTTTAAAACTCTTTCAATATTCCCATCCAAAGGAATATAAGATTTATTAAATGCGATAGCTAAGATTGCATTGGCAGTATAAGTGCCAATGCCTGGTAAAGATATTAAATCCTCATAATTGTTTGGGATTTTTCCACTATATTTACTAATTATAATTTTAGCAGTTTTTTTTAGATTTCTTACCCTTGAATAATATCCAAGACCCTCCCAACTTTTTATTAATTCTCTATCATGGATTGTTGAAAGTTTTTTAAGATTTGGAATTTTATTTAAAAATCTATTAAAATACGGAATGACAGTTACAACCTGTGTCTGCTGCAACATAAATTCACTTACTAATGTATAATAATGTTTTTTTGATTGTGAAACATTTTTTCGCCACGGTAATGATCTTTTATTTAAATCATACCAATTGAGAATTTTTTTTGTTATTATTTGATCATTCATATGCAATTTAAAAAATATACTAAGCAGAGAAATAGCATTCAAGGCTTAAGATCTTTTAAAGACACTTTGCCAAAAAATATCAAAAAAGTCATCAATAAGAAAGGGCATGTATATTCTGAAACTATCAATAATTGGAAATATATTGTTGGAGAAAATTTATTTAAAGTTTGTTACCCGAAGTCTTTTAAGAATTATAACAAGTTAGGTGTTAGTACTTTGTTAATCAATGTAAAAAGGGGACATGAAGTTGAGCTGGAATATTCAAGAAAAGATATTTTGGATAAATTAAATAATTTATTTGGTTATTCTGTGGTTGAAAAAATCAAACTAACAAGTTTTGATGATGAAAAAATTGAGCCCTCTACAAATGATGAAAGTTCTTATGATGTGACAAATCATGATTATCAAAAAAAGATAGATGGTGTTAAAAATGAAAAAATTAAAAAATCTTTAATTCAATTATCAAAAGTGTTTAAAAGAAAATGAAAAAAATTTTTTTAGTAATTATTTTAATATTTGGGTCGATAAATATTTTAAACGCTGATGTAAAAAGAATTGTGTCTGGAAATACGGAAGCAAAGATTACAATAATTGTATACGAGTCTTTAACGTGTAGTCACTGTGCAACTTTTCATAAAAAAATTTATCCTTTCCTCAAAAAAGATTACATAGATACAGGTTTGGCCAAAATAGAATTTAGACATTTTCCTTTGGATATAGCCGCGTTTAATGCTTCTAAAATTGCTCAATGTAAAAGTAATAAAAGTCTAGAGATTTTAAATAGTCTTTATTCCAATCAACAAGGGTGGGTTAAAGGTAATACTGTTGATGAAATAAATGAAAATCTTAAAACCTTTATTCAAAATGAGGGTTTCGAAGTTAATTTTGAAGACTGTATTAATAACAAAGAAATTGAGGACTACGTGCTAAATGATCGAATCGAAGGAATTAAAAAATTTAATGTAAATGCTACTCCTACGATAATTATTAATGAGGAAAAGTTTGAAAAAAGTCTTAATTATAAAAATTTAAAAAAATCACTTGAAAAACTGATATAAACTTCTCATGGAGTTTAAAAAAATCCAATTAAACGGATTTAAATCTTTTGCTGATAAAACCAATTTCTTAATTGAAGATGGTTTAACAGGGATAGTTGGTCCAAATGGATGCGGCAAATCAAATATTGTAGAGTCTCTTCGTTGGGTCATGGGTGAAACATCTGCGAAAAGTATGCGAGGATCTGGAATGGAGGATGTAATATTTTCAGGCACCTCAAATAAAGCATCCAAAAATATTGCTGAGGTTTCGGTAACCGTAACTAATGAAAAAAATGAGGGGCCCGTACAATATAGAGAATTAAATGAGGTTAGTGTTAGAAGAAAAATAGAGAAAGATAAGGGATCCAAATTCTACATTAATGATAAAGAAGTTAGGGCTCGTGATGCACAAATGTTTTTTGCTGATTTATCAACAGGGGCGCATTCACCATCAATGATAAGTCAAGGACGTATTGGTGCACTTGTGACAGCAAAACCAACTGACAGAAGAGCTATACTTGAAGAAGCAGCAGGAATTTCTGGTTTGCATGTGAGAAGGCACGAAGCTGAATTAAGACTTAATGCTGCTGAAAATAATCTGAAAAGAGCAGATGAATTAAGACGCCAGCAAGAAAGACAGCTTTTCAACTTACAAAAACAAGCAGAAGAGGCTGCTAAATACAAAAAAATGTCTGGGGAAATTAAAAAAATAGAAGCAGGCTTATATTATCTAAAATTGTTAGAGATAGATAAAGAAATAAGAATAGAAAATGAAATTAATATTGAAGCTGAGACTGAAGTTTCTGATTTTAATAACAGGATCTCAAACATTGAACAATTGATAAAGGCTGAAACTGATAAAGTTGCTCCTCTTAGAGAAAAAAACATTGAAAATTTATCTAAGATGCAAAGGCTTAATTTAGAACTGCAAAGTCTTGATGAACAAAATACAAGAATACAAGATGACATAAAAAATATAAAAAAGACGCTTCAAACTTTTGAGGATGATATTGGTAGAGAAAAAGGAATAGTTATTGATGCAAATTCTAATGAGAAAAGACTAAAAGAGGAAAAAAATGAGCTTATAGAAATTGACTCAAAATATTATGAGACAGAAAAACAATCTGATTACGACCTAAATTCATCTAAAGAAAAACTAAAAATTGAAATAGAAAAAATTAAAGAATTAATTAATAATAATAAAAATCAAGATGCAATATCAGCACTTGATAATTTTAAGACGTATATAGAGGGATATGCTGGCAGTTATAGTAAAAATGAAAATATCAAAAAAGAGTCTGTTAAAAGAAATGAGAGAATTAAAGTTATCGATACAGAAATAGATAGTTGGAAAAATTTATTACTCAATTCAGAAAAAATGGTGAATGAACTTACAGAGAGAAAAAGTAAATTAAGCACACAACTAGATGAATTAGATAACCAACCAGAATTACAGGCTGAAAAAAAAGGTCAAATAACAGAAGGTTTAAGAATTTCTGAGGAAGAAAAAAACCAAAATGAAACTATCATAAATTCAACAGATGAAAAAATTGAAACACTCAGATCACAACTTAACGAAATTCAAGAACAATCAATTCAAATAAGAGAAAGAAAAGCAAGCTCAGGTGCTACTGTTGAGGGACTGAAAAAAAGAAAAAACGATTTAATTGACAGAATAAACTCTGAATTAAATTTATCAGAAGAAAATATTTTAGAAAATTCAAATTTATTTGGTATTGAAGAATTACCAGATGCAATCAATCAAGAAGATTTACTTGATAAAAAAAAACAAGAAAGAGAAAAACTTGGATCTGTTAATTTAAAAGCAGACGAGGAAACAAATAAATTTGAAACAGAGATTAAAAAGATGGAGGAGGACCGTGTAGATTTGGTGACTGCTATAGAAAAGTTAAAAGATAGTATTAATGAACTTAATCAGAAAGGTAGAGAAAGACTGATCGACGCTTTTGACAAAGTTGACAGAAAGTTCAGCGAAGTTTATACAAAGTTATTTAATGGAGGAAATGCTAAACTTGAATTAGTTGACTCAGATGATCCTTTGGAGGCTGGATTAGAGATGTTGGTAAGTCCTCCAGGTAAACGTCTTCAGTCGATTACTTTGCTTTCAGGAGGTGAACAAGCACTTACCGCATTATCTCTAATATTTGCGGTTTTTTTAACTAACCCTTCTCCAATTTGTGTCCTTGATGAAGTGGACGCTCCCTTAGATGACGCAAACGTTACTAGATTTTGTAGTTTACTTGAAGAACTTACAAAAATTACAAATACCAAATTTATTATTGTTACCCATCATGCTTTAACAATGTCTAAAATGAGCAGATTATATGGAGTAACAATGCCTGAAAAAGGTATAAGTCAACTTGTTGCTGTTGATTTACAAAAAGCAGAGAGTATGGTTGCCTAAGAGCTAAACTCAAATGTCTAAAGATCCATTTAAAACTCGCTTAGAAATTGCAAAAAAAAAGGCATTTAAGAAGAAAAATGACGAAAACCTAAGCCCTTCTCCAATAGGCAGTGCTTTTAAGTTGAGTACTGAGCTAGTATCTGCTGTAGCTGTAGGGACAATTATTGGGTTTATTTTAGACAAGACCTTTGGTACTAAACCCTGGTTAATTTTAATATTTTTTTTTGTAGGTGTGATTGCAGGAATAATGAATGTGATTAAGTCTGCAAAAAATATGCAAAAATAATTAGAAAAATTTATGGCAGCAAATCCAATGACACAATTCGAAGTCTATAGAATTGGTCCAGAAATTAAAATAGGTGCTTTTGACATTTCATTTACAAACGCAAGCTTATTTATGGTCGTAAGTTCTTTGGCTATTTTGATTATCTTTAATCTTGGCTCAAAAAAAAATTCACTATTACCAAGTAAAATGCAGCTATTAGCGGAATTAAGTTATACCTTCGTATCAAAAATGATAAGCGATACTGCTGGCTTAAAAGCTAAACCTTATTTTTCATTTATATTTTCTTTATTTATGTTTGTGCTTTTTTGTAACATGTTTGGAATGATTCCTTATACTTTTACAGTTACTAGTCATATTATTGTAACTTTTGTATTAGCGGCTTTTATTTTTATAGGTGTTACAGTAATAGGATTTCTTAAACACGGTTTTGGTTACTTAAAATTATTTGTTCCAAGTGGAGTGCCTGTTGTACTATTACCTTTAATTGTAATTATTGAAATTATATCATATTTAAGTAGACCTATTAGCTTATCTGTGAGACTCTTTGCTAACATGATGGCTGGTCACACAATGATGAAGGTATTTGGAGGCTTTGTAATAAGTCTTGGGGTAGTCGGTGGATGGCTTCCACTAAGTTTTTCGGTTGCATTAACTGGCTTAGAGATATTAGTTGCTTTTCTTCAAGCTTATGTTTTTGCAATCTTAACCTGCATCTATTTAAATGATGCATTAAACTTACACCATTAACTAACATAGGAGGATATAATGGAATTAGAAGCAGCAAAAATGATCGGAGCAGGCTTAGCAGCAATTGCTTTAGCTGGTGCCGGTGTTGGTATTGGAATAATCTTCGGAAATTATTTGTCAGGTGCGATGAGAAATCCATCAGCGGCCCAAAAACAGTTTCCAAATTTGCTTTTAGGTTTTGCACTTGCAGAAGCAACAGGATTATTTGGATTGGTAGTTGCGTTAATCATTCTTTTTGCATTTTAAATTAATGATTAAAAAAATATTTTTTCAGTTAATATTTTTCAATCTCTTTTTTTTCAGAGAGGTTTTTGCAGCTGAAAGTGGAGGTATGCCTCAATTAAATCCAGAATTTTGGATATCACAAATATTCTGGTTAACACTTACTTTTGGTATTCTGTATATTGTTTTATCGAAATTAATCCTTCCAAAAATAAGTTCTAACTTGGAATTAAGAAAATCCCAGATACAAGACAATATTGAGGCAGCAGATAAACAAAGAGAGAGTAGTGAAACCAAGCTTAAAGAGTATGAAAATATTGTTTTAAAAAGTAAATTAGAGGCAAAAAATATTTTGGGCGAAGCTAAAGAAAATGCCTTAAAAGAAATAAATGCTAAAAAAGATACTTTAGATAAACAAATTGATGAGGAAATAAAAAAAGCTGAACAAGAAATCAGTGTGCTTAAAAAAAGTGCCCCAGATAAAATAAATAAGATTGCAAAAGAAACTGTCTCTGAAATCTTAAAAAAATTAATTGGAGCCGAAATTAATAATAGTAGTATTTCTGCAATAGTTGATGATATGTCAAAAAAGAATGGGGATAAATATTATGACAATTGATGCAACTTTCTGGGTAGCTGTTTCATTTATTATTTTTTTTGGAGGTTTAGTTTATCTAAAAGTTCCACATAAAATTAATGAAATATTAAGTAAATTAATTTTAGACATTAAAAATGAGATTGATGAGAGCGAAAAACTCAGAACTGAAGCCAAAATATTACTAGATAATGCTCAAAAGAAGTTGGATACCGCGCAATCAGTAAATAAAGAAATTTTAGAGCAAGCAAAAAAAGATGCAGATAATTTAATCATAGATCTGAATGATAAATTTCACAAATCTTCAGAAGTCAAAAAAAATTTGGCTGAAAATAAAATAAACCAAATGAAAGATGCTGCAATTAAAGAAGTCAAAGATGTTTCAATAAAAATTGCTGTAGATTCAGTAAAAAATATACTAACTACATCAGTTGATAAATCTAAGCTTGATAACCTGTTTCAAAAAAATTTAGATGAAACAAAAGAAGAATTAAAAAAAATTAATTCATAATACCCTTACAATTTTCTAAAAAAACTATAAATTATTAAAATGGATTCTGTTGTGATAGGTTCTGGATTTGGAGGGATGGCTGCTGCTCTTCGTCTTAAAGCCAAAGGTCATAAAGTTACGTTAATAGAGAAACATCCAGATCTTGGAGGAAGAGCAAGAGTATTTCGAAAAAATGGATTTACTTATGATGGCGGTCCAACCGTAATTACAGCACCTTATTTGATTAATGAGTTATTTGAATTATTTAAGAAGGATCCAAAAGATTACATAGAACTTTCTCCACTTAAAGTTTGGTATCAATTTGTTTTTGAGGACAATTCTAAATTTAATTATTCAGGTGATGAAATTGAGATGAAAAAGCAAATTAGAGAAATAAATAAAGATGATGTTAAAGGTTATGAGAAATTAGTAAGTTTTACTAAAAAAATTTTTGATAAAGGATTTACGGAACTTGCTGATGTGCCATTTGATAAACCTTTTGTAATGATGCAACAATTACCTGCATTATTAAAACTTAAAAGCTATAAATCAGTTTATTCATTAGTTTCATCTTATATAAAAAATGAAAAGTTAAGAAGAATGTTAAGTATGCACCCTCTTTTAGTTGGAGGAAACCCTTTTACGACAACTTCTATCTACGGACTTATTTTATATTTAGAAAAAAAATGGGGAATACATTATTCAATGGGTGGTACAGGAAATATTATAAAGGGTTTTGAAAAGTTGATGAATGAAGTTGGCATAGAAATAATTAAAGGTCATGAAGTTAAAAAAATTATTTCTAATGGTAACAAAATAACTGGTGTTCAATTAGATAATCAAACTAATATTGAAACTAATAATGTTATTTGTAATGCAGACCCACCTGCTGTTTACGAAAAAATGTTAAATGGAAATTCAAACAATTCAATTATGTTTAAGTGGAAAAAAAATAGAATGGAGTATTCTATGGGATTATTTGTTTATTATTTTGGTACAAAAAAAAAATACGAAAATGTAGAACACCATACTATTAAGTTTGGAAACAAATACAAAGAACATCTTGATGACATATTTAATAATAAAAAATTAAATAGTGATATTAGTTATTATCTTCATAGACCGTCTGCTACTGACAAATCTATGGCTCCAGAAGGGCAAGATTGTTTTTATGTTCTAGTTCCAGTGCCTAATAACCAATCGAAAATCGATTGGTCTATTGAAGGAGAAAAAATGAAAGATTTGGTAATTGATAAAATGGAAAAAGATTTAATGTCAAATCTAAGAAAAAATATAATTGAAGATTTTTATTTAACACCTGATTACTTTGAAAAAGATTTAAATACAAAATATGGTTCTGGTTTTTCAATCCAGCCGAAATTTTCTCAATCAGCTTATTTTAGATTTCATAATAAGTCAGAGTTATATGATGGACTTTATTTTGTAGGAGCAGGTACTCATCCAGGGGCTGGTGTACCTGGGGTACTTTCCTCGGCGAAAGTATTAGATAAAATTTTATAATGTCTAATAAAAGTTACTTATCTGTCTATGCTAAATCATTCAATTGGGCTGGTTTTTTTTTGCCCAAAAAAACGTTAGAAAAATGTTCTGCTTTATATGATTTTTGTAGAGTTGCAGACAACATTGCAGATGATAATGAAAAAATAGAAAATAAAGAAAAAAAATTTAATCATTTTGAAAATAATTTTAATCAAAAAAACTTTGATGATCCTATTATCAAAAATATGTGGGATCTTATTGAAGAATTCAATATATCCTTGAAAATTGTTCAAGATTTACTGATGGGAATAAAATCAGACATTAAAGATAAGGTTAAATTAGATACAAAGAAAGATCTGTTGGTTTACTCATACAGAGTAGCTGGAACTGTTGGATTGATGATGGCAAAAATTTTAAAAGTTAATAAAAAAAGTTCACTCAAGTCAGCAATCGATCTAGGAATTGCGATGCAGCTTACAAATATATCGAGGGATGTAATTGAAGATTCTAAAAATAATCGTTTTTACATAAATGAAAATTTTGAAGAAATTTTATCAACTATTAATCTTGCTGATACTTTTTATGAAAATTCATTTTATTCAATTAAGGATATACCTATTAGTTTACGTTTTTCTATTCTGGTAGCTAGAAGAGTTTATAGAAAAATAGGATATAAGATAAAAAATAAAAAAAATTTAGAAAATTATCTAAATTCAGGGAAGATATATGTATCAAATTTTGAAAAAGCCTTGGAGACTTTTCTATCAATTTTTGACTTAATTAGACTATTGTTCATTCATAAATTAGATGATGAAATACAACATGATCATAATTTGATAAATGAGGAAATAAATTTAAATGAAAGAATTTGATTATATTATTGTTGGTGGTGGTTGTGCAGGGTTATCACTCGCATATGAACTTGAAATAAATGAAAAATTAAAAAATAAAACTTTAGCTATTATTGAGCCAAGAGCAGAATATAAAAAGGACAAAACTTGGTCTTTTTGGAAAGTAGCAACACATAATTTTGATGATTGTGTTAAAAAAAATTGGGAAAATTTCTCTATTAATATACCAAAAAAAACCAATCATTTGGAATGCAATATTTATCCATACCAAAGTATTGATAGTGGGCTGTTCTATGAAAAAATTAACAGTAAATTAAAAGAAAATAATAATATTTCTTTCTTTAAAGATATAAGCGAAATTAATTCAAAAAATTCTTTTGTTTTTAATAGTGTTCCATCAATTAAAAAGGATCATCGTAACCTTTGGCAGCATTTTTGTGGTGTAGAAGTTGAAACTAAAAATGATTTCTTTGACGATGAAATATTTAATCTTATGGATTTTGATTGTGATCAAAGAGAAAGTGTGCATTTTTTTTACACTCTACCCTATTCAAAGACTACAGCTTTAATTGAAACTACATGGTTATCAAAAATGAATGATGACTCTCAAAAAGACTATGACACACAAATTAAAGATTATATTGAAAATCACCTAAATTTAAAAAATTACAAAATAATTTATAAAGAAGAAGGTGCAATACCCCTTTTTTACCCAATAAATGAAAAAGTTAAAAACAAAATAAATATTGGAACTGCTGGAGGTATGACAAGATTAAGTACAGGTTACACTTTTCTAAATATTCAAGAACACAGTAGATATATAAGAGAGAATATCGAGAATATTGTTCATGCTAAAAAATATAAAATTAGTAATAAGTATCAATTTTTAGATGAGATATTTCTTAGAGTTCTTGAAAAACACCCAGAAAAAATGCCTGAAATTTTTTTTAAAATGTTTAAGACCTCTCCAAAGACTGTTATAAAATTTTTGTCTAATAAAAGTAATTTTTTTGAGGATTTATCTATTATTTTTAGAATGCCAAAGTTGACTTTTATTAAGGCTTTATTTTATTAATTTAATAAAAAAATGAAAAACAAATTAAAAAAAATAAATTTTAATCATTCTTTCATTTTTTTTTTATTTTGTAATATTTTTTCTTTAACAATTTTAAAATTTGAGAATTTAATATTTTCACCATTATTCTGTTTACTTTTAATTTTAAGTATTGGAGTTTCTCATGGTTCGCTTGATCATATAAAAGGAACAAAACTTCTGAAAATTTTTGAAATTAAAAACATATATATTTTTTATTTGATATATATTTTTATTGCCTCAACTGTAATAGTCTTATGGACAATCATACCATCAGTTTCATTAACAATCTTTCTAATAGTTGCTTCATTTCACTTTGGCAAAGAAGATACTCAGTTTTTAATAGCTGAAAATTCATATTATAACCAATTATTATTTTTCTTGAAAGGTTTGCTCGTAGTTTTAGCACCTATGTTTTTTCATTTTGAAGAAACAATATCTATATTCAAATTATTACTTATTGATAATGAGTCTTTTTATAGAACTTTAGGTTTTATTGAAATGAATAACCTTATACTTTTTGGTATTATTTTAAGTACATTATCCAGTATTTTATTATTTAGCAAAGAATTTGAATTAAAAAAGTTTACTATTTTTTTTGATTATTTTTCAATTTTAATTATAAATTATTATTTGTCACCTCTGATGGCATTTACAATTTATTTCTGTTTTTTACATTCTACTAGACACGGTATTACTTTGATGCATGAGTTAGATGATAATGATTTAAAGAATGGGCTAAAAATTTTCATAAAAAAAGCTCTGCCCTTAACCATTCTTACTGCTACCTTTTGTTTACTTGGGCTTTATTTATTAAATAATCTATACAATTTCGATAGTTCAATTCTGAAAGTTATATTTATAGGTTTGGCGTCTTTAACCTTTCCACATATATTGCTTGAGTATTTAATAGAAAAAAATGAAAAATAAAGAATTGAAAATATTATTATCAGCTCCTAGAGGCTTTTGTGCTGGTGTAGAAAGAGCTATAGAAATTGTTGAAAAATCAATTCAAAAATTCGGTGCCCCAGTTTATGTTCGTCATGAAATAGTGCACAATAAATATGTGGTCGATGACTTAAAAAATAAAGGAGCTATCTTTGTTGAAGAACTAGAAGAGATAGAGGATAAAACTAGACCAGTTATTTTTTCAGCGCACGGTGTCCCAAAAAAAATACCAGAGGATGCTAAAAACTACAATATGACTTATGTTGATGCTACATGCCCATTGGTGTCAAAAGTACATAGAGAAGCTGAAAATCTTAATAAAGCTGGATATCATTTAATTTTAATAGGACATCAAAATCATCCTGAAGTAATTGGTACTATGGGTCAGTTACCCAAAGGATCAATTGATCTTATTCAAAATGAAGATGAAGCCAAAAACTATAAAATTCAAAATAACAAAAAAATTTCTTATGTTACACAAACAACATTATCCATTGATGATACAAAAGATATAATCCAGATATTAAAAGATAGATTTCCAAATATAAAAGAACCTTTGAAAGAGGATATTTGTTATGCCACTACAAACAGGCAGATGGCAGTTAAAAATATTGCAAAAAAATGTGACTTATTTTTTGTGATAGGTAGTAGAAATTCATCTAATTCAGTTAGATTAGTGGAGGTAGCCAAAAAATCTGGTTGCTCTAATTCGATATTAATTCATTCACAAAGTCAAATCCCATTTGATTTAATCAAAAACGCAAATACGATTGGTGTTTCTTCTGGAGCTTCTGCTCCTGAAATTCTAGTTGATAATTTTATAAATGAGCTAAAAAATAGATTTACAGTCAGTATAGATGAAGTAGAAATCATTAAAGAAAACGTTGTTTTTAAAGCTCCAAAAAAATTAAATTAAATGGCTGTTTATACAAAAATAAATAAAAAAGATATTTCTTATATCAATAAAAAATTTGAGATAGAAAAAATTATAAGCTTTAAAGGTATTAAACAAGGGATTGAAAATACTAACTATTTATTAAGATCAAAAAATAAAAAATTTATACTTACAATCTTTGAAAAAAGAGTCTCTCAAAATGAAATACCTTTTTTTATGAAGTTAATGGATCAATTAAATAATTCAAAAATAAATTGTCCAAAACCTCAAAAAAATAAAAACGGAAAATACCTAGTCAGAATAAGAAAAAAATCAGCTTGTATTGTTTCCTTTTTAGAAGGAAAAGATAAAAAGTTACTTAATTTAAAAAATTGTCACGAAATCGGTAAAATGATTGCTGGAATGCATTTATCAACAAAAAAAATAAATCTTTACAGGAAAAACTCTATGGGTATTAGATATCTAAATCCATTACTTAACAGTATTAAATTTAAATCAAAAAAATTTACTAATATAGAAAAATTTCTAAAGATAAATTTTAAAGATATAAAAACGAAATGGCCAAAAAAATTACCTAATGGGATAATTCATGGAGATTTATTTATAGATAATATTTTTTTTAAAAAAGATAAATTATCAGGAATAATTGATTTTTACTTTGCTGCAAATGACTATTTTATGTATGAAATTGCTATTTGTGTTAATGCACTATGTTTTGACAAAAAAGCATCTAAATTTTTCTTAAATAAAAAAAAGGTAAGAAATTTAATTAAAGGGTATGAAAGTGTAAAAAAAGTTTCAACTGCAGAAAAAAAATCATTAAATATTTTATGTCGTGGTGCAGCGATGAGGTATTTTCTAACTAGACTTTTTGACTATTCAAATACACCTAAATCAGCGCTCATTAAAATAAAAGATCCAAGAGAATATTATCAAAAACTCTTAATACACAATAATTTAAAGACTTATAAAGATTATTTAAAGTAATGATTAAGATATACACTGACGGTTCATGTATTGGAAATCCTGGTAAAGGTGGTTGGGCGGCAATTATATTAAGTGATGGAAAAAAAACTGAAATAAAAGGAAGTGAAAAAAATACCACAAATAATCAAATGGAATTATTAGCACCTATACAAGCTCTTAAAAATATTTCAAAAGGCAGCAAAGTTGAAATTTTTACAGACTCTAAATATGTAAAGTCTGGAATAACAGAATGGATACATAACTGGAAAAAAAATGGATGGAAAACTGCAAACAAAAAAGAGGTAAGCAATAAAGAACTTTGGACAGAATTAGATCTACTAAATAATGAATTTGAAGTAAGTTGGAATTGGGTAAAAGCACATTCAACTGACAAATTAAATAATGAAGTAGATTTACTTGCTAGAAATGCCGCAAACTCATAATTAGGGCACTTGGCAACAGAACTGCCCTACCTATATTAAATTATTTACTAAATTTTCTGCTGAAGTTAAGCCACATTCTTTAGTTTCTTTTTCAACATGAATATTAACAACTGTGAAATTTTCAATAACCATTAAATATCGATTTGATCTAATTCCCATTCCTTTTGCATTTCGATCAACTTCTGCACCAATTGCTTTTGTGAACAACAAATACGGATCGGATAACATTTTTATTTTATTTCCTGTATTATTAATCTCTCCCCAACCATTCATTACATAAGGATCATTTACTGATAAACAAAATATTTTTTCTATTCCTTTGGCTTTGATTTTATCTGCATTTGCAACAAAACCTGGTAAGTGAAGTTTTGAACAAGTTGATGTAAATGCTCCTGGCAAACCAAACAAAACATTTTTTCCTCCACCTATGATTTCTCTTAATTTGCTTTTTTGTGGTTCTCCATCAACAAGGTGAAAAATCTCTGTATCTGGTATTTGATTTTTTATTTTAAGCTTCATATTGAATTCATTACATATTTTTTAACTTTTTCAATATCATTTGTAAGAAGTTCAAATTTTTCTTTTCTGTCATAAACATATTTAAGACTATCTGGTAAATTTTCAGTTTTTGAGATTGCATCTTCTATTGCTTTTGGAAATTTGCAGGGGTGCGCAGTTGATAATACAATACAATTTTTTTCCAATCCTAATTTTCTCACAGCACCAATACCTACTGCAGTATGTGGATCAACTACCATCTGATGCTCATCATTAATTGTCTTTATCATTTCTACAGTCTCGTTTTCATCAAGCATCTCAGATATAAAATTCTTTTTAATTTTATCTAAATCACTTTTATCAATTTTATAAGTATTATTTCTTATTTCAGCCATTACATCTTTTGTAACTTTGGAGTTACTATCTTTTATGTCATATAGAAGCCTTTCAAAATTACTTGCTATTTGTATATCCATACTTGGAGTATTTGTTTCCTCCACTTTTTTTTGAGTATAGTCGCCACCCGATATTGCTCTGTGAAGTATGTCATTTTTATTTGTAGCCACAATTAGTTTATCAATTGGAAGACCTAGTTTTTTTGCTAAGTAACCAGCATAAATATCACCAAAGTTACCTGTTGGAACAGAAAAAGATAAAGGTTGACCATTTCCAGCTTTGAAATAAGCGTAAAAATAATACACCGATTGAGCAATAATTCTTGCCCAATTAATTGAATTTACACCCGACATATTAATTGCTTTTGAAAATTTTTCGTCGTTGAACATTGCTTTTACTAAATTTTGACAATCATCAAAATTACCCTCAACTGCAATATTAAATACGTTACTCTCTTCATGTATTGTCATTAGTCTTCTTTGTACTGGTGAAATTTTATTATTTGGGTGCAATACAAAAACATTTAAATTGCTTTTTCCTTTTAAAGCATCTATCGCAGCTGCTCCAGTGTCACCTGAAGTTGCTACTATTATATTAATTTTTTTTTGATTACGTCCTAAATGATATTGATAAAAATTACCTATTAGTTGCATAGCGATATCTTTAAAAGCAAGTGTTGGACCGTGAAATAGTTCTAAAACTTTTAGATCTCCTAGATCAGAGATTTTTACAACATCATTAGATCTGAAATTTGAGTACGATTTTGAAACCATCGAGATTAGGTCATCTTTAGACATAAAATCTCCTATAAACGGATAAATTATTTCAGCAGCTAAATCATTGTAACTGAGATTTTTTAGATTATTTAATTCTTCTTTTTTAAATTGTTTAATTGATTTTGGAACAAAAAGACCTCCATCATCTGCCAAACCTTTAAGGAAAACATCTTTAAAAGTAAAATTTTTCTGATTATTTCTTGTACTAATATAATTCATTTAATAATTCTTTTTTCTAAAATATAAATATAACAAAAGAATTGAAATCGCTAATGAAAACCAAGTAAGAGCATATTTTTGATGATTATTAGAAATATTGGCAGTAATTTTTTTTGGTTTAGGAACTTGATAATTTCCATTTAAATAAATTATATATTTAGAGAATTCTTTTCCTGTAAATTTTAATATGTCCTCTCTATTTAAACTAAACCAATAATTTTCCTCTAGATCATTATCTGGTTTAAAAATATTCTTTCTTCCTTGTAATTTCAAAGTTCCAATTATATCATTTTCATCAAATACATTAATCTCTTGAGAGTTTTTTTTTTCAAAAGGTATCCAGCCTCTATTAATCAAATAATTAGTATCATTAATTAAAATTGGATTTATAACTTCAAAGCCTGGTGTTCCAGTATCATTTAGATTGTATAAATAAATTTGTTTCTCTAAATCTATTGACCCTGATGTTTTTATTTTAAGATAATTTTCTGCGTTAGAGTTTGTTAATTCAACAGGTGGATTTTTTAAAGAATTTTCAATTTCTAATATTAAATTGTTCTTCCAATTTAAACGAACAATTTGCCATGACCCTAGGGCAACAAAAACTAAAATAAAAAAAATTATAAATACTGAAAATAAAAACTTATGTTTCAAAGAATATAAATTAACTTCCCCAAATATAGATTGCAGCGAACAAAAATAACCACACTACGTCAACAAAATGCCAATACCAAGCTGCAGCTTCAAATCCAAAATGGTGATCTTTATTAAAATGACCTCTCTTACCTCTAAACAAACATACAGCTAAAAATATAGTTCCAACAAGCACGTGAAAGCCATGAAATCCTGTTGCCATGTAGAATACTGATCCATAAATATGATCTGAAAAAGAAAATGATGCATGCTGATACTCATAAATTTGCAAAAGAGTAAAACAAAACCCTAAAATAACAGTTAACCATAAACCTTGGATAAAACTTTTTCTATCATCCTCTAGAAGAGCATGGTGAGACCATGTAACTGTCGTACCTGATAATAATAAAATTAATGTATTTATTAATGGAATATCCCAAGGATCAAAAGTTTCAATATCTTTTGGTGGCCAAACATTTCCAACAAATTCATTTGGAAATAAACTTACATCAAAATATGCCCAAAACCATGCAACAAAGAACATTACTTCAGATGCAATAAACAATGTCATTCCATATCTGTGGTGAATTTGAACTACAGGTGTGTGATGACCTTGGTGTTCAGCTTCAATAACAACATCTCTAAACCACATGTAGGCACCATAAATTAAAAGAGCAAAACCAAGATACATTCCCCATGAAACATCTGTGTGAAGGTAATAAACAGATCCTAATGCCAATACTAAACATGAAAATGAAACGTAAATGGGCCAAGGACTTGGGTCTACTAAATGATAATCATGTTTTTTTTCAGCTGACATTTTTTGAATTATGATTGTTTATAGTAATCTGTCGAGAAAAAAGTATACGACATAGTTACGTCTTGTAAATCTTTTGTTGTTGGATCATTTACCATTTCAGGATCTAAGTAAAAAGTCATTATGTATATTGCTTTTTCTCCAGCTTTTAATTCTTGTTTCTCAAAACAAAAACAGCCTAATTTACTGTAATACTTTCCAAAACTAGACGGTGAAACATTAAAGGTTGCTACGCCTGCAGTAGGCTCATTACCATAATTTTCTACTTCAAATTCTATTTTGTTAACCTGACCAACTTTCACATCAATAACATTTGACTTAGCTTTGAAATCCCAAGGTAAATTATTAACATTAGTATCAAATCTGACACTTACAATTTTATTTAATACAATTTTTGGAGCATTATTAGATACTTGGGTAGTTCCACCAAATCCTGTTACTCTACAAAATAAGTCATACAATGGTACTGCTGCATAAGACAATCCCAACATTAAAACAAAAATTCCTGCTAATATTAAAGGTGTTAAGTTTTTTTTTTGTATCATATAGCTCTATCAAATACACCAGTGTTGTATAATGTAAAAAAGAAAAGAAAAATCATAAAAGCAATAATGCCTAAAGCTGTAAAAATGTTCTTTCTTTTCGTTTTTTTATCTGGAGTTATCATATAATCTTATCTATCAGAAAAAGAACAAAAACCAAAAATAAATATAGAATAGAATATCCAAATATTGCTTTTGCTTTTTTAGGATTAAATTTGTTTTTCTTAAAATTATAAAGTTCATAACATAAAAAATTATAATAAAGAGTTAATAATATTGAAGGTATTAAAAATGCCAATCCTACAAAGTCTATAAAATAAGGAAAAATAATTACTGGTAGCATTAATAAAGAATAAATAAAAATATTAATTTTTGTACTTTCTACTCCATTTGTCAGTGGAAGCATCGGTATATTGGCTTTTTTATAATCATCAGATTTATATAAACTTAAGGCCCAAAAATGAGATGGAGTCCAAAAAAATATTATCAAGAAAAAAGTTAATGGTTCAATTGACAAAGAACCTGTTGCAATAGTCCATCCAATAACTGGTGGGAAGGCTCCAGCCGCTCCACCTATTACAATATTTTGAGGTGTTCTTCTTTTTAACCAAATTGTGTAAACGAAAACATAAAATAAAATTGTTAGAAGTAATATTACAGCTGAGATTCTATTTGTAAAATAATCTAGTGCTACAACAGAAATTATTGATAAAGTAACACCTAAAATAAGCGCTTGGTTTCTATTAACTTTGCCAGTTGGTATTGGTCTTAGACAGGTTCTTGACATTAAAGCATCTAGGTCTGACTCATACCACATGTTCAATGCCCCTGCTGCTCCTGCACCTAAAGAAACCAATAGAATACCAACTATAGCATCTTTAGTTGAAATAAGATTTGGTGATGTTAACAAACCGACAGCACAAGTAAAAATTACCAACGACATTACTCTTGGCTTCATTAATTTAAATAATTCAGAAAAATTAAATAGATCTTCCTGACTTAAATTTCTTTTTTTAGCCTTTAAATTATTCATTAATTTTTTTAGCTATACTATTAGCTGTGTGATTTTTGTGCTTCCTGATCATCCTCAAATTTTGGCAATTCATCAAATGTATGGAAATTTGGTGGAGATGGTACAGTCCATTCTAAAGTAGTGGCTCCTACTCCCCAAGGGTTTTGGGCAGCTGCTTTTTTCTTTGCAAATGAATAAATTAGATTTACAAAAAATACTGCCAATCCTGCTACCGCAACATATGAACCTACTGAAGATATATAATTCCATCCAGCAAAAGCATCAGGATAATCTGCGTATCTTCTAGGCATTCCAGCTAATCCTAGGAAATGTTGAGGAAAGAAAATTAAATTCACTCCTACAAATGTTAACCAAAAATGTAAATGTCCTAACCACTCAGAATATTCATAGCCAGACATTTTTGAAAACCAATAATAAAAACCCGCAAATATCGCAAAAACTGCACCTAAAGATAAAACATAATGAAAATGTGCTACTACATAATAAGTATCATGCATTGCAGTGTCTACTCCAGCGTTTGCCAATACTACACCTGTTACTCCACCAACAGTGAACATAAATATAAATCCAAGTGCCCACATCATAGGTGTCTTAAATGATATTGATCCGCCCCACATCGTTGCAATCCATGAAAAAATTTTAATACCTGTCGGAACAGCTATAATCATAGTTGCGGCAAGGAAATAGGCCTTTGTATCTGTACTTAAGCCTACAGTGTACATGTGGTGTGCCCATACAACAAATCCTACAATTCCAATTGCTACCATCGCATATGCCATGCCTAAATAACCAAAAACTGGTTTTTTAGAAAATGTTGAAACAATATGACTAATCATTCCAAAACCTGGAAGAATCAAAATATAAACTTCTGGATGACCAAAGAACCAAAATAAATGTTGGAATAAAACTGGGTCACCCCCTGTCTGTGCCTCAAAGAATGCAGTTCCAAAATTTCTATCGGTTAACAACATAGTAATTGCTCCAGCAAGTACTGGCAAAGATAACAATAATAAAAATGCTGTTACTAAAATTGACCAAGCAAATAGAGGCATTTTATGTAATGTCATACCTGGTGTTCTCATGTTCAAAATTGTAGTGATAAAATTCACAGCACCTAGAATTGAAGAAGCTCCTGCTAAGTGTAAACTTAAAATCGCTAAATCCATAGCTGGGCCTGGTTGACCTGCTTTAGATGACAATGGAGGATAAATAGTCCATCCACCACCCACACCTGTTTGACCTGGGGGACCATCAACAAAAATTGATAAAATCAGTAGTGTTAAAGAAACTGGTAATAACCAAAAAGAAATATTGTTCATTCTTGGAAATGCCATGTCTGGTGCACCAATCATAATTGGAACAAACCAATTACCAAAGCCACCTATCATCGCTGGCATTACCATAAAGAAAATCATGATTAAACCATGACCAGTTACTAACACGTTATATAAATGATAATTTCCACCTAAGATACCATCACCAGGATGCATCAATTCCATTCTCATCAAAACTGAAAATGCTGTTCCAATGACTCCTGCAACAATTGCAAAGATTAAATACATTGTACCTATATCTTTATGGTTTGTTGAATAAGCCCAACGTTTCCAACCTGTTGGTGTATGATGACCGTCGTGTGATGCTGTTTGTGTATACATATTTATTTACTCGCTATTTTTAATTTATCATTTTCAATTTCTTCTTTTGCAAATTTTACTCGTGCTTCTGACAACCATTCTTTATAATCTTCTTCACTCACAACCTTAACGGTGATCGGCATAAATGCATGTTTAATTCCACAAAGTTCAGAACACTGACCATAGTAAGTTCCTTCTTTTTCTGCTTTAAACCATGTCTCGTTTATTCTTCCTGGAACTGCATCTCTTTTAACACCAAATGCTGGTAATGCCCATGCATGCAGTACATCATTGGCTGTGATCAAAACTTTTACAACTTTATTTACTGGAACAACAACCTCATTATCTACTGCAAGTAGTCGGGGTTGATCCACTCTTAAATCTTTTTCTTCAATCATATATGAATCGAATATTATATTTTCATCAGGATACTCGTATCCCCAATACCACTGATATCCAACTGCTTTAATAGTTAAATCAGCTTTTGGAATTGTATCTTGTTTATATAAAATCTTAAATGATGGAACTGCCATTACTATTAAAATTAAACATGGAATTAAAGTCCATAGAATTTCTACAGTAACGTTGTGAGTTCTTTTTGAAGGGTTTGGATTTGCTGAAGCTCTAAATCTCACACACGCATATAACATCAAAAATAAAACAAAAACACTGATTGCAATTATAATTGGGAGTAAAAGATTATTATGAAAATTAACAATATCTCTCATTCCATCTGATGCAGGATTTTGAAAACCTAATTGCCAATCTTTTGGTTGGTCAGCAAATGTATTGCCTGAAATAAAAATACTTGAAATTATTAATAAAATTTTTTTCATTTACATAGCTATATAAAGCTCTTTTTTAAAAATTACACTTTAGTTTTCGCGACAATTTATCAATTAATCACATAATTTATGATCGAAATTGCAGATATGACTGCTGTTTCTGACCTTAAAATATTTTGATTAATTTTTATTGGCTGAACACCTTTAAATGAAAGAATCTTCTCTCTTTCAGCTTCTGAAAAATCGCCCTCTGGACCTACAATAATACAAACTGGTTTATTCGTAATCTTAGATTTATCAATTTTATTATTACTGGAATTTAAGTCTGTAAAAATTAAATTTATAGAGGCAGTTTTTAAAAAATTATTTAAGTTTTGAGACTCCTCAACTATGGGTATATTAATACGATTTGATTGTTCACTTGCTTCAATTACAATTTTTTCCAAGCGTTCTTTATTTATCTTTCTAACCACTGTCCGGTCAAAAATAATTGGTAAAAATCTTGTAACACCTAACTCTGTTGCTTTTTGAATCATAAAGTTTTGAAAATTTGATTTAATAGGAGAAAAAGCTAACCATAATTTTTTAAAATTTTCTTTTTGTCTTAATTGTTTAGTTGTTTTAAATTCAACAATATTTTTTGATATTTCTAAAACTTTTGCTTCCCATTCTCCATCTTTATTAAATAAAGAAAAAACCTCATTTTCTTTTATTCTCATCACTTTAGTTAAATAATGAGATTGAGACTTATCTAATTTGTCAATCATGTCAGCAGATAATGTCGCTGAAAAAAATAATCTAATAATGCTCATTTATGTTAAGTTAGTTTATGAAAAATATTAAAGCAATAATTTTTGATGCCTACGGGACATTGTTTGATGTCAATTCAGCTGCTGAGAAATGTAAAGATAAAATTGGAGATAAGTGGGAGGGTTTTGCAAATTATTGGAGAACTACTCAATTAGAATATACTTGGTTAAGAAGTTTAATGAAAAGCCACAAAGACTTTTGGCAAATTACAGAAGACAGTTTAGATAAGTCAATGAAAGCTTTTAATATTGATTCTTCAATGAAAAATGAATTGTTAAATTTATATAAAGTTCTCTCTACCTTTAAAGAAGTTCCAGAAACTCTTAAAACATTAAAAGAAAAAAATTTTAAATTAGCTATACTTTCAAACGGGACTCCATCTCTCTTAAATGAGTTGGTTAAGAGTAATGATTTAAATGATTTATTTGATGATTTATTTTCTATTGAAGAAGTAGGAATTTATAAGCCAGACTCAAAAGTCTACGACTTACCTATTAAAAAATATAAAATTGAAAAAAACGAAGTTGTTTTCTTGAGTGCAAATACATGGGATGTTTCAGGTGGAGGAAATTATGGATTTAACTCGATTTGGGTAAATAGGAATAATAGTATTTTTGACAATTTGGATTATAAGCCTCAAAATGAAATTAAAAATTTAAGTGAACTAAAAAAATTAATTTAAGGGGGAACATGATTAAAGGACAAAGAGCGGGAGAAGGAGCAATTGCAATAGACGTTGAACAAGGAAAGTCCTATTATTGGTGCAGTTGTGGTAAAAGCTCTAAACAACCATTCTGTGATGGCTCACACAAAGGAAGTGAATTTCATCCTGTAGTATATAAAGCTGAATTAACCAAAAAAATGTTTTTTTGTGCTTGTAAACAGACCAACAATCAACCCTTTTGTGATGGTTCACATAACAAAAAGTAACATTGA
>CABXTC010000003.1 GCA_902515095.1 uncultured Pelagibacteraceae bacterium
TGAAATTGTAAACTGCCAAAATAAAATTAATACATTGGGATCTATCTGGTTTGACAAATGTTTAATCTTTTTAAATTCATCATCATTTAAAGAAAAATTTGTGCTTTCTAAAGTTAAAGAATTTATATTCTTAAAATAATATAATAATTCTAAAAAATCATTGATGAAAGTTTTTGGTTCAACTCCTTGATCATAAATTTTTCTATAAATTTCAACTACTTTATTTTCATCTCCGTTAAAAATAAATTCAAATAATTCTATTAATTGTGATTTATCAAAAAAACCAAAAATATCTTGAGCAGATTTTAAATCTAATTCTTTGTTGGAGTCTAAGGTTAATAAAGCCCTATCCAAAAGAGATAATGCATCTCTTACTGAGCCCTCTGAAATTTTTACAATCAGCTTTAAAGCATCATCACTTACTTTACCACCTTCCTTCTCCTTAATTATTTTAATAAATTCAAATAATTCGGACGATTTAATTCTAGATAAATCAAATCTTTGACATCTAGATATTACAGTTATTGGAATTTTTTTAATTTCAGTAGTCGCAAAAATAAATTTTAAATATGCTGGAGGCTCCTCAAGTGTTTTTAATAGAGCATTAAATGCTTGTTTGCTCAGCATATGCACCTCATCAATTATAAAAATTTTATATTTTGACGAAGTTGGTCCATATCTTGAAAACTCAATTAATTCTCTCACGTCATCAACTCCAGTTTTACTTGCTGCGTCTATTTCTAATACGTCTATATGACTTGAATTAGTTATGGCTTCACAATTACTGCATTTATCTTGGCATTTATTTTCTGCTCCATTCGTGCAATTAAGTGTTTTCGCAACAATTCTAGCAATAGTGGTTTTTCCAATTCCCCTTATCCCTGTGAATAGATATGCATTTGGAATTTTGTTAGCTTTAATAGAATTTATTATAGTTTCCGCTACGACCTTCTGACCAATTAAATCATCAAATTTTTGAGGTCTATATTTTAGAGCTAATACTTTTGAATTATTGTTCATTTTTTAAAATCTAGGAGACTAGAACCTGAAAAACTGTCTCTACGACTGCTTCCGTTAAGATCTGGTCGAGTTCAAGCAGTATTCACCTCTAGCCTCCACAAACTATTATAACAGTAATAATTTCTTATCTACAATAAAAGTTATTTCTTAATTTCTCTTTGTTTGTCAGCTTCAAAAACACCTAGAACGTGAAAATCTTGACAATGTAATCCAAGATCCTCTAGCGATTTTTGAACTTTAGGATCTTCTATATGACCATCTAGATCACATAAAAAGAAAAAGGAGTCGAATGAATTTTTTTCAGGATAACTTTGTAACTTTGTAAGATTAACTCCATTAATTGCAAATCCACCAAGCGATTGATACAAAGCTGCAGGCTTACTTTTTAACTTGAATAAAAAAGAAGTTATATATTTTTTGTCTCCAAATTCCGGTTGTGAAATATTTTTGCCCATTACTAGAAATCTTGTTAAATTTCCTTTTTCATTTTCAATATTTTTTTTTATTATCTCTAAATCATATGTTTCTGCACTTAATGAGGATGCGATTGCTGCTTTCTCTTTACTTTTAACTTTTGAAACCATTTCTGCAGATCCAGCAGTATCTGCTCTCACATGTTCAACAAAATTATTTAATTTAATAAATCTTGAACATTGTGAAAGTGCTTGAGCATGAGAATATACATCTTTAATTTCAGACACTTTTGTTCCTGGTAAACCTAAAAGATTGTGTTCGATATTTTGAAAATATTCTGCATAAATGTTTAACCTATATTCAAATATCAAATATTCTATTCCAATGTTTCCTGTAATTCTATTAGACTCCGGAATTATAATTTTCGAATTAGCGTCTTTTGAAGCTTTTACGAAGCACTCATCAAAAGTTTTACAAGGAATAATTTCAGCATTTTCATCAATTGATAAAGCTGCCAAGTGTGAGTAGGCCCCAAAAGTTCCTTGAAAATAAATTTTACTCATTATGATTTATATTCCATTATTTTTTTTATAGCTATATAATCCTCTTTAGTATCCACTCCTATTGAGAGAGATTTCGCAAGAGCAACATTAATATTTATATTATTATCTAATGCTCTTAACTGTTCTAATTTATATTTGATTTCATTAGAAGATTGCTTTAATGACACAAATTTTTTTAAAGTTTCTAAATTGTAACAATAAATTCCTAAATGATGATAAATATTTTTTATGTTTTTTTCAGATTTTCTTGAGAACTTTAATGCCAAAGGAAATTTAGATAAATCCAAGCTCTTATCTGTAGTAACTTTTACTATATCTTGATTTTCAAATATTTGCTTATCATCAATTTTGGACGCCAGTGTGCCTAGATTATACCCAAAACTTATCATTTGTTTATTCAAATTTTGAATGTCTTCTATATTAATTAATGGTTCATCACCTTGAAGATTCATTACTAATTCTATATCAGATCTATTGAGTTTTTTTACCACTTCGTAAATTCTATCGGTTCCTGTTTTGTGTTTATTGCTGGTTAATATTGCCTCGCCGCCATTTTCTTTAACATTGTTAACAATTTCTTGATCCTCAGCTGCAACAAATACCTCTCCAATATTCGCATCTTGAGCCTTTTTTAAAACATGAGAAATCATTGATAATCCATTTATTTTTAACAAAGGTTTTCCAGGTAATCTTGTTGCTGAAAGCCTAGACGGAATTATAACTAATGTTTTCATAGATGTTTTCAATTTATTATCACATTATAAATAGAGGCAAAATAGTACATTAAAAATATAAGCAATTTTATATTTATAATGCTATATGTTCAAAATAATTTTTTAATAAATGGATTCTTTTGAACTAAATAAAATAATTGCTGCTGTATTAATGGTTGCTCTAATAATAATAGGTATTAGTAAGCTATCAAATGTCATTTTTCATGTAGAAAAACCAGAAACACCAGGCTATGCAGTAGATGTTGCTCAAGCTGTTAGTGCATCTACGCAATTAGATTCGGAAAAGTCTGAGGAAAAAATTGATATAACTGCTTTAATGGCTATGGGAGATCTATCAACCGGAGAGAAAGTTTTTAAAAAATGTGCAGCTTGTCATTCAATTGTTAAGGGTGGTAAAAATAACATAGGCCCAGCTTTATACAATGTTGTTGGTAGAAAAGTAGGAGCAGTCGAAGATTACAAATATTCAAAAGCATTATCCGGATACGAAAAGAAGTGGACTTTTGAGGAACTAAACGGATACTTAATTAAACCAGCTAAATGGATTAAAGGAACAAAGATGGCTTTTGCTGGTTTAAGAAAAGAAAAAGATAGAGCATCAGTTATTTTATATTTGAATCAAAATTCTGATAACCCGCTGCCATTACCTTAGCTTTCCAAAGCAATAAAGTAATATAGATTTTTGAACATGAACTCTATTAAGTGCTTGTTGCCATACTTTGGATTTTTTACTTGAAAAAACATCCTCATCGACCTCACTGCCTCTTGGTAAACAATGGAGAAAAATGCAATTTTTTTTAGCAAAACCCATTAATTTTTTATTAATCTTAAATTTTTTAAAAAAACTTAATTTTTTATACCTGTTAACTTTATCATTCATAGATATTACTTTATCAGAAAAAATAACATCAGCACCTGTCACAGCCCTTTTGGGATCATCATAAATAGAGATCTTATTTTCATTTTTTTTTATATAATTTAAAATTTCTTGATTAGGTTGATAGTTTTTTGGACAACCAATTCTTAATTTAAAAGAAAATTTAATTGAAGCAGCAATTAAAGAATTTAAAACATTATTAGAGTCTCCAATCCAAGTAATATTTAATTTGGATATTGGTTTTTTTTTTATTTCTTCAACGGTAAACACATCAGATAAAATTTGTGTTGGATGGGAGGATGGACTTAATCCATTTATGATCGGAATAGATAAATGTTTCTTAAACTCAACTAACTTAATATCTCTATCCGTTCTTAACATAAAAGCATTACCAAAATTTGATAATATCTTAGCAGTATCCTCTATACTTTCACCTCCTTTTGATAAATGAAGTTCATCTGGTCTTAATGTTATAGTGCTTCCACCAAGTTGTTTAATAGCTAAATAAAAACTCAATCTAGTTCTAAGACTAGATTTTTCGAACATTTGTATTAATAATTTACCTTTTAAAGGAACTCCTACGTCATTTTCAAGATTATTGAGTTTTTTTCGTGCCTTCTTTCTTTTTTTTGCGTCAATTAAAATTTTTCTAAGGTCTTTAGCTGGAATGTCTTTAAGATTAATAAAATGATTCATCTCAATTAAGCTCTCTGCATACTTTATTAATAATCTTTAAAGCTTGATCTAACTCATTTTTTTTAACGTTTAATGGAGGTAAAATACGAACAACATTTTCGGCAGCTCTAATAGTTAATAATTTGTTATCCATTAATTTTTTAATAAAATTAGATTGATCTTTATAAAGCTGAATTCCAATTAGCAAACCTCTTCCTCTTATATCTTTTATGATTTTAGGGTACTTTTGTTTAATTAAATTTAAATTTAAAAAAAAATATTTAGATGATTTTTTTACATTATTTAAAAACTTTCTACTTGAAACTATATCCATAACTGTATTTCCAACTGCCATAGCTAATGGGTTTCCTCCAAAAGTAGATCCATGAGATCCGGGTGTCATTCCAGATGCAACTTTTTTATTCATTAAAACTGCTCCAATTGGAAATCCACCCCCAATTCCTTTTGCAATTGGCACTATATCTGGTTTAATTTTAGACTGCTCAAATGCAAAAAAATCACCTGATCTCCCAATGCCGTCTTGAACGGAGTCCGCGATAAGTAATATCTTTTTTTTGTTGCAAAGTTTTCTCAATTCTCTTAAGCAAAAATCTGGTATTACCTTTATACCTCCCTCACCCATAATATTTTCAACCATAATTGCGGCCGTATTTTTATTAATTTTTTTTTTCAAAGATTTATGATCTCCAAATTTAAAATGATCAAAACCTGGAACCTTAGGACCAAATCCCTCGGTCATTTTTTTTGAACCACTAGCAAAAATACTTGCAATTGTTCTTCCGTGAAAAGAATTTTTCACACATAAAATTCTATTTTTATTAGGTTTTCCAATTGAATAAAAGTATCGTCTAGCAACTTTAATAGCGGCCTCGGTGGCCTCTGTGCCACTATTTTGAAAAATAACATAATCTGCAAACGTTTTATGACATAATTTCTTAGCTAATTTTTCTCCCTCTGGAATTTGGAAAGCATTCGACACATGCCAAAGTTTTTTTGATTGGTCTTCAATAGTTTTTATTAATTTTGGATTAGCGTGACCCAAACAATTAACAGCTATACCCTGAACAAAATCCAAATATTTGGTACCATTTACAGTATAAAGATAAGCTCCCTTACCTTTTTTAAAAGAAATTTTTTTTCTATTATAATTTTTTGCTAAATAGCTCATTTTTTTTTATTATTTAAAACTTTTTATAAACATTAATATTTAATACAAGTTAGGATTGTGTGTTTTATTAAACTTTTAAGTAAATTATTGTTGATAACTAAGAATAATTACTTGTTTAATTAAAATTTATAACCCTATATTGTGTTTTTATATTAATTTAACACTAAATGTAGATTTAAATGAGTTGGACAGAAGAAAAAGTAAATAAACTGAAAGAGCTCTGGGGTAAAGGTAACACGGCAAGTCAAATTGCGGAAATAATAGGTGGTATAAGCCGAAATGCTGTTATTGGTAAAGCTCATAGGCTCAATCTTTCAGCTAAAATAAAAACTAGAGCAACAACTACAAATAATAATTTTAAGAGTGATCAGGATGAATTTAAGATTAAATCTAGAAAGGGTAAGAGAAACAAATTTAAATCTTTGATAATAGAGAAAGATTTTGAGCCTGAAAATCCTAAACAACTTGAAGAGCTAGACGATAATTCATGTAAATGGCCAATCGGTCACCCAAATGAAAAATCTTTTTACTTCTGTGGAAGATCATCATTAAAAGATTTTTCTTATTGTAAACTTCACTTATTATACGCATATCAGCCAAAAGGTAAAAAAGAAGAGAGTACTGAAAAAGAAGAGGTTCAAAATTATATAAATAAAAAGCAGGCTGGGTAGAGAGTATTTTTAACTTTTTTTCTCCTCAGTATTGGAAATATATTTTTCTGTCGAGAACTCTCCTCCATCACGCCACATAAAAGAGTATTTTTTTACCTCATCCTTAAAAAATAGCTTACTTGGAATTCCAATATCTGCGTTAGTTTTGTACTTACCGGAGGCAATATTATCATATTTCAATAATCTTAGTTGGTCTTCCGTCAATAAGGGTTTGGGGAGTAACTGAAAAATTTTTGCAGAGAGTTTGGCTAAAGATAATGGCATAGGTAATAATAATCTTTTTTTATTAATTAAACCCAAAAGTATTTGTAAAATTTCTTTAAAAGTTAAAACCTCTGGACCAACACATTCTATTACTTGTGTCTCAATTTTGTTAGATAAGACATGATAGATCACATTACTTAAATCGGTTGCATGTATTGGCATAAACTTTGTTTTTCCTGAGTAATAAAGAGGAAAAAGTGGCAGCCTTCTTAATAAAGTCATGAATTGTGTGCTAAAATTATCAGAATTTGAAAAAACAACTGACGGTCTTAATATTGTTGTTTTAGAAAAATTACTTAATATATTATTTTCTCCTTCAAGTTTTGAGCTTGCGTATTTAGAATCAATTGCATCATTTATCCCAAGAGCTGATATGTGAACAAAATGTTTTAGATCATGTTTTTTGCAAAGTTTTGCTAAAAGAGTTGGAAATATTGTATGAATATTCTTAAAAGTATTTCCCCTATTATTCTCATACAAAATTCCAATTAAATTTATACAGTAGTCAGCTTCACTAAATAATTTTTCAATTTTATTTTCTTCAAAAATTTTTAACTCTTTGATATCAATAAAACCAGCATTACCCTGGGTTTTTATCTTTAAACCTTTTTGATGAACATTCCTTGTTACAACTGTAACTTTAATGTTATTTTTAGTAAGTTTTCTAATTAAGAAACTTCCAATTTGACCACTTCCGCCAAAAATTAGACAATTTTTTGCTTTCATATATAAACATTTACAAAATAGTTATGAATATTAAACTTCACAAAAATGACTTACCAGATGATCTTGAATTAGGCAATTTAATAGCAGTGGATGGTGAATTTATGGGTCTAAATATTAGACGTGATCCATTATGCTTGATCCAAATTTCCTCTGGTAATTCAGATGCTCATATAGTTCAATTGGATAGATCAAACTATAATGCCCCAAATCTGGTAAAAATTTTAAATAACGAAAATATAGCAAAAATTTTTCATTACGGCAGAGCTGATTTAGCTCATATAAAGTATTATTTAAAAACTGAGACCAATAATATCTTGGATACAAAAATTGCCTCAAAACTTTCGAGGTCCTACTCTGATAATCATTCTTTAAAAACTCTAATTAAGGAATTTGTTAATATTGACATAAGTAAACAATTTCAAAGCTCTGATTTTGGAGGAGAACTTTCACCAGCACAACTTAAATATTGTGCTAATGATGTTATATATTTACATAAAATTCATGATGAATTAAATAAGATCTTGGTTAGAGAAAATAGAATTGAATTATATAAACAATGTTTAAAATTTTTAAAAACAAGAGTTGAATTAGATCTTGCATTTTTTAAGGATGATATCTGGGCACATTAGTGAAAAAAATTGATTATAAAAATATTGCAAAAAATGTAATTAATTTAGAGATCAAAGCTTTACAAAAATTAAAAAAATCCCTTAATCAAAATTTTAACAAAGCTGTAAATGCAATAGTTAATTGTCAATCAAAAGTTATTTTGTGTGGAGTTGGCAAAAGTGGAATAATAGCAAATAAAATATCAGCAACTTTATCATCAATTGGTACACCTTCTTTTTCATTGTCTGCAAACGACTGCTCTCATGGTGATATGGGGAGTATAACAAGAAAAGATGTTTTAATTTTGATAAGTTACTCTGGAAACTCTATCGAGCTAAGAAATATTATAAATTATGCTAATAGGAATAAAATCTTATTAATAGGAATTACATCAAAAATAAATTCTGAACTTTACAAAAATAGTGACATCGGGCTAATAACTCCTGAGGTAAAAGAAGCTGGTCTAGATATGATTCCGACATCTAGCACTATTAACCAATTAAGTATTGGTGACGCTTTAGCAATTTCAACTTTAAAAAAGAAAAAAATTAATAACCTAGATTTCAAAAAATTTCATCCGTCTGGAAGTCTGGGTGAAAAATTAAAGACTGTAGAAGATCTAATGCTAACAAAAAATAAAATACCATTTATAAATGAGGATATTTTAATGACAAAAGCATTAAAGATAATGACAGAAAAGAAGTTAGGTACGTTAATAGCTCAAAACAAAAAAAAATTTACAACAGGTATTATTACTGACGGTCAAATTAGAAAACTAAATTCTAAAAACATTGCTATGAATTTATTAAAAGTGAAAGATGTGATGACAAAAAATCCAATAAAAATTGAAAAGAATACATTGGCTACTAAAGCTTTATCAATTATGAATGAAAAAAAAATTACAAGTTTATGTGTTTACGATCAAAAGAAAAAATCAACTACGATAGGTATCGTTCATGTTCATAATATTTTAAATAAAAAGATATATTAAATGATTAAAAAAAATATCATTCAATTTCTGTTAATAGCTTTGCTTATAATTTTAAGTGGTGTTTTTTATCAAAAATATATGATTTCAAGCAACGCAGGTAAGAAATTATTAGAAAAAAAAATTGACAATAAAACAACTAATGAAAAGTTGCTTTTAGATAAAAGTAAAGAAGCAGCAAACGTAATTGAAAATTTGAGATATACTTCAAATGATTTATTTGGAAACACATATGTTATAAATGCTCAATCTGCACAAGTAGAGGAAGGAAAAATTGATCAAGTTAAGCTTTTCGAGGTGATGGCTAAAATTATTCAAAAAGATGATGAGGTAATTTATATAAATTCAAATTTTGCTGATTATAATAAAATTAATAATAACACCATATTCCAAAAAAATGTAAATGTTAAATATGGTGACCAATCAATTGATGCAGATATTATTAATCTCAATTTCTCAAAAAATATAATTAAAATAGAGGAGAATGTTTATTATAAAAATAATAATGCTAAAGTCAATGCTGATAAAATTGAAATAAATATTGAAACAAAAAAATTAAAAATTTCTATGAACGAACAAGAAGATGAAGTTGAAATTTTTGCAAAATATTAATTATGTCAGTTATAAAAAAATTTAGAATTAAAAACTTTAAAAAAAAAACAGAACTTTTGAGGTTGGAAAAAATATCTTTACATTTCGGTAAAAGAAAGATCTTAGAAAATTTGACTTTTAATTTAAATCAGGGAGAAATTTTAGGTTTATTGGGGCCTAATGGGGTTGGAAAATCTACAATATTTAACATCATAATTGGTCTTCTGAAGCCTAATTATGGATCTCTATTTATTGAAGGCAAAAATGTAATAGATGAAACTATTTTTAATAGAACAAAAAAATATAAAATTGGATATGTGCCACAGTATGGAGGTTATTTTCATGATCTTACTTTGAGAGAAAACCTTATGGCAATTAGTGAAATAGTAATAGGAAATAAAAAATTGAGAGATGAAAAAGTAAATTTATTAATTTCTAAATTTGAACTTGAAGCTCTTCAAGATATTAAAGCTGAATTTTTATCAGGTGGACAAAAAAAACGACTAGTTATCTCTTTAGCTTTAATGAGTGATCCAAAAATTTTATTATTGGATGAACCATTCGCTGCCTTAGATATTATGACGATTAAGAATCTTCAACAAATAATCGTTGATTTGCAGATGCATAATAATATTTCTATTATTTTATGTGACCATCAAGCTAGAGACTTATTAACATGTGTAGATTTAGCAATTGTATTATCTAATGGAAAAGTTATTGCAAAAGACACTCCTAACAACTTAATTAGAAATATTGATGCCCAAAATGCTTATTTTGGTGACTCTTTTAAAATTAATTAAGATATCAAAAATGCACCTTATAAAAATAAAGAAAAAAATTAAAAAATTTAATAAAGTTCTATCAATTGAGGGTGATAAAAGTTTATCTATACGGTGGGCGCTTATTGCATCACAATCAAATTTTAAATCAAGATCAATTAACTTGTTGCTCTCAGAAGATGTAATTAATACTTTGAAGTGTCTTGGAAAACTTGGTGTTAAAGTAAAAATATTTAAAAACGTTTGTGATATAAATGGTGTTGGATTGAATGGATTTAAATACAAGAAAAACATAACATTGAATGCTGGAAATTCAGGTACTTTAGGAAGGCTTATTATGGGTCTTTTAACTCACTCAAAAAGTTTAGTAAAATTGAAAGGTGATAAGAGTTTATCAAAAAGAGATTTTCTCAGAATAATTAAACCTTTAAAAAAATTTGGAGCAGATTTTAAGAGTAATTATGGTAAACTTCCAATAACAATCAAAGGCACTAACAATCCTAAGCCAATAGTTTATAATGAGATAAAGGGATCTGCTCAAGTCAAAAGTTCGGTCATGCTAGCTGCACTGAATACTAAAGGAGAAACAATAATTAAAGCAAAGAGATCAAGAAATCATAGTGAACTTCTTTTTAAATATTTAAAATTACCTATTAAGATCCAAAGAAAAAAAAATTATGATCTTATAAAAATTAAAGGAAAAAAAGAAATACCTACATTGAACTATAAAATACCTTCTGACATTAGCTCATGTGCTTTTTTTATAGTGCTTACAATCTTAACCAAAAATTCTAAATTAAAAATCAGAAATGTTAATATAAACCCTTCAAGAACAGGTATTTTGAATATTCTAAAGATGATGGGAGTTAAAATAAGAAAAACTAGTTTAAGAGAATATAAGGGTGAAAAAATCGCCGATCTAATAATTAAAAGTACAAAAAAAATTAAAGCTATTAATTGTCCTTCAAAACTAAATAGTTCTGCTATAGATGAATTTTTATTAATATTTCTTGTGGCTGCCAAAGCAAAAGGAGTTTCTTATTTTAAAAATTTGTCTGAATTAAATGAAAAAGAGAGTCCAAGATTAAAATGGGGTTCAAAAATACTTAATGAAATGGGGGTTAAAAATATTCTAACAAAAAAAAGTATAAAGATTTATGGAAATCCCGATTTAGTCATTAAAAAGAAAATAATTATTAAAAATTTTCTTAAAGATCACAGAGTTTTTATGACCGCTGTTATAGCAGCCCTAATTTTTGGAGGCGATTGGTCTATTGCCAATAAAGACGCTATAAATACGTCTTTCCCGTCTTTTTTAAAAAAAATTAAGTATTTAGGAGCAAAAATACACTAAATTCTCTGTTGATCTTATGTTTAATTTTATCTAAAAGGGCAAAGTTTTTTTAAAACTTAAGAAATGGAAATAAATTTTTAAATTAATGGAAATATACAAAGATCTTTCAAATCCAGCATCAAAGGAGTTTGAGAATTTATTAAACAATCAACTTTCAAAAATCACTATTGAAGAAGGTAAAATAATCGAAGGTAAAGTTAATAAAATTACTGAGAAATTTGTCTTTTTATTTATTGAGGGTTTAAAAAGTGAGCCAGTTTTAGATATTAACGAACTTAAAACTATGGGCCTTTCCGAAAATATTAAGATAGGTGAAACAATTCCAGTGTTATTAGAAAAAATTGAAGATAGAAATGGTGATGTAATTGTATCTGCTAGTAAAGCTCAAAAAATAAAAGGTTGGGATAAATTAGTTGAGGCATATGAAAAAAAAGAACCAATTATGGGGAAGATAATCTCTAAATGCAAAGGTGGTTGTATTGTTGAGCACGTAGATACTGGTTCATTAATGTTTTTACCAGGGTCTCAAATAAGTGACAAACCACTTAAAGATATCAACCATCTTATGAATGAACCACAAAAATTTGCTTTAATAAAATTAGACAAAGTAAGAGGTAATGCTTGTGTCTCAAGAAAAGAAATAATTTCATCATTTAAAAAAGAGGACAAAGCAAAAATTATAGAGAAGTATAAAATAGGTGACGTTATTAAAAATGCCGAGGTAAAAGGTTATAGTTCATTTGGTTGTTTTTTTAATGTAAACAATGAACTTGATGTTCTGGTCCACTTACAAGAAATTTCGTATAGTAGAGTAAATCATCCAGATGAAGTTTTTAATATTGGTGAAAAACATGATCTTTTAGTAATAAGTATTGATAAAGAAAAATTACAAATCGGTTGCTCAATAAAACAATTGTCTCCAGATCCTTTTGAACATGTAGAAAACTATCAATTAAATAAAGTCTATAAAGCTAAAGTTGTGAAGATTATAGATTTTGGTGCATTTTGTGAATTAGAACCAGGTCTAACTACCTTACTTCACTCAAGTGAGCTCAGTTGGACGAAAAAAAATGTATCTGCAAAAAAAATGTTTAAAGTAGGAGATGAAATAGATTGTGTTATAACTGAAATCGATAAAGAAAAAAGAAGAGTTGCGATTTCATATAAACTCACAAAAGAAAATCCTTTCGTCATTTTTGAAAAAAAATATCCTGTTGGAACAATTATTGAAACGCAAGTAGTTAATAAGAACGAGTATTCATTATTTGTTAGTGTAAAGGATTTAGATCTAGATGCATTCTTACACTGTAACGATCTTACCTATTTGAATAATGGAGAAGAAGAATTAAAAAAGTATAATATCAATGATAAAATAAAAGTGAAAGTTTTAGAAATTAAAACAGATGAGCAAAAAATTAGAGTTGGATTAAGACAAACCCAACCAGATCCATTTGATTGGTTTAAAGATAAAAAAATTAATCAAATTATTACAGTTAAAATTATTTCAACAGAAAACAAAGGGCTTATTGTTAGACCTGAAGGATGTGAAATGGACTTCACTATTAAGAAAAGTCAAATTGCAATAAGCTCTGCTGACGCTCGTCCTTCAAGATTTACTGGTGGTGAGAGAATCGACTGTGCAATATCAGAATTAGATTTTGAAAAAAGAAAGGTGTCTTTGAGTATAAAGCTGTTAGAAGAAATACAAAAAAAAGAAGCTTTGGACAAATATGGTGCTGAAGGTTCTGGAAAGAATCTGCCTTTTTCGTCTTTATCTGATGAATTAGACAAAAAGAAAAAAGATTAATATTAGAAATTTAAATTGGCTATTGTAAAATCTAAGCTTTTAAAACAACTTCAAAAAAACTACCCAAATTTTTTAAAAAAAGATTTAGAAAAATTTACAGATATAATATTAAGTGAAATAAAAAAAACCCTCAAGAGAGGTGAAAGAATAGAATTAAGAGGTTTTGGTATGTTTTCAACAAATATTCAAAAATCTCGAATATCAAGAAATCCAAAAACTGGTGAGAAAGTTAACACACCTGAAAAAAAAACAATTCACTTTAAAATGTCTAAAGAAATGTTTAAAGAAATAAATAATGAAAAAGAATAAAATATTTGTTGCGTGTGACACGGTTAATATTTCCAAAATAAAAGAAATTATCAAAAAAACTCAAACTTCGAAATTAAAAATTGGTTATAAATTTGGATTAGAATTTTTAAACTCAAAAAATGGGAGAAATTTTTTATCTAATTTAAAAAATAAAATTATTTTTGCAGATCTAAAACTACATGACATTCCCAATACCTGTGTATCAGCTATTAAGGCAATTAAAGATTTAAAGGTAAATTATTTGACTATTCATATAAGTTCTGGATTCCATGCATTAAAAGCTGCTAAAAAGGTTGCTGGTAAAACTAAATTAATAGGTGTAACAATTTTAACTTCTTTAGATGATAAAGCTTTGAGAAAAATAGGTTTTAAAATGAATGTAAAAAAATTAGTATTACATCAAGCTAGACTTGCCTCTCAAGCCAAACTAGATGCAATAGTTTGTAGTGCTAAAGAGGTAAAACTGGTTAGAAAAGTATTTAAAAAAGAAATTATTACTCCAGGTATTAGGATTGGTAAAAAAAATAACAATGATCAAAAAAGAATTCTCACACCTAAACAAGCTTATAAAAATGGAAGTGACTGGCTAGTTGTGGGAAGACCCTTAACGAAGGGTAATATCAAAAAAAATATTCAAACATTAATCGATCATTTAAATTAATGATCAAAGGATTAAAAATTTGTGGGATCTCAGATTCTGAAACTCTGAATTATATATTAAATCATCCTTATCCACCAAAATTTATTGGTTTCATTTCAAATTACAAAAAAAGTAAAAGATTTGTTGATTTTGAAAAATTAAAAAAATTAGTTAACGTAGATAAAAAAAAAATCAAATTTGTTTCTGTGCTTGTAAATCCATCAGAAGAGACCTTGGAAAAAATTAAAAATTTAAACTTTGATTATTATCAATTATACGATGTCGATCCAACTAAAACTATGAAGATTAAGGATAAATATAAGACTAAGATTATTTCAGCACTTACAATCTCAAATAAAGAAGATGTAAGTAAATATAAATATTATTCTGAAATTTCAGAAATAATTCTTTTTGACTCAAAAGGTTACCATAAATCTGAAAGTTTTGATCATAGTCTGCTAGATGAAGTGCCTAATGAGCTTAATAAAATGATTGCAGGAAATATTCAAATAAATGATATACCTAATCTTAAAAATAAGGATTACATAATTGATTTATCAGGATCAATTGAAAATAATGAGGGTAAAAAAGATTTAAATAAAATTGATAAATTGTTAAATTTATTTGTTAAAAATGAAACTTAAAAAAAAAATTCCAGTTATTGATCAAGGAAATAAGCTTGGATTTTGGGGTGGAAAATTTGGTGGAAACTTTGTCCCCGAAACCTTGAAAAAACCAATTGAAGATTTAGAGATCCTATTTAATAAATTAAAAAAAGATAAAAAATTTATCAATGAGAGAGATAAATATTTTAAAGATTGGGTTGGTGCTCCTACTCGTTTCATAAAATTAGAAAACTTATCAAAATATGTGGGAGGTGCACAGATTTGGTCTAAAGTTGTATCAGATGCCAACGGTGGGGCACACAAAATCTACAATGCTACAGTTCATTGTTTGCTTGCAAAACGTGCTGGTAAAAAAATTATATGTGGAGATACGGGTGCAGGATATGCAGGCAAAATGCTTAGCATGGCAGCTAAAAAGTTTGGTTTGAAATGTAAAATTTTCATGGGAGCTAAAGATATGGAAAGACAAAAACCAAATGTGAAAGCTATGAAAAAAAACGGAGCTGAAGTAATACCCGTTTACTCTGGCAGTCAGACACTTGTTGATGCTGTTTCAGAATGTATGCGTTTTTGGGTTGCTAATTGTGATAAAACTGCAATGTGTGTTGGTAGCACTGTAGGTCCAGCAGTTTTTGTTCGAATTTGCGGGTGGAGTACAAGTCAAATATCAAGAGAACTAAAAATTCAATTACTTGAAGAGTTTGGGTCAATTCCAAAAAAACTTAAACTTTACAATTGTGTAGGAGGTGGAAGTTCAAGTTTTGGATTTTGGAATGAATTCATGGATTATGATAAGAAACAATGTGAGTTTATTGGAGTAGAAGCTGGTGGACCTGTAAAAAGTAAAAAGCATGCTGCACCTCTAACTTACGGATCTAAAATAGGTATTCTTCATGGAGCAGCCCAATATGTTAATCAAAATTCAGAAGGTCAAATAGAAGAGACTGAGTCAATCTCAGCTGGGCTTGATTATCCAGGAATTTCTCCTCTTCATTGCTTTTTAAAAGATACAAAAAGAGCAAGATACACTGCTGCAAGTGATGAAGATGCATTAGAAGCATTCAAACTTGTAACAAAATTTGAAAAATTAAGACCTTCACTTGAGCCAAGTCACGCTTTCTCAGTTGCAATAAAAGAGTCAAAAAAATTAAGCAAAGACACAATAGTGATAGTTAATAGTTGTGGAGATGCATACAAAGACCAGGGAATTCTGCAGAAAAGATTAGGGAAAAAATATGTTAAATCCAATTAGCGCTGCTTTTAAAAGAGCAAAAAAGGAAAATAGGCCGGCCTTATTAACCTATACTGTTGCTGGTGATAGTAACAAAAAACAATCTTTGGAAATACTAAAATCAATTTCTAAAAATGCTGATATTTTAGAATTAGGCGTACCACATAACACTCCTGTTGCAGATGGAAGTCAAATCCAAACTAGCGCATATCGAGCAATTAAAAATGGAATTAGAACAATTGATATTTTTAATATCGTTAAAGACTTCAAAAAATTTAATAAGACCAAACCAGTAATATTAATGGGTTATTATAATATGATATTTCAATATGGTGAAAATAAGTTTTTACAAAAATGTAAAAGTTCAGGTGTAAATGGATTGATAGTTGTGGATTTACCTTGGCCAGAAAATATGAAATTTGCTAAAAAATGTAAAAAAAAATCAATATATTTTATTCAGCTTTTATCACCTACAACAACAAATAAAAGATTAAATAAAATCATAAAAAACTCTCACCAAATGAACTACTTCATTTCGATGTTGAGTACAACTGGTGGTAAATTAAAAGTTTCACCAAAAAAAATATTAAAAAACTACAAAAAAATTAAAAGAATCAATCCAAAAAAAGAAATTGTTATTGGATTTGGAATTACTGAAAAAACTATTGGAAAATTGAGATCTGCTGATGGATTGGTGGTAGGAAGTGCTATTTGTAAAGAAATTACAAGAAGTTTAAAGAGTAGACAAAATCCTGTCACAAATGTAGGTAGATTAGTAAATAAACTAAGAAATAAAATAAAATGAATTGGATTACAAAAATTATTAAAGCTGGTGAAAAAATAAAGTCAGCTATTCATAAAAGAGCTACAAAAGAAGATATTGCAAATAGTGATTGGGCCTCATGTTGCAAAGGTCCAATTTTAAAGAAAGATTTAGAAAAAAATTTATGGGTTTGTCCAGAGCCAGAGTGCAACAAACACCATAGAATAAATCCAAAGCAAAGATTTGATATTTTGTTTGGAAAAAATAATTACGAGATATTTAAAACACCAATTCCAAAAGATGATCCATTAAATTGGACAGACTCGAGGACTTACAAAGAAAGATTAAAGTCTGCAAGAAAAAAAACTGGTATGGATTGTGGTATGATGGTAGTTAGTGGCTTATTAAATGACATTAAAATCACAGCAGTTGCATCCGACTTTGATTTTTTAGGAGCCTCAATGGCGGCTGCAGAAGGAGAGGCTTTTCTATATGGAATTCAATATGCAATAGAAAATAAAACTCCATTTTTGTGTGTAAGCGCTGGGGGAGGGATGAGAATGATGGAAAGTTTAATTTCATTGTCTCAAATGACTAGAACAACATTAGCAATAAGTGAACTTAAGAAAAATAATCTTCCCTACATTGTTTGTATTAGTGATCCAACTGCAGGGGGTATTACTGCTTCTTATGCAATGCTAGGTGATATCCATATTGCTGAACCAGGCGCACTTATTGCATTTGCTGGTGCTAGAGTAATTCAGGGTACGGTCAAAGAAGAGTTGCCTGAAGGTTTTCAAAAAAGTGAGTATGTTGAAAAAACTGGATTTGTTGATTTGATTGTCCAAAGAAAAGACCTTCCTAAAAAAATTGGAACTCTATTGTCGATATTGTTAAAGAAAAATTCTGCTATAAGCACTGAACAAGATGAAACTACAGAAAATACTCAGTCGCTTTCTAAAATTGCATAAAAAAGAGATAGATCTTAGTTTAGATCGAATTAAAGATCTTTGTAAAAAACTAGGTAATCCACAAGATAAAATCAAAGCTATAAGTTTTGTTGGCACTAATGGTAAGAACTCAACAATTCAAGCTAGTTATTCAATTTTAAAAGAGGCGGGAATAAAATGTAACGTTTACACAAGCCCTCATATCCAAAAAATTAATGAAAGATTTGTTTTTAATAATCAGCAATTAAAAGATGACGATCTAGTCTCACTTTTTGAAGAAGTAGAAAAAATAAATGATGATAAACCGATTACATTCTTTGAAATTTTGACAGCATGTTTCTTTCACAAAGCAGCTCAATATCCAAATAATGTAAATTTAATCGAGTCAGGTTTGTTTCACAGATTTGATGCAACGAATATTTTAAAGAATAATATAGCTAGTGTAATTACATCTATTTCGAAAGATCATCTAGACTGGCTTCCAGAGAAAGAAAGAACAATAGATAAGATTATCTATGAAAAAACTTCAAAACTTTTAAATTCAAAAATTATTGTTGCTAAACAAAATACTATTTCAACAATGGAAAAAATTAAAAAAACTATTAGTGAAAATCGATCCAATAAATATTACTTCGATGAGGACTTTTCTTACTCCTTTGGAGAAAATAATTTTTTTTATTATGAGGATAAATTTGGTGGTCTAAAATTGCCAAAACCAAATATTCTAGGTCAATACCAGCTTGAAAATGTCTCAACTGCTATTGCTGTTTTAAGAATTTTAAATCTAGATATTAAAGATATACATATAAAAGACGGTATTCAAAAAATTAATAATATTGCAAGACTTCAAAAAATTGAGTCTGGAAAATTAAAAAATTTAGTTAAAGATAATTTATTTTTAATTTCTGGAGACCATAATGAAGATGGTGCAAGAGTGTTAAATGAGTATCTTGAAAGTTTAGATTGTAAAAAACATGTTATTATTGGAATGATGAAAAATAAAGATCATAAAAAATATATAAGTCATTTTAAAGATATTTCCTCAATTACGACTGTAGATATAAAAAGTCAACCTAATGCAATAAGTGGAATTGAACTAAAAGAAAAATTTAAAGATATACCAAACATAAATCATAAAGAAAGTATTGAGGAAGCTATAAAAGCAATAAATTTAGGTGAAGGTGATCTTTTGCTTATTACTGGATCTTTATATCTCTGTTCTGAAGTTTTAGATTTAAATTAAATATTTTTTTCTAAAAACTCTTTCATATGACTTTCGGGTACTCCACCAACTTTTCGATCTACTTCAACACCTTTTTTATAAATAATTACTGTTGGAACTCCTCTTATACCTGCTGCACTACCCGTATTAATTCCACCATCTTCTATGTCAGCATAATAAAATCCAGCTTTTTCTTTATACTCTGTTGCGAGCTTATCCATAATTGGTTTTAATGTTTTGCAAGGTCCGCACCAAGCTGCACTAAACTGAATTACAGAGACGTCTGCACCTTTAATTTTGTTTTCGAAATCTTCATCTTTAAAATCTATAAGCATATGTATTTTCTATTAATTTAAAAATTAAAGTCAACTATGCAATTTCATATTTTTTTTCAATTGACATAATAAATTCATTTATTTCATCCAGTTTTTTTAATTCCTGATCATCATCTCTTTTATCTGCCTGATCTCTCAAATAATCAATTTCATTGTACGCCATATTCACTGTTTGCCACTTCTCCTTATTCTTGCTTAATATTCTTCTGGCAATTTCACTTTTAATATTTTTATATAAATCAGGTGGTAAAATTTGTGGTGCTTCTTGATAAATAATTTTTTGACCAAACCAACTACATCTTTTATCTTGAAATTTATCTAACAACCTCAGCTTATCTTCCCAAGAAGAGCTGTGCCAGGTTTTAAAAAGAGCAGTATCTTTGTTAGGTATAAATTTTTCGTATAAAGTTTCTTCAGGTAACAGATCCTCTTGGGTTTTAGTTTGCTCTTTTTCGTCTGCTGCCTCTCTATTTATAATTTGTATATTTTTACAAAAATTTTCATTATTTCTGACCATTTGTGATCGTTTTTTTATTGTTTCTAAATCTAAGTCTGAATAAGGTTTTTGTTTAAGAGCAAATTGTTTATCTAAAATTACTGGAGCTTTATTGGTTTTTAAAACTCTTAAAGCCTTAGGACTATATTTTTTCAATATATCTCTTAATTGATTTACTGGTAAGTTTAATAATGGTTCTGGATCTCTTCTTAGGTCCCAAACGTATCCCCACGATGCATAAGATGGGTGAAAACAATGGTTAGGATGCAGTGTACTAGTAAGATACATCATATTTCTACCCTTCACATTTTCAAAAATAGAATATATACCCTCATTTTTTAAAAACGTTTCTACGCTAGTTTTTGTTGATGTTTTTAAGAATGTTTCCCAATTTGATTTGTGTTTATCCTTAATAATTCTAAGAACTTTTAATGAGTTTTGAGCATCTACGTAGGCAGTGTGGCTGGCTGAAGTATCAAAACCTTGCATTCTTGATAAAGATTCTAGTGCAAGGCTTGGGTTCCCTGCTTGAGTTAATTCTGTTTTTAAAGTTTCAGAATTCAAAGTTTGAGCTGCTCTAGCTATATGTAAACCATCATGTTCGCAGTTGGGTGATGAATGAGTAGCATAAGGGTACCGATTACATTTAAAAAAATTAAAATGGAACATTCTTCGATCAAAATTTAAATTTGACCAGCCCATAAACATTGCTGGAGCACATTTAGAGAAAAAATTTTCAACAGCACCTAAAAAATCATAATGAGAATAATTGCCTTTAGTTAGTAGATCAATACTAGTTGAATTAACAAGTAAAGCCTTTGCGCTTGGCACCTCGCCTTCTGGCATTCGTCCTCTGATATTTAACTTACCTATTTCCTTTAAATTTTTATCAACTACAACAGCGCCAACTTCTATTATGGATCCCCATATAGTACTATTGGTTGTTTCAGTATCGTATATTACTATTTTATCCATTCTTAAAAATTAAATTGTATTTGTAAGCTCATTAAACTTTTTTAATCTTCCTAAAAATAAATTTTGATATGTTATCAATTCTGATCCTTGAATCTTAAACTCTTGAAACAAATTATCTACTGTACAAACAAGGATTACACATGCATTGATGTTTGAATTATAAACAACATTATGTGCTAAAGAGTAAGCAGCAGTTTGTAAAAACCAAGAATCTATATATTCAGCTTTTTTTGGTTTGTTGGATTGCTTAAAATCAATTATTGTTTCTTTTCCCTCATATACACCAACACAATCTGCTGTACCCGCATATCTCTCGGGATAATACATTGTGCACTCCACACCATAGATTTCCTCTAATCTGTTTTCTAACCCCTTATTAATAATTTCTTTTGCCATTTTTTTATATTGTTCATTATCTTCAAAGAAACTTAAATTTTCTCTTCCTAAAAGAAAAGATTCTAAATAGCTGTGCATCTGGGAACCTCTGCTGCTTGCTGCTTTTGTAATAGCTTCGGCTTCTTTATGACCAGTTCTCTCTCTCCAATTAGCCAAAGCTGCTTTATCTTCTTCAGACTTTGTTGCATCAAGTATTGACGTTACACTTGGTAATTTTGCTTTACCTAATACATATCTTCTTATTCCATCTTCTGTTGCCCTTGAACTTTTAGGATAGTCGTATTTTTTGTTCCAACGCATGTGGTTTCTTATAATAGGTATTATCTTAAAAAAGAAATTATTTTTTAAGCTGTTTATTTCTTTCAACAAAACTCTCAACGTTCTCTGTAAGTACAGCTTTTTCAACTTGTTCGGGATCTTTAATGTTTTCTAAAGTTCTAGTAATTGATCTAGCATCCTTACCAAAACTATCAACAACCGTCATGGCTTCTTCAAGTTTTTTTCTTAATTTATAAATATTATCAAAATGACTAGAAAATCTTGTACTAATAGTTTTTAGATGATCATAAATCTCTGTCGCGTGTTTAGAAATTTTCAGAGACTGAAAGCCCATGTGCAAAGATTGTAAATAAGCTGAAAGGGTATTTGGCCCACAAATTACTATTTTATATTTTTTCATTAATTCTTGAATTAATAACTCTTTAGTGCTTGGATCTTGATACTCAGTTAATTCTTTATAAAGACTTTCTGTGGGTGCATACACAATTGCAAAATTTGAAGTTTTAGGTGGAACAATATATTTTTCCATCACACTTTTTGCTTTAGTCTTAAATGCACTTGCTAATTTTGTTCTAGCATCTGCAACTGCTTTCTTATCATCTGCCTCATGCGCATCTGTAATTGCCTTAAATTTCTCTACTGGAAAATGAGAGTCTACTGGAACCAAAACATCCCCTTGAAGCTTGATTGCAAATTCTACATTCTCGCTAGTATCCTCTTTCATTTTAACATTTGTCATATATTGAGATGCAGGTAATAAATCTTTAATTAAAGCATCCAAAGAATATTCAGCTAAAGTTCCATACTTTTTAACTCCCGCTAAAATTTTAGTAATCCCCTCCTGGCTTTGATTTAATAATTTTACTTGTTCGTTAAAATTACCAACCTTCTCATCTACTTTGGTTAGAGCCTCAGTCATATCTTTTGTAACCCCAGTTGATAGGGAATTAAATGAAGTAGACATTGAACTTAGAGATGTATTAATTGTAGAATTTAAGCTATCTTTTAATCTTACAATTTCAGCATTCAAATTTGCTATTTCATTTGTCTCTTCAGCTCTTTCCCCTTTTTTGGACTTTATGACCAAATACAAAATTGCAAGAGTCGCTCCAAACAATAAAATCAAAATTATAAATAAAATTGTGTCCATGATTCGTAACTTATATTATAAATGATTTTTATGGAATTATATCTTATTTTGAAAATTATTTTTGGAATTGGTTTTCTAATCACCATTTATGCAATTATCCTAAATTTAGATATAATCAAAATTATTCTTGTATATTTTAAAGATAAATTACTTGGAAAGTAGTTTCACTAAATTTTTTAAACCTTTTTTTTTGATATTTTTTTTTGAGGTAAAAATACAAGCTTGAGATTTTAAGATTTCTCCATCTTTCAAAATACGTAGATTATTTGCCCTAAGAGTTTCACCTGTAGATGTTATATCAGTAATTAATTCAGCTGAACCAGTAAAAGGATATGCCTCAGTTGCTCCTAAACTATCAACCAATTTAAATTGTGTAACACCTTTGGAAAATAAAAAGTTTCTAGTTAAATTTGGATACTTGGTTGCAACTCTTAATCTTTTTTTCTTTTTATCTCTAAATTCAAATGCAATTTCCTCTAGATCAGCTATCGTTTGAACATCAATCCAAGGATCTGGTATAGCTACAACTAAATTAGCGCTTCCAAAATTAAGTTTTTTGACAACATTTATTTTGTTTTGAATATTAATTTCACTTTCTTTTAATAAATCAAAACCAGAGAAACCAATATCCAAAGAGCCATCTCCTATTCTCTCAATAATTTCTCTCGCGTGCAAATACAAAATTTTTATATTTGATTTGTTTTTTATTGATCCTATTAAATCTCTTTCCCCTCGTTCAGAAATAAGCTTTAATTTTTTTTTAGTAAAAATTTTTAAAACATCTTTTCTTAACCGTCCCTTACTTGGTATTCCTATATTTATTAAATTTTTCATGATAAATAATTTAAATTAAGAGCGGCTCCGACTGCTGGTATTTGTTTTTTTGAACCAAGATCGGAGATTAATTTATCAAAACGACCTCCATTACAACAGTTTATAATTTTTGAATTTGATTGGATGTCTATCTTAAAAACCATCCCAGTATAATATTCAAGTTGTCTACCAAAGGCAGTTGAGAAAACTAAGTTCAATTTTGATATCTTGTTTTTAGATATTGGAAAATATTTTTGATCAACAACAAGATTAATTCTATTTTTCTTAAAAAATTTGTTTAACTCATTTGCAGCTTTGTTAATTGGGCATTTAATTTTTAAAAATTCTCTAATAATTTTTGAAATATTTTTTCCCTTACTTGCTCTCCTTGGGTCCTGAATTTTTTTATCAAATCTCTCTAAAATTTCTTTTATTGTTCTGCTTGCCACAATAGATGATTGATTTACTTTTAACATTTTTAAATAACGTTTTTTATCAACCTCAACAATTGTTGGGTCTACGTCAGAATTTGTTTCTAATCTTTTCAATAAATCATTAAAATAATCTTCTCTCCAAAAATGTCTTAAAAGTCTTAATTTCCATCTTCTAGGTATATCCAATTTTGAAATAAGAAGATTAAAAATCTCTACATTACCGATTGTGAGGGTGCCTTTTGAATATTTTAAATCTTTTATTGATTTAAGTGACGTATTTATTATTTCTTTATCATCATTTTTTTCATCATTTGATCCTATGATCTCAAAACCAATTTGATCTCGAATTATAGAGTCTTTTTTATTTTGAGATTTTCTATAAGCCTGTCCACTATAAAATATTTTTTCTTTTCCCTTTAGATTATTTTCTAAATACCTAAGACAAGAAGCGATTGTGAGATCAGGTCTCAAACATAATTCATTACCTGTCTGATCTGTAAATGAAAAAATAAATTTTCTAAAACTCTCACCAGATCTTTGAACTATATGATTTGTCTCAATGACTGAGGGTAATTCAATGTATTTAAATCCTTTAGACTGAACTGATTTAAGGATTTTTTCAGATAAATTTTTTGATTTCATTGATTAAGTTTTCTTTTGGGAATGTTTTTTGATTATTCTCTCCTTTGACCCCAAGTAGATTTTTTAACGTGATTTTGTTTTCTTTAAATTCATTATCACCACAAATAATTGCAACTGGACATTCTCTTTTATTCGCATAAGTAAGTTGTTTACCAAGATTTTTTTTACTATCCAAAAATATTTCAGAATTAATATTACTTTTTCTTAATTCATTCAAAATTTCATAATAATTTTTTAAATATTTTTCATCCATCACACAAACTATAACTGGATTTTGTAAATCAATTTCTACTTGATCTAATTGCGTCATTGCGAATAGCAGTCTATCAACACCAATACTTACACCTGTTCCTGGAATATCTACACCTTTAAATCTCGAAATTAATTTATTATACTGTCCACCAGAGCAGATGCTACCAATATCAACTTCTTTACCTTTATTATTTTTTGCTTTAAAATTTAGATTGGTTTCAACACAGAACCCATCATAATAATCAAGGCCTCTGACTATTGTAAAATTAGTTTTTACTTGATCGAAATAATTTCCAAAATTTAAAACATTGAATAGTTCTTCTAATTCTTTAACTCCTTCTTGAGTAAGAGGATTTTTAAAATTTTCTTTAAGTTCTTTTAGATCCTTAACTTTTAAAAAATTTAAAATTTTAAATGTTTGATCATCGCTTAAATTAGCTCCTTTTGTTATAGCTCCGCTATTATCTTTTCTCTCTTTTTTTAATAATTCCTCTACACCTTTTAATCCAAAACCAGGTTTATCAAGTTTATCAATAGCTCTCATTACCTTGGTTTGTTTATTTTCTGGGATTTTAAGATCTTCAATTAAGCCCTGAACAATTTTTCTGTTACTAACATTGATAGTAAATTGATTTTTTTTTAAACCACAATCTACTAAAGTATTTGAAATAAAATTACATAGCTCCGCATTGGCTTGCGCAGGATTAACATTTCCAACTATATCGCAATCTGCTTGAGTAAATTCCCTGTATCTGGCGTTTCCAGATTTTTCATTTCTGAAAACATTTTGAATTGCATATCTTTTATATATTGATGGAAGCTCTTGATTATTTTGCGCAACAAATCTAGCTAGAGGACTAGATAAATCATATCTTAAAGTGATATTATTTTCACCATCATTAAAAGAGAAAACATCGGACATAGGATTACTATTATCCTCCGCAAGAAAGGATCCTATATTTTCACTTATTTCAAATGATGGAGTCTCCAATGGATCAAATCCATATTTAATAAAATTTTTCTCAATGACTTTTAGTAGTCTTTTTTTGAGAAGTAATTTTTTATTCCATCTATCTTCAAAACCTGAGGGTAATCCAGGAATTAATTTATTTTCTTTATTCATTTTTTGGTACCTTGAGTAGGTTACGCTCCTACGACTTCGGATCCACAAACCGACGTGATGCTATTTCACCATCAAGGCATATCCTTTTTGTTTTTATATTATTTTTGGTTTATTTAAAATTATATTATAAAAGATTTAATGCTAGCTTTAGCCAGCATGGAAATGAGCGTGCACACCTCTATTAGTTCCTCTAAGTCTTACTTGAGTAGCTAATTTACACAAAATGTTAATCTCATATTTTTTCATGAAGCATCTTTTAGACAAAAATTAAAATTATTCAACCCTTAAAAGAAGTATCGTTTTTCAAATTATAATTCTTCTTTGTTTAAATCGTGGTATATAACTGGAATTTCGTATACTTTTGAATATTTATTAAACCAGTATGCCATAAATCTTTCAGCCAAAAAAGCATACGTTCTTGTTTCATACCCTCTTAATTCAAAACCAAGAATAGTTTCACATTTTTCCAACCATGGAAATAATGTTTCGTAAAACCTGCCCATCAATTCTTTAGATTTACATATAAACATATTGCCGTAATTGAATGAGATATTTTTTCTTACATAAAGATTAAAATCTTCTTTATCGTTTTGACTTAGTAAATCTATAGCTTTATCTAAAATACCATTGCCATGAAACATATCAAATTGAAATCTTATACTTCTACCCCTATTAAGGATTGCTCCAGGATTTCTTAGAAATGCAATTTTTCCATATTTAAGTATTTTTATCAAAGGTATTTGATTTAGGTAAATATGTTTACCAAGTATTACATCGTATTTTTCCCAGCTAGTAGGAATTTTTTTTAAAATCTTTTGATTAATGTCTAAAGATTCATCTGAGTTACTAAGTTCATTTTTCCAAAATCTTCTATATCCACAAAAACCAATCCACTTATCTTTTTGAATACTATTAAGCTTATTTTTCCAAAGCCAGTAATGAAAAGTAAATTCACCATAAAACTTATTTTTAGAGCTGATATTAATGCCGCTATCATCCCTAATCCATCCACTAGAAGATATGTTAGCCCCCAGTCCGACTGGTGTATAATTTAATTTTTTAACCTTATCTAAAAGTTTATTGTGAATACAAATACAAAAAATTTCTAGGTTATTCACTTCTTTATTTTATCAATTTTTTTTCTTATCCTATACCATAAACGAAAACCCCAATTCTTATGGTCTTCTGACTTATTAGAAAAGTTATAGAGTTTTTTGTTGTGGTCAATTCCATTTAAGAATTTTTTGTATTTATAAATAATTCTATCATTAAAAGAACTTAAATATTTTTCATCTTTTAAAGTTACTGACACGAAGTCATTCCAACCACATTCAAGGAATTGATTTGATACGTAAGATTCTAATAAGATTGGATTGAAACTATTTTTTTTAGCCCAATTGATTAATGCATTACCACTATCAGGGTAAAATCTCCAACAATCTGTGGGCCATCTATGAAAATCACCATTAGAAGGCACATTAAAGTAGAAAACCCCATTGGGTTTTAAAATTCTAAGTATTTCCAAATAAGTTAGCCAGAAAAATTCAACATGTTCAAATACTGAGGTACTTATAATTACATCATAAGCTGCGTCAGGAATCTCTTTAAATGAGTAGGGATCTTCTAAAACAATATCCACATTATTCCCTTTTTCAATGTCTACTCCTGTATATTTGTAATTTATATTCATTTTATCTAGTAAAACTTTTGCTCCAATGTGGTCTGATAATGATTGGCTACCAAAGTCTAATATTTTTGGATTATCAAAATTTTTCAAATAAATGGAAAAAAACTTTTCTAAATTAAGTATTGCGGATGAATGCATTTTGGTTTTTAAAAACTTTGAATATTAGCTTAGACAAAAAATTAAATTATTCAACCTTTAAAAAAAGGACGTTTCCAATTTTTTTTTAAGCTCCATTATTAAATATTTTTGATTAATCTAATTTTTTTAAATTAACTGCAGAAGGTCCTTTTGGACCATCTTCTAAAGTAAATTCTAGTTTATCTCCTTCATTTAGAAATCTCATACCTGCAGCTTTAACTGCACTTGCATGAACAAAAGCATCTTTTTCTTTATCATCTCTCTCTATAAATCCATAACCTTTTTTTCCATTAAACCACTTTACTTTTCCTTGAATTGTACTCATTTTTTACTCGTCCTTTTATTTTTTAATATAGGTAAAGGTAATTTCTTTTGCGTTAATTTCAAGATATTTTGGTGGTGCCTCGGGAAGGATTCGCACCTCCGACACAAGCCTTTTCAGGGCTCTGCTCTACTCCTGAGCTACCGAGGCAAAAATTAACCTCTAAAGATTATTCTACCTTTAGTAAGGTCATAAGGTGTCATTTCCACAGTCACATTATCACCCTGTAATACTCGAATTCTATTCTTTCTCAACTTGCCTGCAGTATGTGCTGTTACTACATGACCATTCTCTAATTGGACTCTGAACATGGCATTAGGCAACAAGTCAGTTACTTTACCTTTAAATTCAAGTAAATCTTGTTTTGACAAATTTATTTTCTCCTAATTCTTTTTTTTACAGATTGAGCATGTCCAGCCAACCCTTCATAATTTGCAAGAGTTATAACTGATGGTCCAAGCTTTTCAATACCCTTTTTTGATAAGTTTATATATGAAATTCTTTTATAAAATTCATTAACACTTATACCACTTGAAAATTTAGCTGATCCATTGGTTGGTAATATATGGTTGGATCCAACATTATAATCAGTCATTGCCATTACAGCATATTTTCCTAAACAAACGGATCCGGCATTTTTTATTTTTGGAATAAATGACTTATAATCTTTTACATTTAATTCCAAATGTTCAGGAGCAATTTTATTTACAATATCAATTATTTTTTTATCTGAATTAACTTCAATTAAAATTCCATTGTTAAATAAACTTTTTTTTGCAATAGCTGTTCTTGGAATATTTTTTAGTTGTTTAATGACTTCTACCCTTGTTTTTTTTATCAAATCTTTACTTTTTGAAATTAATATACACTGAGCGAGTACATCATGCTCTGCTTGGCCGATAAGATCACTCGCTATCCAACCTGGATTTGAAAATCTATCACCAACAATTGTTACCTCTGATGGTCCAGCTATCATTCCCTCAACACCTACATCTCCAAAAACTTCTTTTTTAGCAGCTGCTACATACATGTTACCAGGGCCTACAACTTTATTAACTTTTTTAATTTTTTTTGTACCATACGCGACAGCTGCAATCGCTGAAGGGCCGCCTACAGAATAAATTTCCTTAATACCACATAGTTTGGCTGCATATAATACTGCTGGATTTTGTTTTCCTTTATATCCTGGATTAATCATAATAATTCTTTTTACACCAGCGACTATTGCTGGGACTGCATTCATTAAAACACTTGAAGGATAAGATGCTGATGAACCAGGCACATAAATTGCGACTGACTCGATTGGTAAATACCTGTATTCAAGTTTATTTTGAAGTTTATCAGTGTAAGAAATATTTTTAAATTTTTGCAAAGAATGAAACTTGTAAATTCTCGAATAAGCAACATCAATAGCTTTTTTTACTTTTGGATTTAAAGATTTTATAGATCTTGCTATATGATCAGAGCTAGGTTTAATTACTCTATTTCGGTTAAATCTTTTTTCATATTTTAATAACGCTTTATCTCCATTTTTTTTTACATCATTTATTATTTTTATAACTGACACAGAGTTCATGTGAACTTTTGTCTTTCTTCTTAATAATAAATTATCTAATTCTTTATTAAAATTTCTTTTTTTGCTATTTAATATTTTCATTATTACTTAATCTCATTTTGATCTTCTAACCTTACTTCAATTGCTTCAGTAGTCAAAACAATGTGGCTATTATTACTAAAAATTAAATTTATTTCATAGTCATCTTTATTTTTCAAATAATCGATGCCTATTAAATCTAAAATTTCTTCAGTGTTTGACTGGTCAATATTTTTGGACTTAACTCTGTCAACAAAATCAAACCTGCAAATACTATTTATTTTCTTATCTATTTCATTTGACTCAACCTTAATTCTTTCGATAGATAATAAAAAAACTTTGCTAGAGGCAAGATACTTAATATTTTCAACTTTTGTTTTGGAGCCCGATATACAAGCTGAAATCATTTGCAATCCTTCTTGATCATTTGCAATTATCTTTGCTAAATATTTATTCACTATTTTAATCTCTTAATCTTAACACCAATTTTTTTTAATTTATTTTCTATTTTTTCATAACCGCGGTCTAAATGATAAATTCTATTAATTACAGATTTACCCTTAGAAACTATAGCAGCCAAGACAAGCGAAACTGATGCTCTCAGATCACTAGACATTAATTCTGCACCTACAAATTTTGTATGTCCCTCTACTATAGCTTTATTCTTAACTATATTTATTTTTGCTCCAAGTCTCCGCAGCTCAGCTACATGCATGAATCTATTTTCAAAAATATTTTCAGTAATAGAGCTTTTTCCATTAGCTTTGCACATAAGAACCATTAGTTGAGATTGCATATCAGTAGAAACTCCCGGATATTCTTCAGTTTTAATATTCTTAATAGATTTAATATTTTCCGGACCTTTTATTGAAATTTTTTTTTTATTAACTTTTATTTTTGCACCAAACTTTTTTAACAAATCCAATTCAGTTTTAATAATTCTCCCATCAAAGTTAACGATATCTAAATTTCCTCTTGAGACCGTTGCAATAACACAAAAAGTGCCTGCTTCAATTCTATCAGCCATGACGGTGTACTCTGTTTTATTTAAAGAAGTAACCCCAATAATCTTGCATACTCTTCCTTTCCAAGAAATTTTTGCACCCGCTGAGTTTAAAAAATTTGTAAGATCTTTAATTTCAGGTTCAGTTGCACAATTTTTTAGGACAGTGGTCCCGTTCGCTAAACATGCTGCAAGAATTGAGTTCTCGGTGGCCCCAACACTTATTTTAGGGAACTTTATAATTGTTCCTTTTAATTTACCTGAAGATCTTGCTAAAATATATCCATCTTTTAAAATATATTTCATTCCAAGTTTTTTTAAGGCATCTAAATGATAATTAATTGGTCTAGCTCCGATTAAGCAACCACCTGGAAGCGATATTTTTGTTTTAAAATATTTAGCTATTAAAGGTCCTAAAACTAAAATTGAACCCCTCATTGTTTTGACAAGTGAATAACTTGCAAAAGTTTTTAATTTTTTTTGATTATCTATTTTAGCAATTCTTCTGTTGCTAGATAAAGTTACTTTTGAACCAAGTGATCTTAATAGGCTTATCATAGTATTAATATCTTCCACTTTTGGTAAATTCTTAATTATAACTGGCTGATTAAATAATAAAGTCGCTGCTAGAATTGGAAGCGAGGAATTTTTTGATCCTGAGATTTTTACTTTTCCCTTAATTCTACTTGGGCCTTCAATAGAAAACTTATCCATGTGTTATTTTTTAATTTTGGCCACTTGAATAGTGGTTTGACCCTGATATTTACCTTTCTTTGATTTATAAGTTGTTTCTGGTTGAGTGTCTGATTTAAAAAATAAAAATTGAGCTATACCTTCGTTTGAATAAATTTTTGCTGGATTAGGTGTTGTATTACTCAGCTCTATTACAATATTTCCCTCAAATTCATTTTCTATTGGAGTAACATTACAAATAATTCCAGTCCTAGCATATGTACTTTTTCCTACACAAATACACAGAACATCTCTTGGTATTCTAAAATATTCAACAGTCTTAGCTAGAACAAATGAATTTGGAGGAATAATACAATAAGGTCCTTTTCTCTCAATAAAATTATCATCAGAAAAGTTTTTTGGATCAACTAGAGAACTATTTACATTTGTAAAAATTCTGTACTCATCTGATATCCTAACATCATAGCCCATACTACTTAACCCATAAGATATCTTGCCCTCTGCAACTTGATGATCCAAAAAAGGTTCAATCATATTGTGTTCTTTACACATTTTTTTTATCCAAGAGTCAGGTTGGATAGACATTATTTGGTTTTCTTTTTATTTTTTTTTTGAAAAAGTTTTCTTTTTTTTAAATTTTTTTTTAGAGCCAAACTCAAACGCACATTTTTTTCTTTTACTGTCATTCTTTATTTGGATTTGTAAGAAAATCTAAGGTGATTGGTTTTGAAGTATCTAGCGATTTATCTTTATCATCATTTTTATTATTACCCTCTTTTGCTAAGCGTTTTGCTTTTTTGTCAGCAAGTTTTTTCTCTCTTTTTGCCTGCTTTTCCATCAACTTAGCGCTTTTGGTTGATTTATAATCGTAATGAATGCCCATAAAAAATTTCCTTATAAGATATAAATCATATTGCACAAAAAATTAAGGCAATAATTTGAAAAAAATGCTTTATTGTTAATAAAATACAATTTGTGATAATCGCTTCTATAGTTAAATGGCATAACAAGTCCTTGGTAAGGACTAATTCCCTGGTCAGTACAGGGTGGGAGCACCACTAATTTTTGTAAAAAAGTTTTCTAAGAAAGATTGTAATTAAAACTAAGCAAAAAAATGCTAAAATTGGTATATATATCTCTTGCGAAGAAATAATGTCAGTAAACTTCGGAACTTCAGTATTTTCTTCAATAATTTTTTCCAACCCATCTCCAATTGAAACTGCTAGAAAAATTTGAGGAATAATTCCAATCAAAGTTGCAAAGAAAAAATTAGATTTTTTTACGTTAAAAAGAGTCGGTAAAAGACAACTTAATTGCCAAGGAACTCCACCTATAAATCGATAAATTAGCAAATAAATAAATTCTGAATTTTGAAATTTAATTTCTAGTGTTTTAAATCTGTTCAAAAATTTATCTCTAATTATATCTTTTAAAAAATAATTTCCAAAGACGTAGAGAAAGGTTGCACCTATACTTAAACCTAAAACTACTGTAATAGTTCCGACCCATTTACCTAAAATGAAACCTCCCAAAAGAGCAATCGGAGATCCGAATCCTAAAAAAGGAAATACCCATAATATTGTCAAAAGTAAAAAAATTGAAGACACTAAAAATAGGTTAGAATTTTTAAGCTCAAGAAAATACAATCTATTATCTTTTATAAAGTCATATGATGTTATTTCATGGAGGCTAAATTTTGAGAAAAACAATAATAAAAATATAATTAATAAAGCTAAGTAAGCTAAACCAATAAATAATTTAATTTTTTTTGTTTTTTCCATCATTAAATATCGTATTTATAAAATCTTATATTTGCTATTTATATATTTAATTACTATAAAGATCGAAATTTTAATAAATTTAAATCACTTTATGAAAAGAACGTACCAACCTTCTAAAATTAAAAGAGCTAGAAAACATGGCTTTAGATCTAAGATGAAGTCAAAAGGGGGGAAAAAACTCTTGGCTAGAAGAAGAGCTAGAGGCAGAAAATCATTAACTGTTTCTGGTTAATCAATGAAAAGCAAACTAATTGCTCTTTCAAAAAATGAAGAATTTCGAACATTGCTTAAAAGCAAAAAATCTTCCAACAAATATGTCACGATATTCTTTGGACGTATTGGTAGCAAAAATAAAAATAATTTGAATATTTCATTTGTTACAAAAAAAAAAATTGGAAATGCTGTAAAGAGAAATAGAATAAAAAGACGTCTTAAAAATATAATGAATGATGCTTATAAAAAGATATCAATAAATTTAGATTATTCATATCTTGTTATTGCTAAGTCAACTATGTTAAACAATGAGTTTAAAAAAATAAAAGAAATCTTGTTTCAAGAATTTAAAAAAATAAAATGATAAATTTTGCAACATATATATTAATTAAACTGATCAAACTTTATAAATATTTGGTAAGCCCTTTATTTGGGCCGTCATGTAGATATCTACCAACTTGCTCCGAGTATAGTATTGACGCGCTAAAAACTTTTGGTTTTTTTAAGGGTCTTTTATTAAGCATGAAGAGAATTTTATCCTGCCATCCCTGGAGTAATGGAGGATTTGATCCAATTAAGAAAAAGATTAAGGTTAAAAAATAATGGACTCTAAAAATACTATTGCCGCTATTGCTTTATCATCTGCTGTAATAGTGTTGTACTCATTGTTCTTTGTCCCAGAGAAACCGGCCACAAATGAAAATATAATTGAAAAGAACAAAATCGAGCAAAACACGGATACACCTGTATTGGAACAAAAAGAAACTCTGATAAAAATTTCTAGAGAAGATGCTTTAAATGAAAGTGAAAGAGTGGAATTTGAAAATTCAAATATCAAAGGCTCAATCTCTCTTAAAGGAGCTGCGATAGATGATTTAACTTTTAAGAATTATAATGTTGAACTAGGGGGAAATAAAAAAATAACTTTATTGGGCCCTAGAAATATTGAGGAAGGCTATTTAATTGAAAGTGGTTTTGTAACCTCAGATAAAAACATTGAAATTCCTAATTCAGAAACAATTTGGTCCATAGAAGGAAAAAAAAAATTAACAGAAAATTCACCTATAATATTATCTTGGGCAAACAATCAAGGAATTACTTTTAAAAAAGAAATTTCGTTGGATGATAAATACTTATTTTCAATAAAACAAAGTGTAATAAATTTAACAAATAATAAATATGACTTTTATTCTTACGGTCAAATTATAAGAAATGAAATACCTGATATAATTGATTTTTTAATACTTCATGAAGGTCTAATCGCAACTTTAGATGATGAATTAATAGAAGAAGATTATGATGATATACAGGAAAAAAAGTTTTCAAAAACTGCTCAAAAAGGTTGGTTAGGAATAAGTGATAAATACTGGATATCGTCTTTAATACCACCAAAAAATAAAGAATTTAAAACAACTTTTGATTATAAGGATAAATTTAGAGCTAATTTTATTGCAACAGAGCCTCTTGAATTAAATGCTAATAGTTCAATTGAAGAAAAATTACAGATAATAGTTGCAGCAAAAAGAGTGGATGTAATTGATGGCTATGCAAAATCTCTTGATATAGATAAATTTGATTTAGTAATAGACTGGGGTTTCTTATATTTCATAACAAAACCTCTTTTTTTTGGAATTGATTATTTTTTTAAATTACTTGGTAATTATGGGTTGGCAATTATAGCAATTACCATTTGTATTCGGTTAGTCTTTTTTCCTTTAGCAAATTTTTCTTTTAGAAGTATGGCGAAAATGAAAGCGCTTACTCCAGAAATGACAAGACTTAAAGAACTTCATAAAAATGATAAAATGAAATTACAACAAGAAATGATGGCTCTTTACAAAAAAGAGAGTGTAAATCCTATGTCTGGGTGTCTACCTATCCTTGTTCAAATTCCTGTATTTTTTGCTTTATACAAAGTTTTGTTCGTAACAATAGAAATGAGACACATGCCATTTTACGGTTGGATAAATGACTTGAGTGAAAGAGATCCTACAAGTATTTTTAACTTATTTGGGCTGCTGCCTTATGATGTACCTTCATTTCTAATGATTGGTGCTTGGCCAGTCGCAATGGGGGTATCTATGTGGATACAACAAAAATTGAATCCTGCACCAACTGATCCAATGCAAGCAAAAATATTTATGTTTTTTCCTCTTTTTTTAACAGTAATACTTGCTCCATTCCCTAGCGGACTAGTAATTTATTGGACTGTAAATAATATTTTAACTATGGCTCAACAATTGTTCATCATGAAGAGAACAACAGTTAAAACTGTTACTTAAAATTTTTGATTATTATACAGCAATAAATTAATGGATTTAAAAAAGATACTTCCCCAAAATGGACCCCCAATAAATGAGGTTTCTAAATATATAGAAAAATATAAAAATGACTTAATAGTTATCAAATATGGAGGAAATGTTTTTATAGATAGAAATATTTTTGATAACTTTATTACAGATATCAATATATTAAATAAATTAGGCATCTCTATAGTAGTTGTTCATGGTGGAGGCCCTAGAATAAAAAGAGAGTTAGATAAATCAAATATTCAATCAAAATTCATTAGAGGTCTGAGAGTAACTGATAAAAAAATAATAGATATTGTAGAAGCTGTTTTAATTGATTTTAACAACGATATTGTAAACGCTTTAAAAAAATATGGAACTGAGGCTATTTCAATTCATACAAAGAAAAATAATGTAATTGAGGTAGTTCCTGAGTCTGAGGAACTTGGATATGTAGGAATACCAAGTAAAATCGATAATGATATTTTAGAGAAAATTCTCTATCAGAAGCAAGTACCTATAATTTCACCCCTTGGAATGAGGAAAGGTAATCAATCATATAATATTAATGGGGATACCGCTGCTGGTGCAATTGCTAAATCGTTAAAATCTAGAAGACTTTTGTTAATGACTAATGTTGAAGGAGTTTTAGATAAAGATAAAAAACTAATTGAAGAGATATCTTCATCAGAAATTTTAAAAATGATCCAAGACAATACAATTACTGAGGGCATGATACCTAAAATTAATACTTGTTTAGATGCTGTAAATAATGGGGTAACAGCAGTTGGAATTATTGATGGAAGAAAAAAACATTCTATACTATTTGAAATTTTTTCTGACAAAGGTTCTGGGACATTGATAAGAAAATGAAAAAATTTAAAGAAATGAAATATCTTTTATTAGACCTTGATGGGGTTTGTTATGGAAAATATAATAACTATCCATTAGAAAAAGTATTTGGCCAAGTATCCAGGAGAATGACAATGTTTATTTCCGAGAGACTAAAGATAAATTTAGAAGAAGCAAAGAAATTACAAACTGATTATTTTTATAAATATAATACAAGTCTGAATGGTTTAATGATACATCATGATATTCCACCAGAAGAATTTCTTAAATATGTTCACACTATTGATCTTTCATTTATGAAAGAAGATAAAATTATGAGAAATGAACTTGAAAAATTGGATATGAAAAAATTTATTTTTACAAATGGAAGCGCTGATCATGCTAAAAATATTTTAACTCATTTAGGTGTATATGATCTTTTTGAAAGAGACAAAATTTTTGATATCAAGGACGCTGGGTATATACCCAAACCTGAAGCAAAAACTTTTGATCTAATGGTTAAAAAATTTGGAATTAATCCAAAAGAAACGATTTACATAGAAGACATAGCTAAAAATCTTAGCATTGGGCACGAACGAGGCTGTACAACTGTTTGGTTAATCAACGATGAACATTTTGGAAAAATTGACTCTGATAAGGAATATATTTCTCATAAAATTGAAAATCTGTCTTTATTTCTTCAAGAAATAAGGCTATTAAAAAGTCAATAAATTATGTCTATAGAAAAAATTATAAATGAAGCTTGGGAAAGTAGAGATCAAGTAAATCAAAATTCAGATAAATCACTGAAAGATGCAATTAATCAAGTTATTATTGATTTGGATAGTGGTAAATCTCGTGTTGCTGAAAAAATAGATGGTAAATGGATTACTCATCAGCATTTAAAGAAAGCAATTATGTTAAGTTTTAGAATTTATCCAATGGAAAATTTAAATGGTCCTTACAGCAGTTGGTATGACAAATCACATTTGCTTAAAGGTAAAACGGCTGGATGGTCGAAAGAAGATCATGAGAAAGCTGGTTTTCGAATGGTTCCTAATTCACCTGTAAGAAAAGGCTCTTTCGTTGGAAAGAATGCTGTCCTTATGCCATGCTATGTTAACATAGGTGCATATATTGATGAAGGTACAATGATTGATACTTTTGCGAGAGCAGGCAGTTGTTGTCAAATTGGAAAAAACTGTCATATATCTGCTGGGTCTGGAGTTGGTGGTGTCTTAGAACCTGCTCAAGCATTACCAACAATAATTGAAGATAATGTTTTTTTAGGTGCAATGTCTGAGGTGGTGGAAGGAGTGATTGTAGGAGAAGGATCTGTTTTAAGTATGGGAATATATATTGGTCAATCAACTAAAATAGTTAATAGAAAAACAGGTGAAATCTCGTATGGTAAAATTCCACCTTATTCTGTGGTAGTTCCCGGCTCATTGCCAGATAAAAATGATCCCTCAAAACCATCATTATATTGTGCAGTGATAATTAAGCAGGTTGATGAAAAAACAAGATCAAAAACATCAGTAAACGATCTGTTAAGAGAATAAACTAATGATGATTATAAATGATGTAAAATTAGCTAAGGAGCTAATAAAATTTCCTTCTATAACTCCAATAGACTCTGGTGTGATGAAATTTTTAGAGAAAAAATTAAAAAAATTAGGTTTCAAAACAAAGATAATTGAATTTAAAGAAAAGAATTTAAAACCAGTCAAAAACTTATATGCAAAATTAGGTTCTAAAAGACCAAATTTCTGTTTTGCTGGACATTTGGATGTTGTACCTCCAGGGAATATAAAAAATTGGTCAGTAAATCCTTTTAAACCATCAATTAAAAATGGTCATTTAATTGGTAGAGGGGCAAATGACATGAAAAGTGCAATTGCAGCTTTTGTGTCAGCTGTAAGTATTTTTTTATCAGAAAATAAAAAATTTAATGGTTCAATTAGCTTTCTTATTACCGGTGACGAAGAGGGGGATGCAATTAACGGAACGAAAAAAGTAGTAGAATATTTAAGAAAAAAAAAAGAAAAAATAAATTTTTGTTTAGTTGGTGAACCTACCAATCCAAATAGATTAGGAGAAATGATGAAAATAGGTCGTAGAGGTAGTTTAACTGGAAACCTCACAATAACAGGGTTGCAAGGTCATGTAGCTTATCCTGATAGAGCTAATAATCCTTCTACAACTATCGTTACTATTCTCAATGAGCTTAAAAAAATAAAATTTGACAAAGGAACAAAAAATTTCCAACCAACTAATCTTGAGGTAACAAAAATAAATATTCAAAATACTGCGGATAATGTTATTCCACAGTTAGCGGAAGCTACCTTTAATATTAGATTTAATAATAAACATTCATCAACTTCACTTAAGAAAAAATTGAACAAAATCTTTCAAAGGATTAGTAAAAAAAATAAATCAAAGTTTAAAATTAATTACAGAGTTTCTGGTGAGGCATTTTTGACTAAACCAAACAATACGACTCTAATGATAGAAAAAATCATAAAAAAAATTACCAATATAAAACCAAAACTTTCAACAACAGGTGGAACTTCTGATGCAAGATTTATTAAGAAAATATCTCCATGCTTAGAATTTGGCTTAGTGGGAAAAACTATGCACAAGGTAGATGAAGCAGTATCTTTAAAAGACTTAAAAAATTTAACAAAAATTTATGAGAACATTTTGCAAAATTACTTTAAATGAATACAGCGATTATAAATTCTGACTCTTATGAAAAACATAATACAGGTGATGGCCATCCTGAACAGCCTAAAAGAGTAATTGCCATAAAAGAAAAATTAAAAAAAAGAAATGACTTAATTTGGGAAACTCCAGTTAGTGTGCCTGATGATATTTTAGCAATTACACATTCAGCAGAATATATTGAGAATTTAAATAATTCTTTTCCACAAAAAGGCCTTAAGTTTTTAGATGGGGATACAGTTGTGTCACCCGAAAGCAAAAAAGCAGTTTTTGATGCTGCAGGTTCAACAATTAGAGCAATAGATGGAATAGAAAATAATCAATTTAAAAACGCATTTTGTTTAGCAAGACCTCCGGGACATCATGCTGAAAAAAATAAAGCTATGGGATTTTGTTGTATATCAAATGCTGGAGTGGCAACAAATTATCTAATCAGCAAATATAAATACAAAAGGATTGCTTGTGTAGATTTTGATGTTCATTGGGGTAATGGAAACTATGATGTCATGCGTGATAATAAAAATTCATTATATATTTCTACTCACCAATATCCTTTTTACCCAGGAGGGGGAACTGAGAAAGATAAGGGAGACTTTAACAACTCTCTAAATATTCCTTTACCCGCTGGTACTACCTCTGAACAATATTTTAATGCGTTTGATAGAGTTTTAGATAGATTAGTTGAATACAAACCTGACTTTCTTTTGTTTTCAGCAGGTTTTGATGCACACAAAGATGATCCATTGGCTCAATTTCAATTAAACTCAAAAGATTTCTATGAAATTACTAAGAGAACATTATTAGCTACTAATAAATTTACTCAAGGAAAAGTTGTTTCAATACTTGAGGGTGGATATGATTTGAATGCTTTAGCTAATAGTGCTAATGAACATGTTAACGCACTTATTGAATTCAATTAATTAATTTCTAGCTGATTATAAATATCCCTCATGAAATTGTACAAAATTAAAAAATCAAAAATTGATAATAAAGGTCGAGGACTTTATGCAGCCAAAGATATTAAAGAAGGAACAAAAATTATTAATTACTCAGGAAAGATAATTACTAACAAGCAGGTTGATGAGTCCGATAAATATGACAACAATAAACCAATATATTTATTTACTTTAAATAAAAGGTATACACTCGATGGAGATTTCTCATGGAATACAGCAGGATTAATTAACCATAGCTGTGATCCTAATTCTCAATATGATGGCAAGGGGTTAAAAATTTGGATAACAGCTATAAAAGATATTAAAAAGGGAGAGGAATTTACTTGTGATTATGGTTTTGGCTTTGATAAAGACTACAAACAATTTCCATGCAAATGTCGAGCTAAAAATTGCTGTGGTTATATTGTTCGAGAAGAGTCTAGATGGCGAATAAATAAAAAATTCGCTATGAGTAAAAAAAAATTAGTAAATAACTCTCGTTAAATAAAGCCCTTCTGGTGGTGCCGGTGGGGCACATAAACTTCTTTTCTTTGACTTCATAACATTCTCAAATTTATTTAACGACCACTTTTTTTCACCCAAATACTTTAAACAGCCCACCATTGAACGTACTTGTTTTTGTAAAAATGATTGGGATCTAAACTCTATTTCAATTTTATTTTTTGAGGACTTTATTTTTACCAGCTTCATAGTTTTTATTGGACTTTTTGCCCTACAACTAGATGCTCTGAAAGTTGAAAAATCTTTAGTCCCTATAAATTTTTTTGCACCTTTTTTCATTATTTCTAAATCAAGTTTTTTCATAATGTGCCAACACCTATTTTTTTCTAAAGTAGGTTGGCCTAATCGATTAATAATAATATAATTATATATTCTCATTTTAGCAGAAAACCTTGCGTGGAAATCTTTATTTTTTTTTGTTAAATCCAATATTGAAATATTATCTTCATTGAGAAAGTGATTTATTGACTTAAGAAATTTTTCTTTTTTTTTTATTTTATTTTTGCACTCAAAATGAGCAGATTGACCTTTTGCATGAACACCACGGTCAAGTCTACCCGCTCCATATAAAGAAATTTTTTCCTTTAGAAGGCTAGAAATTCTTTCCTGAATCAGGCCTTGAACAGTTTTACCTTTTTTTTGAACTTGCCAACCTCTAAAATTTGTTCCAGCATACTCAATAAGTATCTGATATTTATACATTTGATATAAGAGATCCTTTTTTTATTCGTGAACCGAGCATAAATTCATTAATTTTTTGAGGTCTTTTTCCTTCTCTTTGAATTTCAAGAATCTTAATTGATTTATTATCACCACAAGCAACTTCCAACTGATCAGAAAGAACTTCACCTGCTTTTCCAATATTATTTCCTAACTCAGCTTTTAAAACTTTATATCTTTCTCCACCAAAATTAAAAAAGGCTCCTGGTATTGGGAATAGTCCATTAATTTTTCCAATTATATTTGAAGCTTCTTTGCTCCAAATTATTTGACCTTCTGATTTATTGATTTTTTCGGCATAAGTTGCTTTAGAATGATCCTGTTCAAAAAACTTGACCTTATCCTCTAAGATATCATCAATATTATCTAGAATTTTTTCAGATGCTAAAAGAGATAATTTTTCGGAAACTTCTTGTGCGTTATTATTAGGACTAATCTTAATCTTATAAAGATTTCCTACAGGCCCACTATCTAGTTTCTCATTGATCTTCATTATACTAATTCCAGTCTCGTCTTCTAAATTCATTATTGATCTTTGAATTGGAGCGGCACCTCTCCATTTTGGAAGCAACGATCCATGAATGTTTATGAAACCCTTTTTTGTTAAACCAAGAAATTTTTTTGGAATAATTTGACCATAAGCTACTACTATCGCTAAATCAGCATCAAGATCTCTAATAAATTCAAATTCTTCATTGTTATTTTTTAATGTTTCTGGACATCTAAAATTCATATTTAATGTTTCAGAAATACCTTGAATAGGAGATTTATTAATTTTTTGTCCTCTGTGGGATTTTTGAGGTGGTTGAGTGTAAACCACTGAAATAGGGTATCCATTTTGATATAGGGATTTTAAAATTGGGACAGCGAAAAGAGGTGTGCCCATAAAAATAATCTTCTTAGCCATCTAAACTATAATTCTATCAGGATTGTTTTGAGTTTTTGAAATTTTTTTAATAATCAAATCTCTTTTTAATTTAGATATATGATCGATTATTAGTTTTCCATCTAAATGATTTATCTCATGCTGAAGGCAAGTTGATAAAATACCATCACATTTTAAATTTTTTATTTTTCCCTCAATATCAATAAATTCCACCTCGCAAATCTTGGGCCTTTCTATCTCTAAAAAAGTATTAGGTATTGACAAACATCCTTCCTCATAAACTGTAGTTTCTTTACTTAATTTTTTGATAACTGGATTAATAAAACTTAATGGTTGTTTTTCCTCGTCTTTTCCTGACACATCAATTACTAAAATTCTTTTTAAAATTCCCACTTGGACTGCTGCTAAACCAATTCCATTTGAATTATACATCGTTTCAAATAAATCATTTATTAGCTTTTTTTCGTTAATGCCAATTTTTTCAATTGGTTTTGAAATTTTCTTTAAAGTTTCATCTGGGACAGTAATTATATCTTTAATACTCATATGAAATAATAAATAAACTAATTTTTAAACTTTTAAAGGCAGAACTTTTAATAAAATATCATTACGTATAGCATCTATATTTAATTGATTTAGTGCGCTTACAATGAAAAATAATGTATCCTCATCTAACATTTCCAAATTATCTTGGCCTATCACTTCAATTATTCTTAAAATTGTCGAGGCTGTCTCATTGTTGTTTATCATGACCTGAATATCTGTTGGCATTTCTGAGTCTAAAATCTCATATAAATTGCTATATTTTTTATCAATCTTTATTCCATCTGATCTTAAGGATTCAATTACAATAATATCTTTTTTTGAAAGGACATATTTTTTATTTTTTTTGATCTTCTTTAAAAAGTTATTCAAATCCTTTTCGATTTTTTTTTTATTATAATCTCCACTAAAGTATTTTATTAATTTGGACTGATGAATAAGATTTTCATTATATTTTATCTTTTTCTGTTTTATCTCATTATTACTAATATAATCTAAATAAAAGCTCGTGTACTTTGGTGATATTTGATCTATCTCAAGTGGCTCTAATAAATCTTTTAGTTTATTATCAAAGGCATTTGCTAGATTGTCTTTTATAAAGAATTCTTTTAAAGTTTTAATTAATTCTATTTTTTTATTTGTATCAGACTCTAATAATATTCTTTGATACAATAAGGCTCTAATCTCAATATTAGTCAATGTCCTAAAAGAGTCATTAACATTTAAGAACTGGTTTATATTAAACTGGAACCTCTTATAAATCTCAAATAATTCATCCTCATCATAATTTTTATTATGGGTTGCATATTCAATTAATTTAATTTTATCAATCTCATCTAAATCTATTTCGTTTGTTTGATATAGTAAATTAGAAGCAGATAAATATTTCCATATTAGTGGATTTGTATTTTCATTAGGCTCAAATGAAAATTCTGGATTAGTTTTATGTGCTAAATGAAATTCCAAAATATTATTTTCAGAAATAGCTGTATCAATTATATTTGTAAATCCAAACAGATAATTTAATTTGTTTTCAAAATACTTTTCATTAAACCCTAACTCTTTTTTTAAATCAAAATATAATTGTGCTTCTTCTTTTTTTCCATCGTTGATTAAACAATAGATATTAAATTTTGATAAATATTGATTTTGAATGGGCTCAGAATTGTTTTTGAATATTTCACAAGCTTTATTAAGCTGAGATTTTGATAAGTATTTATCAACTAAATATTTACTTAACTCAGGATGTAAATTAATAATTTCATTTTTTATTAAATATTCTTCAATTAATTCTAAATTACTGTTCTTAATCAACCAATCTGATCTGATCTTTAAAAAATCTTCTTTATTAATATTTTTTTTCGGTGGATACGAGTTTGTTAACAAAATAATATTCATTAAATCTGATGCGTCTTCAGACAAATCTATTTTTGCTAAATTAGAAAAAAGATATTTAAGTTGGTCTCCATTAGAATTTGACCACATATCTATTTTTAATCCATAATCTTCTGGATCATAAAGACCTATTAATTTAATTACTTTTGAATCAAGAGAATTATCAACTTCAATTAAATTATTATTATTTTTTAATTGCATTTTAAAAACATCAATATTGTTTGATGTTGAATTCATTCCTGTATTAGATGTTTCTTCTAAATTTTTTGAACTTTCTTCGATTTCTTTTTTATCAATATTCCATATATCAACTGGATTCTCTTCTGAAACAGAGTTCGATATAGTAAGAAAAAAAATAGATAGAATTGTTAAATATTTTTTATTTAACAATCTTGAAATTTTCATTGGAAATTATTTTTTCAATTGTTTTTGTTGGTGCGGGAAAATCCATTTTATTTAAAAGAAAAATAATTCCAATAAATACTAGTAAGATCAAAATTAATTTAATTAATAATCCTGTCACACTTTTGCTTAAACTTGTTTTTCTTGTAAATTGCATATAGATTTAGTTAATTTCAAATTAAGACATATTTGTGTTTTTTCAATAAAGAACTTATGAAATCAAAAGAAAATTTAGTATTTTTGGGAATGATGGGCTCAGGAAAGAGTTCTATTGGCTTAATAGTATCAAAAAAATTAAAACTTAATTTTTTTGATATTGATAAAGTAATTGAAAATGATCAAAAAATGAGGATTTCTAAAATCTTTGAAACAAAAGGTGAGGACTTTTTTAGAAAAATCGAAAAAAAAATAACTCTCGACATTTTAAGAAATAAAAAAGGTGTAATTGCACTAGGAGGTGGTGCATTTTTAAATCAAGATATTAAAAGAGAAATTTTAAAAAATCACTTGTCATTTTGGTTAAATTGGAAAATTTACACTTTAATTGATCGTATTAAAAATAGTAAAAAGAGACCATTAGCCATAAATTCCAACAAAAATGAATTAGTTGAAATTATTGAAAAACGCTCAATAATCTACTCAAAAGCATTGTATAAGATTAATTGTGATAATTTATCAAAACATGAAATTGCAAAGAAAATAATTAAAATTTATGAAACCAATTAAATTATTTGTTAAAACAAAATATGAGCAATATCCAATTATAATTGGTAAAAACCTTTTATCTAATTTATCAAATTTACTAAGAAAAAATTCAATTACTTTTAAAAAATGTTTACTAATAATTGACAAGAATATTCCAAAAAAAAACTTAACAAAAATTTTAGGATCTTTTAAAAATATTAAAGTGCACAAGTATATTTTTAATGCAAATGAAAAAAATAAAAATCAAAAAAATGTTAATATAATATTAAATATTTTACTTGCTAAAAATTTTTCAAGAAATGACTGTGTAATATCTATTGGAGGCGGAATAACTGGAGATGTTGCTGGTTTTGCTGCAAGTCTTTTTAAAAGAGGATTAAAATTTGTAAATGTTCCATCTACATTACTAGCACAAGTCGACTCATCTGTTGGAGGGAAAACAGGAGTGAATACAAAACATGGAAAAAATCTTATTGGAAGTTTTTATCAGCCAAAAATTGTCATAACCGATGTTGAATTATTGAAAAGCCTACCATTCAGAGAACTAATTTGTGGATATGGAGAAATACTCAAACACTCAATTATTGCAAATAAAAAATTCTATCTTTTTTTAAATAAGAATATTCAGAATATATTAAGATTAAAATCTCCTTTCATAGAAAAATCTATTTATCAAAGTTGTAAAATAAAAAAATTGATCGTTGAGAAAGATGAAAAGGAAATGGGTATAAGAAAAATTTTAAACTTTGGGCATACTTTTGCCCATGCTTATGAAGCAAGTTTAAATTTTTCTAAAGGCTTAAATCATGGTGAAGCTGTAATTTTAGGGATGAAATCAGCATTTATCTTTAGTTTAGAAAAAAAAATTTTGAAAAAGAAAGAATTTAAACTCACATTTAATCACCTAAATAACTCAGATTTTCCCAATTCAATAAAAGATTATTTTTCACCAAATGATTTAAATAAGATTATCTCATTTATGCTAAGAGACAAAAAAAACAATTCTAACAAAATAAAATTAATGCTAATAAGAAAAGTTGGAGGTCCTATTGTAGAAAAAGAATTTTCACAAAATACTATTCGACAATTTCTTAAAAAAAGTTTAATCAATAAGAATTTGTAAGGAATGAATATGAGTTTTAAGTTCTTCATCTAAGATCTTATAAACTTTTTTGCTACTTTCTATTTTATTTAATGCTTTTAGCTCATTGGAGTAAATTTTTATTTTTAAATGAAATTTCTTTGGGTCATGACTTTTATGATTTTTATGTAAGAATGTTTTATCCTCAATTAAAATATTTTGAATATTAATATTTAGTTCTAATTTTTTTTTTACGTTTGCAATTAATTCGTTTATATTCATAAGTTATATTTATATCATGAAAAATATTTGTGACTGGGATAATTGTACTGAAATTGGTGAATATAAAGCACCAGTAGAGAAAGATAATAGTAAAAAGTATAGATTACTTTGTCTAAATCATGTCAAAGAATTTAACAAAAATTGGAATTATTTTTCAGGTATGAATGATGATCAAGTAATAGATTTTTTAAAATCAGATATGATATGGCACAAACCTACACAGAGTTTCAGTTCTTCAGATAATTTTTTTAAAGTTTTGTGGAACAATACATTAAAAGATGAGCTCGATAAAAAAAAGTTCAAAAGCAATTTTAATCATATGGGACAATTTAGATACAATCACAAAGATATCAAAGCATTTGAAATATTAGGTATTTCAGTTGGATCAGAGTGGGGAAAAATTTACGGTAAATTTAAAATACTTGTTAAAAAATTTCACCCTGATATGAATTCTGGGAATAAAAAATTTGAAGAAAAACTTAAATCAATAACGTTGGCTTACACCCAGCTAAAAAATACTTATAAGGAAAAAATTGACACCAAATATTGATAATCAACCTGATATTAAACTCTCAATAAAGCAAACTTTTGGGATCGATTCGAAAATGGAAGTTGATGCGTTCTCCAAAAAAAGTGAGTATGTGCCTGACATAGATAAAAATTATAAGTTCGATAGAGATACAACTCTTGCAATTATCTCCGGTTTTGCCTTTAACAAAAGAGTTCTGGTGCAAGGATATCATGGAACTGGAAAATCAACTCACATAGAACAGATTGCAGCTAGATTAAACTGGCCTTGTATTAGAGTAAACTTAGATAGCCATATTAGTAGAATAGATTTGATTGGTAAAGATGCAATTGTTTTAAAAGATGGAAAACAAATTACTCGATTTAATGAAGGGATATTACCTTGGTCAATTCAGAATCCTGTTGCTTTAGTATTTGATGAATATGATGCCGGCAGACCTGATGTTATGTTCGTTATTCAAAGAGTCCTGGAGTCAGAGGGAAATTTTACTCTTCTTGACAAAAATAAAGTTATTAAACAAAATAAATTTTTTAGATTATTTGCAACATCTAATACTGTAGGATTAGGAGATACATCAGGTCTTTATCATGGAACCCAACAAATTAATCAGGGGCAAATGGATCGTTGGAATATTGTTGCTACTTTAAATTATCTCAGCCTTGAAAGGGAAATGGAAATAATTTTAGCAAAAAATAAAGATTTAAATAATGCAAAAGGAAAAGAGCAAGTTTCCAACATGATCAAAGTCGCCTCATTGACTAGAAAAGGATTTATCTCAGGTGATATATCGACAGTGATGAGCCCAAGAACAGTATTGCACTGGGCTGAGAATTCTGAAATTTTTAAAGATACGGGTTATGCTTTTAGAGTAACATTCCTAAATAAGTGTGATGACATTGAAAAAAATATAATCGCAGAATATTATCAAAGATGTTTTGGTGAAGAACTCCCAGAATCTTTAATAAATATTCAAATTTAATGAATAATAAAACTGAAAGTTTAAAAGAAAAACTCAAACAAGCTCTCACTTCTACAGCAAGAGCAATATCTGATGATTTAAGCACAAACATAAAACCTGATAAAGAAAATAAAAAAAACCTTGATAAATTTGAATTTTTTGAATTAGATAATTTAAATACAAAAAGTGATTTTTTAAAAGCAAGAGCCATATCAGATTCTAATGCTTTAAAAAAAAAATTCTCAAGTGATTTAATTTTCAAAAAAAATTTACCTTCCAGCTCATCTTGTAAATCACTCTATACAATTGCAGAAAAAATAAGATACGAAACTTTAGGCTCTAAAATGCTTAAGGGAATAGAAAAAAATTTGAAAGATAACTACTATCAAGCAAACAATCTAAAAAGAAAAGACCAAATAAAGTCCAAAGAAGATGTTTCGGTGACTGAAGCTTTTGAATTATATATGTTAAAAAATTTTCATAATATTGAACTAAATTCTCTCACATCTAAAATGCTTAAATTTTGGGAAAAAGATTTTGATAAATCAATTTTTGATCATATTGATTTCTTAAAAAAGAATTTAGAAGATCAGAATATTTATAGTTCTAGGTTTTCACAAATTCTTCAAGAAATGGATATTTTTCAATCTGAAGAAAATGAGGAAAAAACAGAGGAAAATCAAGATGATAATCAAGAGAATTCTTCTAATGAAAATGAGGAGAGTGAAACAGAAGATAAAAAAGATCGTGATAGCCAGGATGAAACAGAAGCAAGTTTAGACTCTGATTATGATATTGATGAATATAAATTAGATGAACAACTCGCAGACTCCACAACAGAAAAAAATTCTGAACAAGTAATTCAAAAAAAAATATTACATAATTTAGATATAGACTATAAAGTCTATACAACTGAATTCGATGAAATCACTAAAGCAGAAAATTTAGAAAATTCTGATGAAACAAGCAAACTTAGAAAAGCTCTAGATCAGCAATTAATTGGTTTCCAAGATATAATTACAAAACTTGCAAATAAACTTCAAAGACAACTTTTGGCTAAGCAGAATAGAACATGGAATTTTGATTTAGAGGAAGGATTGCTTGATAGTTCAAAACTACCCAGAATTATAATTGATCCTTACAATTCATTGTCATTTAAAAAAGAAAAAGATTTAGACTTCAAGGATACTGTTGTAACACTATTAATTGACAATTCTGGTTCAATGAGAGGTAGGCCAATTACGATTGCTGCAATTTGTGCAGATATACTTTCTAGAACCCTAGAACGTTGTTCAGTCAAAGTAGAGATCTTAGGTTTCACTACCAAAAACTGGAAAGGTGGCCAAAGTAGAGAATTGTGGAATAAGAAAAGTAAACCAAAATCACCTGGGAGACTAAACGATTTGAGACATATAATTTATAAAGGAGCAGATACTCATTGGCGACAAGCAAAGAATAATCTTGGGCTTATGTTAAAAGAAGGCTTATTGAAAGAAAATATTGATGGGGAAGCTATATCTTGGGCTTTTAATAGAATAAAAAAAAGGAAGGAAGAGAGAAAAATTCTTATGGTTATCTCTGATGGTGCACCTGTAGATGACTCAACTTTATCAGTTAATTCTGGAGATTTTTTAGAAAAACATTTAAAGAAAATGGTAAAATTTATTGAAAATAAATCTGAAATAGAAATTTTAGCTATTGGTATTGGTCATGATGTATCGAGATACTACAATAGAGCAATTAAAATTACTGATGTGAATGAATTAGGTGATGTTATGATTTCACAATTAAGTGCACTATTTGATAAAAAATCTAAATTAAATTAAATCTTTGATAAATCCTGACTTTTCCACTTGATATTAACTTCAGCACCAGTTCTTGTTTTTGAATTTTGGCAATTTATGGACGCAAAGTTTTTTTCTAATAATGTTTTACCTATAAAGATACCTAAGCCCAACCCAGTCTGATTTCTTTTTTTTTTATCAAAGGGTCTCAAATAAGGTTCACCTATTTTTGATAATATTTCACTTGGATAACCCTCTCCATCATCCTCTATAACTATTTCACTAAAATCATTATTACTTTTTAGTGTTATAAAGATTTTTTCTTTTGAAAACTTATTAGCATTTCCAATAAAATTTCTTAAACCGTAAATAATTTCTATCGACTTTGAAAATTTTTTTGGGTTAGAGTCTTGATCAAAGTTTAAAACAAAATTTTTATTACTTGTTTCTTGGAATGATCTGACTATTTGGGAAATATAACCTCTTAAATTAATGTCTTCATCTATAAAATCGTCTTCCTCGTTAGGATCTAAAGATAATTTTTTTAAAATTTGAGTACATCTTTCAACCTGACTTATAAGTAATTCTATATCAGAATTTAAATCTTTTCTATTTTGTAATTGGTCTTTTAGTTCTTGAGAAATTATTTTGATTGTAGATAGGGGTGTTCCTAAAGAATGAGCTGCAGCAGCAGCTTGGCCACCAAGAGATAACATTTCATGTTCCTGTGCCATTACTTCTTCCATTTTACTAAGAGCTTCTTTTCTTTTCCTAGACTCATTTCCAAAAACGATAGCAAAGTAATTTAAAAAAATTAAAGCGATAATCAAAGAAATTGGAATTGAATAATAATAGTATGGATCAACATGAAAATGATTATTCAATGGTGAAGGAAGTTCCTCTGAGTAGAAAGTTAAAAATATAATTGTCAATATTGTTGTTATTACGAGTAATAAATTAGTTCTAATACCTAAATTTGATGAAGCAAAAACGCTTGGTATTAATAAAAAAACTATAAAAGGATTTGTAATTCCTCCTGTTAAATAAATTAAAAAACCTAATTGAAATATATCAATTATAAAGAAAATTAGAGCAGATTTGTCTGAAAGTTGAGTTTTGTTATAAACAAAAATTAAGAATAAATTACTTAATATTCCAATAAAAATAACTATATTTGATAAGAAGAAATCGAATTCAAATTTTAAAAAAAAATATACAATATAAATAGAAATTAATTGTCCAATAATTCCAATCCATCTTAAAGAAATATAGGTAGATTTTTTAAGTGTATGAAATTTTGAAGTTTCGAAGAACTTCATGTTTTATATATCTAAATTTTGAACATTTATTGCATTAGAAACAATGAAATCTTTTCTCAGTGACACATCATTTCCCATTAAAGTATGAATCAAATCTTGGTCTTTTTTCAAATTTTTTGAATATTGAACCTGTAATAAATTTCTTGTTTCTGGATTTAAAGTAGTGTTCCAAAGTTCATCTGGATTCATTTCCCCTAATCCTTTAAATCTTTGAATATTCATTTTTGATTTTTCGATTTCTAATAATTTTAAATATTCTTTGGAATCCTTTTTATTCTTTTTTAAGTCTTTATTATTATTAATTATATACTTCTCAAGTTCCTCTTCATCTTTGACATAAATACCTTTTGAACCTTTATTAATTTTAAATAATGGAGGTTGGGCTAAAAAAATATTCCCATTTTCAATAAGTTTATTGAAAGGTTTGTTGTTAAAAAAAGTTAACAATAGTGCCCTAATATGAGATCCATCTACATCTGCATCGGTCATTATTATAATTTTACCATATCTCAAATCTTTTAAATCAATTTCGTGAGCTTTTGGATCTAAACCTAACGCATTAATTAATGTCACTATTTCATTAGAGGATATCATCTTAGCTAAAGCTTTTGTTCTTTGGTCAGATCCATTTCCATTTCCATTTTTCTTAATATTTAAATCCTCAACATAAGTGTTAAGTATTTTTCCTCTTAAAGGTAAAACAGCTTGATTTGATCTATTTCTACCTTGTTTAGCTGATCCACCAGCTGAGTCTCCCTCAACAATAAATAATTCGGTACCATCCTGTTTACCTATTTGACAATCTGCCAATTTTCCTGGTAATCCACTTAATTCGAGCGCTCCTTTTCTTCTAACATTTTCTCTAGCCTTTCTTGCAACATCTCTTGCCATTGCGGCTTGAATAATTTTTGCTAAAATTATTTTTGCAATTGAGGGATTTTGATCAAACCAAATAGACAATTTTTCATTTATTAGTGTTTCAACAATCATTCTAACTTCAGAGGAAACAAGTTTATCTTTGGTTTGAGAGGAAAACTTTGGATCGGGGATTTTTGTTGATAAAATACAAGTAAGACCCTCTTTAATATCATCACCAGAGATAGCTATCTTATTTTTTTTTAATAGATTGTTTTCATTGGCATACTTATTAATAACTCTAGTTAATGCACTTCTAAAACCCAGTAAATGAGTTCCTCCATCTTTTTGATGAATATTATTTGTGTACGGATAAATATCCTCAGAATATCCAGCATTCCATTTCAAGGAACATTCTAATTCTACACTATTTTTTTTACCTTCTATATATATTGGCTTTTTAAATAAATCATTTCCATTTTTATTTTGTAATTTCTCTCTCTTTTCATCTAAAAAATCTACAAACTCAACAACACCTCCATCAAACTTAAATTCTGAGGTTTTTATTTTTTTCTCTCTAAAATCACTAAAAATAATCTTTAGACCTTTATTTAAAAAAGCTAATTCTCTCATTCTCTTAATAAGTATATTTGCGCTAAATTTGATTGATGAGAAAATATTTTTTGAAGGCTGAAATGTAATTTGTGTACCCGTTTGTTTTGATTTTCCTACAATTTTTAACGGGGTTTTTGCTTCACCATTTTTAAATTCAATAAAATATTTTTTATTATCTCTATTTATTTCTAATTGTAATTTTTCTGATAATGCATTTACTACAGAAACTCCAACCCCGTGTAATCCACCAGAAACTTTATATGAGTCATGATCAAATTTTCCACCTGCATGAAGTTGGGTCATGATTACCTCTGCCGCAGATTTTTTTTCACCTTTATGAATGTCTACCGGAATTCCCCTTCCATCATCAGTCACAGTAATTGTTCCATCATTATTGATTTTTACATCAATATTTTTACAAAAACCTGCCAATGACTCATCTATAGAGTTATCAACAACTTCATAAACCATATGATGTAAACCAGTTCCATCATCTGTATCTCCAATATACATTCCTGGTCGTTTTCTTACAGCTTCGAGGCCCTTTAAAACTTTAATGGAGTCTGCTTGATATGTATTTTTATTTGTCATATTTCTAATTTTGGAAAGATATATTTATAACATTTTTTAAAAAAAATTGCTGATTTATCTTTTTTAAAATATCTAAAAAATCTGAAATTCTCTTTGAAAATAAGGGTTAATTGATGGCGGAGAGAATGGGATTCGAACCCATGATAGAGTTTCCCCTATACACGCTTTCCAAGCGTGCGCCTTCAACCACTCGGCCACCTCTCCTTATCAAACAATTATATATCAGAAAAATTTAATCTGTATTAAAATTTATCTCTTTATGTTACATAATTTTTTTATTTTTGATTTATATGAAAAATAATTTTTATAAAAATGATATATTTGAAATAATATCCGGTATTAGCGATTGTAAGAAAAAACTTAGAAATAAGAGAATATTGCTAGTAGGAGCAAATGGTTTTTTAGGAAAATATTTTACGGAAGTTTTTAAAGAACTTATAGATAAAGATAAAATTAAATTTAAACTTGATTGTTATGATAATTTTATATCATCAAAGAATAATCCAGATATTCCTAGAAATCATAAATATATAAAATTTTATAGGAAAGATATTTCAAAAATTAAGATAAAGAAAAAATATGATAAGATTATTTTTCTAGCTGGTATTGCAAGTCCTTTTATATATAAAAAATATCCACTAGAAACATTATCTGTTTCATATAATGGCTTAGAAAATTTACTTAAACATTCATTGAAATATAAATCTGAACTTGTTTTTTTTAGCTCAAGTGAAATTTATGGAAATCCAGATAAAAAAAATATTCCTACAAAAGAGACATATTATGGAAATGTTAATTCATTTGGTCCAAGATCATGTTATGATGAAGGAAAAAGAGTAGGAGAAACTTTGTGTTATATTTATAAGAATTATTTTAATTCCAAAATCAAGATTATCAGACCATTTAATGTTTTTGGGCCACTTATGAACAAAAAAGACTACAGGGTAATACCAAATATAATTAATAAAATTAACAATTCTCAAAAAATATTAATACATGGAAACGGAAAACAAACTAGAACTTTTTGTTATATCACTGACGCAATGATTGGTTTCCTGCGGGTAATTCTTTTAGGAAAATTTGGTGAGATTTACAATATTGGTAATCAATTAAATGAAATTAGCATGATCAACCTGGTAAAAATATTTGATAAGATACTAAAAAAGAGAAATAGACTTAAGTTAATTGATTACCCAAAAAATTATCCTGCTGATGAACCTTTGAGAAGATGTCCAAATATTAATAAAGCTATACAAGATACAAAATATAATCCAAAAGTATCTGTTAAAGAAGGTGTGTATAGAGTTCTTAAATACAATAAATTAAGTGTCTAATAATAAAAATATATCATTAGTAATTTTTGCCTATGGTTTCATGGGAAAATATTCATTAGAAGGTTTAGAAAAAAATAAAAACTTTTCAATTAAAGGAGTTATTGTTCCAAAATCAGATCAATTTTATTACAGTAATGTAAAATTAAAAAAAAAAAATAATAAAATCAAGATATTAAAATCTGATAAGAAAGGTCAAATATTTAATTTTATTAAAAAATTAAAACCAGATGTAGTTATAATTTCAACATTCAATAAAATTTTTGAAAAAAAAATTTTAAGATTATCAAAATTTATTAATATCCATCATGGCAAGCTACCAGAGCAAAAAGGAAGGGCTTCTATAAATTGGGCTATCCTAATGGGTAGAAAATCCATCTATATAACTTTTCACAATGTTATACCTAAATTAGATTCTGGAAAAATAATCTTACAAAAAAAAATAGATATCAAAAAGGATGATAATTATCAGACAATCCAAAAAAAAATTGGAAAATATTTAAAATTAAATATTTCAAGAATAATTTTAAATTATTTAAAAAACAGAATTAAATTAAAAAAAAATAATAGTAAAAAAGAAACTTGGAACTGTTCTAGAAATCCCGAGGATGGTTTAATTAATTTTTTTAAAAAAAGGAAAGATATACATAATTTGATTAGAGCCTGTAAAAATAAGACATTTGGAGCATTTTGCTATTTTAAAGAAAAAAAAATCATAATTATGGAATCTTCAATTAACAATAAAAGAAAATATGAAGGTATAATTCCAGGTAGAATTACACAAATTCATAAAAATGGTAATATAGATTGTCTGTGTGAAGATGGTCCAATAACTATTAAGAAGATTTTTTATAAAAATAAAATTATAAGTCCATCTAAAATAATTAAAAGCACTAGAGATACTTTATTAAATGACTAAAAATAAAATAGATTTTGTTGATTTGGGAGTGATAAATAAAAAATACAAAGCTAAATATTTCAATTTACTCAAAAAAATTTATGATGGCTCAACATTCATTAAATCAAAGTATAATTCCATTCTAGAAAAACAAATTTGCAAAATATTCAAGTGTAAATATTCCTTATGTGTTAATTCTGGAACAGATGCATTAATTATTGCCATAAAATCTTTAGGTTTAGGGAACGGTGACGAAATTTTAACAACATCAAATACATGGATTTCATCTGCCTATGCCATTTCTCTTAATAATTGCAAACCTGTTTTTGTTGATATCAGTGAAAAATATCTTCAAATAGATGAGTCATTATTAAAGAAAAAATTGACCAAAAAAACTAAGGCTATTATGGTAACTCACCTATATGGCAACCCATCCAAGATGGATTATATATGTAATTTTGCTAAAAAATATAAGTTATTCATTATTGAAGATATCGCACAGTCACAACTTGCTAGTTATAAAAATAAGTTTGTGGGCAATTTTGGTGATATTGCTTGTATGAGCTTTTATCCAAGTAAAAATATTGGAGCAGTTGGAGATGGTGGCGCAATAATCTGTAACTCAAAAAAATTAATTCATAAAGCAACCAACTTTGCAAATTATGGTAGCACTAATTTTAAAGATAAAGACCATAAAATTGTTGGATTTAATTCTCGAATGGATGAATTTCAAGCAGCTTTTTTAAATTTAAAAATCAAAGATTTAAAAAAGAATAATCATATAAGAAAAAAACTAGCTAAAATTTACGACAAAAAATGTGACACATTAGGAATTAGAAGAATTCATGTGATGCCCCAAGCAGATAGTGCTTATTATGTTTATCCAATTATTGTAAAAAAAAGAAATCTTTTAATGAGAGAATTTAAAAAAAATGATATCAGTTCACAAATTCATTACGAAATACCAATACATTTACAAACAGCTTACAAAAATACAAATAAAAAAGATCTCAAAATAACAGAGCAAGTTTCAAAAAATATTTTATCACTTCCTTTCTACCCTGGAATAAAAAAAAAACAAATTGAACGTATTTTCAAAGTTATCCAAAAGAATAAAGTTTTAATATAGTGTACATTTTTAAAAAAGCTTTAAAGAAAATTTATTTTTTTTTTGTAAAAATTTTTTTTGAAATTTTATATGGTTCTATCAGAGATAAATCTAATAATGGATATAATCTAACTAAAATAAAGATTTCCCAGGACAGTAAAAAGGAATATGAAATTTTTGAGATCGATAAAGCAAGAATTTACACCGACTCATCACAAAATGTAGCTGTTATTAAAAAAGGTCTAATTTACGAAAAATTATCTACTCAACTTATTGACAACCACCTGGTGGATTTAGATAAAAATAGAATTATCAAAACAGGGACAAAAAAATTCATACAAAAGAAAATAAAAGGTAATATGCTATCTTTAATACAAGGTGCATCTGCTATTGAAAATTATGGTCATTGGCTTCTGGATACAATCCCAAAATTAATCATGGTAAAAAAGTTTAAAGATTTAAATAGCTTCGATGCAATTTTATTACCTAATCTGAAAAAAAAATTTCAAAAAGACAGTCTTGATTATTTTGGTATTACGAAAAATAAAATCTTAGATGGGAGTGAAATAACACATTTATATGCAGATAAAATTACTATTCCAACTCATCCATATTGGGAGATAAATAAACATCAATTTGAGACAGTTGCTAATGTTGATAAAGATATTTTAAAATCAATAAGAAACATGTTTTTAAATAGTAATAATTTAAATAAATATAAAAAAAATGAAAATATTTATATTGATAGATCTGACTCAATCTTTAATCATAATAAGCTTATAAATAATCTAGAGATAATTGAACACTTGAAAAAAAAAGGCTTTTTAATAATCAAATTATCAAAACTCTCTTTTAATGAACAAATTGAATTATTTAATAAAGCAAAAATTATTATTGGATCTCATGGTGCGGGATTAACAAATATTATATTTAGTGAACCATCTACTCAAATTATAGAAATTGGAAATCCAAATTTTGATTGTTATGTTTTTAAAAATATTTCTAATATTCAGAATCTTAATTACTCGTTTATAAAAGCAAAGTCAGCTATTTCTGAGTTTGGTGATATGAGAATTGACATTAAAGATTTAAAAATCTAATTTTCTCTAAAATTTTATAATATCCACTCTCTGTATTTCTCTCGATTTTGTAGAATGTATTTTGGAAAGTTGTTATCCATATTCACTTTTTGATATTTGTGACCCCTATTAAATAGATCAATTTGTTGATTAACTTTATCCTTTATAATTTCTGGTGATGAAAAATTATCATCCTTAAACTCTGTGTGAGCAAATGTTTTTAATTTCAATGAGATTTGTTCATGGGACATCACATTATTAAAATGCCATCCTGAATTTTCAAATATTTGAATACTTTTTTCTTTATCGAGTCTGAAGAAGTTATATTTCAAATTTTTTCTTTTTATTTTTTGTCGCATAAAATCTATTGATCTTAAATTTTTCTTTTTTGCAACTCTGGTTCCTTCCCATGGTGACTCATACTTGTTAAATAAATTAAATTTATAATTGAAACAATCTTGTAGAAAAATTCCATATTTTTTGCTTAATTCAAATTTTTGTAAAATTTCTGGTCTAGGTATTTCATCGGGATCAGAAAAAAAAATATAATCTTCTTGATCTGCAAAATCTGTACAATTTAAGAGAAATTCTCTTTGTAAAGCTTGATTTTCCCATGGATTAGTATTTTTAGGAAAAGGCTTCTCTAATAAAAAATACTTTATTTTCTCCTTATTATATTCATCTCTCCAAATGAAGTTTTGTTTTTTTGCGTTCCCTTTATGATCAAACAAAGACTCACAAACAATAAAATAATCTACATAATCAACTAAAACATTATATCTAATTTGGAACATAAAATTGTTATCAAAAAATGTAACGCAGTCTAATAATTTATTATTATTTTTTAATTCAACCATTGATCAATTATTTTCATGTTAAGAAGCATATTGTCTATGTTGTGACCAATATTATTATTTAGTAAGTTATTCGAAATTGTATTTATTTGATCTAAATAAATATCATCAATTTCATCAAATACTATTATATCTTTATTATTTTCTTTCTTAAGAATTATGTTTGATGAGCCTGTCCATGTATTCGGTATTACAATACTTCCTTTAGACCCATATATTTCAGTTGCTAATCCAATATTTTTTTTAAAAGATGACGATAATTCTATTATGATTTTATTATTAACTTTCATCTCAATTTTGGAGTCAATATCAACTCCTGTTTCACCAATCTCAACCTTTTTTCTAAAGACTTTATAATCGTCAAAATTAATAAATCTAAATTTTTCTAACAACATAGTGATGAAAGATACAGGATAACAACCTAAATCCAAGATGCTTCCTCCACCTAATTTTTTATTAAATAGTCTTCCTTCTTTATCTATTTTCTTTTTTTTATTAAAAAACAAAAATTTTTTTTTGGTAAGTATATTTACTCCAAAACTTGAGATTATTTTTGTGATTTCTCCTATTTCATTATTATTTATTAAATCTAAAATTTTATTTATTTGAGGGTAATATTTATACATAAATCCTTCGTAAATTAGGACCTTCGAGTTTCTTTCTAATAATTTATTTTTTATTTTTTTAAGTTGAAAAAAGTTTTCTGTGATTGGTTTTTCAACTAATATATGTTTACCATAATCAATACATTTATTGATCCATTCATAATGATATGAATTAGGTAATGCAATATAGATTATGTCTATTTCAGAACTTTTAATTAACTCTTCATAATTATTAAAACAAAAAGATTTCTCAATATTTATTTTCTTTTTAAAATTTTCTAGTTTTTGCAAATTTTTACTTGCGATACCTTTTAATTTGCAATTTTCTGATTTTTCAAAACTTTTTAAATGAGAATTGGCTACATTTCCAAGTCCAATAATACCCCAATTTATTCTTTTCATTCAGTTATTCTTTGTTTATTTTTAAAACTCCAATAAAGGCCTCCTGTGGAATTTCAACTTTTCCGAATTGTTTTGATCTTGATTTTCCTTTCTTTTGTTTTTCTAAAAGTTTTCTTTTTCGATCAGTTGCACCACCACCATGAATTTTGGTCAAAACATCTTTCTTAAACCCTTTTATAGTTTCTCTTGCGATTATTTTACCACCTATTGCGGCTTGTACAGGTATCATAAAATTATGTCTTGGAATTAAGTCTTTTAATTTTTCACAGACTTCTCTTCCAGTTTTTTGGGCAAAATCTTTATGTATCATCATAGCTAAAGCATCAACTGGCTCTCCATTAACTAAAATACCTAATTTCACCAAATCCCCTTCTCGATGTCCAATAATTTCATAATCAAAACTAGCATATCCGCTTGTCATTGATTTCAATCGATCATTAAAATCAAAAACTACTTCATTTAATGGAATTTCATAACTGACTACAGCCCTGTTTCCAGAATAACTTAGATTAGTTTGAATTCCTCTTTTGTCCTGACACATTTTAATAATTGAACCCAAATACTGATCAGGAGTAATTATTGTTGCTTTTATCCATGGCTCCTCGATATAATTTATAAAAGTTGGATCTGGTAGACTTGAGGGATTTTGAAGGTCAATTATTTTTCCATCATTAAAATATACTTTATATACAACACCTGGAGTTGTTGTTAATAGATTAACATCAAACTCTCTCTCCAATCTTTCAGTAACAATTTCTAAATGAAGTAATCCCAAAAATCCGCATCTAAATCCCAAACCTAAAGCAGAAGATGACTCTTGTTCAAATGAAAAGCTTGCATCATTTAATTGTAATTTTGCTAGTCCATCTTTCAATTTTTGAAACTCTGAGCTATCTACTGGAAATAAACCACAAAAAACAACAGGTTTACTTGGTTTAAAACCAGGCAAAGCTTCTTTTAGAGGTTTTAATGCATTACAGATTGTGTCACCAACTTTTGTATCTGATAGCACTTTAATACCAGTGGTAATAAAACCTATCTCGCCAGTATTTAATTCATTTATATCGACCGGTTTAGGGGTAAAAACACCTACTTTTTCAACAACATATTCTTGATTTGTGGACATCATTTTTATTTTCATATGTTTTGATAACTTTCCATCGATTACTCTTACAAGAATTACTACCCCTAGATAAGTGTCATACCAACTATCCACAAGCAAACATCTTAATTCTCCAGAGCTTTCTCCCTTGGGGGCAGGTAGAGTTGTTATTATTTGTTCTAAAATATCCTCAATTCCCTCACCTGTTTTTCCAGAGCAGGGAATGGCATTCTCTGTATCTATACCGATCACTTCTTCAATTTGTTTCTTTGTTCGATCTATATCGGAAGCAGGCAAATCAACTTTGTTAAGAACCGGTACTATTTCGTGGTTAGTATCAAGTGCTTGATAAACATTTGCCAAAGTTTGAGCCTCCACTCCTTGAGTGCTATCTACGATTAAAATTGATCCCTCGCATGCATAAAGAGATCTGCTTACTTCATAACTAAAATCTACATGACCAGGTGTATCAATAATATTAAGAATATAATTTGTTCCATCTTTAGCTTTGTAGTTTAATTTTACGGTTTGAGCTTTAATTGTAATTCCTCTTTCCCTCTCAATATCCATTGAGTCGAGTACTTGAGCCTTCATTTCTCTTTCAGTTAATCCACCACAACTATGTATTATTCTATCAGCAATTGTAGATTTACCGTGGTCTATATGTGCAATAATTGCAAAATTTCTAATATTGTTAATAGTGCTCATCTAATATTTAAGATCTAATTTTAGCACCAGTTTTGTCTTCAACTGTCTTAATTATTAAATTATTAATCTTTTCTAAATCATTGTCATTTAACGTTTTTTCTAATGACTGGATTGTAACACTTATCGCAATAGATTTTTGATTTTCAGGAATATTATCACCCTCATAAACATCGAAAACTCTAATATCACTTATCAAATTTTTATCTACTTCTGAAACAACTTCTATTAAGTCTTGGGCGTTTACATTTTTATTAACTATGAATGCAAAATCTCTCTCTGATTTTTGAAAGTCAGAGACTATAAATTTCTTTTTTTGGTCACTTAAATTTTTATTTGGTAATTGTAAATTATCTACAAGAATTTCAAAACCTACTAATGACTCTAATTTAATATCAATTTTTTTTAATATATTGGGGTGTATTTCACCAAAATACGCTGCTACTCTATCTTTATCTCTATTTAAAAATAATCTACCTGATTTACCAGGATGATAATAATTTGGTGTTTCGTTATCTATAAAAAATTTATGATGGTCATAGCCTGCTTCCACAAGTGTTTGAACAACATCTCTTTTAATATCAAACACATCAACATTTCTTTCTTTTTCAATCCATGATAATCTAGATTTTTTCCCTGCAGATAATCCACAAACTACTGTATTTTGTTCGCCAGGAGCTGATCCTGTGAAGACAGGACCTATTTCAAATATTGATAAATCTTTAAATCCCCTATCAAGGTTTTTACCCATATAAATAATTAAATTTGAGAATATTGAGTTTCTTAAAACACCTAATTCAGAACTAATAGGATTAACAATTTTAATTTCTTTATTTGTTCCTTTAAAATAATTATTAAAATTTGAGTCTGTAAAAGACCATGTAATTGCCTCTAAGTATCCCTTGGACGCGATTGATCTTTGCAAAAAATGAAACATTTTTTGAGATGAGTTAAGAGTAGATTTAATTCTTTCTTTTTGTGGATATACAGTCTTTATCTTATCGTAACCACTAATTCTCACTAATTCTTCAATAATATCTATTTGTTGGGAAATATCCGGTCTCCATGACGGTATGTTTAATTTGAGATTTTTTTTTTCTTTTTTAATTTTAAAACCAAGATCGCCTAAAATCTTAATCATTTCTCCAATAGAAATTTTAAAACCAGATACTTTTTCGAATAAATTTGGATCGAAATTTATTGTTTTTGATTTAAAATTTTCAATTTTTTGAATATCTATTTTACTAACTTCGCCGCCACAAATTTCTTTTATTAATGATGCTGCTTGATTTAGACCATTTTCAATTGACAATGGATCTATACCTCTCTCAAATCTAAACTTAGCATCAGTATCAATATTTAATTTTTTTGATGTATTTCTAATTGATCTTGGATAGAAATAAGCAGACTCTAATAGAATATTTTTAGTATCTAATTCTGTGCCAGATCGTATACCTCCAATAATTCCTCCTAATCCTAAAACGCCTTTGTTATCACTAATCACACACATGTCATTTTCTAATTTATAATTTTTGTTATCTAGTGCTGTAAATTGTTCGCCAGATTTAGAGTTTCTAACAGTTATATGTTTATCAATTTTGTCAGCATCGTATGCATGTAGCGGACGATTAATATCTATCATAACATAATTTGTAACATCTACTATTGCTGTAATAGGTTTTTGACCAACTGATATCAATTTATTCTTAAGCCATTGTGGACTCTCTGTATTTTTAACATTTGTAATCAAACAACTCCCAAACACTCCACATCCTTGATTTTTTTCCTTGCTAATTTTTACTTTTAAAGTTTTTTTTGTTTTTGTATAAATTTTTTTTTCTTTTAAATCCAATAACTTACCAAAACCTGAAGCAGCTAGGTCTCTTGCTATTCCTCTAACCCCAAGACAATCTGGTCTATTTGGAGTAATTGATAAATCGATTAGTTTAGATTTTGATTTTGAAAAATAGCTCTTTCCAATATTTTTTTTGAATTTTAAGGGTAACTCAATTATTCCATCACTTTCATCAGACAAATTTAATTCAGACTCTGAACAAAGCATCCCATATGAAGTAACACCTCTAATTTTAGCTACTACAAGTTTTGTTTTATTTTTTGGGATAATCGCACCTGGTGGAGCATATATAGTAATCAATCCTTCTCTCGCATTACTTGCACCACACACAACTTTTTTAAAATTTTTTTCACCAATATTGACATCACAAACTTTGAGTCGGTCTGCATTAGGGTGTTTTTCAGTTTTAATAATTTTCGCTACTTTAAAAAATTCATTACTAGAATTTAAGCTTTCAACACTTTCTACCTCTAATCCAATATTGGTAAGTTGATTTAATAGATCCCCCTCTTTTAAATTTGTCATTAAATGATTTTTCAGCCAGTTAAAGGTTATCTTCATCTACTTAGGCCTCGATAATTTGTTGGTACATCCAAAGGATCAAATCCAAAATGATTTAGCCATCTATAATCACAATCAAAAAAAGCTCGTAAGTCATTTATCCCATATTTCAACATGGCTAGTCTATCAATTCCAATACCAAATGCATATCCCTGGAATTTTGTTGGATCAACTTTTACATTTTTTAAAACATTAGGATGAACCATTCCACATCCCAAAATTTCAAGCCAACGATTTCCTTCACCTATTATTATTTTTCCATCTTTGATTTCATATCCTATGTCAACTTCAGCAGATGGTTCTGTAAAAGGAAAATGGCTTGGTCTAAATCTCATTTTAATTTTTTTTACTTCAAAAAACTCTTTTATAAAATAACTCAAACATCCCTTTAAGTGACCCATGTTTATATCTTTATCAATGTGAAGACCTTCGACTTGATGAAACATTGGTGAATGAGTTTGATCACTGTCTGATCTATATGTTCTTCCAGGTGCAATAATCTTAAAAGGTGGTTTATCTTTTGACATTGTTCTAATTTGAACAGGAGAAGTATGGGTTCTTAGTAGTGTTTCTTTATTTTGATCCAAATAAAATGTATCATGCATATCTCTTGCTGGATGGTTATCAGGAGTATTCAAAGCTGTAAAATTATTATGCTCATTTTCAACGTCAGGTCCTTCTTCAACACTAAAACCTATTTCAGAAAATATAGATGATATTTGATCTATAGTTTGTGATACTGGATGAATTTTACCTCTAACAAAAGGTCTCTCTGGTAAAGTGATATCAATTTTTTCTTGTTCTAGCTTTTGATTAATCTTTGCTTTTTCAATTTCAGAAATTTTTAAATTTATTAAGTTTTGTAATTCATCTTTTATTACATTTAAATCAGAAGCAAATTTTTTTCTTTCAGTTTCATCTAAAGTTCCAATTTTTTTAAATTGAGATGAAATCAATCCATTTTTTCCAAATAAATCAGTTTTTATTTGATTGATTTCCAAAAGAGATAATTTTTCTTTAAGTTTTAAAAGAAATTCGTCTTTTATTTTTTTAAGTTCAGACATACTTACAGAGTATTTCTTCAGCAAAATAAAACAATAGTGAAGATTAATTTAAAGCAGATTGAGCTTTTTGGACAATAGTTTTAAAGGCATCTGGGCTATCATACGCTATTTCTGCTAGAATTTTTCTATCAATTTTAATTCCACATTTGTTTAATCCGTTAATAAATTTAGAATAAGTTAAGCCCTCTGCTCTCACTCCAGCGTTTATTCTTTGTATCCAAAGTGATTTAAAATCTCTTTTTTTATTTCTACGGTCTCTATATGCATACTGCATAGCTTTTTCCATAGCCTGCTTGGCAACTCGGATTGTATTTTTTCTTCTTCCCCATTGGCCTTTAACAGCTTTTAAAACTTTCTTGTGTTTTGCTTTACTGGTTACACCTCTTTTTACTCTTGCCATTTTAACCTCTTAAATTGTAAGGCATGTACGATTTAACTATTTTACCATCTTGTTTCGACATTGTGGTTGTACCTCTTAATTTTCTGATTTGAGAATTTGTTCTTTTAATCATGCCATGTCTTTTACCAGCTTGAGCCGTTATAACTTTGCCCCTGGCAGATATCTTAAATCTTTTTTTAGCTGAGCTTTTAGTTTTTAGTTTAGGCATAATTTGCGAGTTTATACAAAGAATAGAATTAATTTACAACCACTATTAAAGCTTATAAAGGCTGGATTACCATTATCATTTGCTTACCATCAAACTTTGGGTGCAATTCCACCTTGCCGATTTCCTTCATATCCTCCTTTATCTTCGTCATCAATTCATTTCCTAAATGCGAGTGCTGGAGTTCTCGACCCTTAAATCTAATTGTAAATTTTACTTTATCCCCTTTAGCTATGAATTTTTTTGCGTTTTTAACTTTAAATTCATAATCATGAGTTTCTGTAACAGGTCTCATTTTAATTTCTTTTAAGGCAATAATTTTTTGCTTCTTTTTTGCTAGATTAGCTTTTTTTTGGGCATCATATTTATACTTACCCATATCCATTATTTTACAAACTGGCGGTTTTGCTTTTGCGGCAATCTCTATTAAATCAAGACCTTGATTTTTGGCCATTGATATTGCTTCATTTGTACTTAAAATTCCCAAGTTTTCTCCATGATTGTCTATAACCTGAACTTCTGGTGATGAAATTCTATTATTTGATCTTGGTCCTTGATCTTTAGTTCTTCGCTGGAAATAATTTTGTTTAAAATCTGCCACTTAATTTGAAGATGCTTTATTTAAAGCAGAAAATGTTTTTAAAAATTTATCTAATTCCATATTTTCTTGTTTATTAGAATCCAATCTTCTAATGGTTACTGAGTTGCTGTCAACTTCTTTTTTTCCACAAATTAATAAAATTGGGACTTTTGCAAGTGAATGTTCTCTTATTTTATAATTTAAATTATGATTTTTTAAATCAACTAATGAACTCATGCCAGCTTGTTTTATTTTTTTTGAAACTTTACTTGCATAATTTTCAAAATCTTCAGAAATGGGAATTACTACTGTTTGTAAAGGAGATATCCAAAATGGAAATTTTCCTGCATAATTCTCAATTAAAATTCCTATAAATCTCTCAAGTGATCCAAACAGTGCTCTATGTAACATCACGGGAACTTTTTTTGTTCCATCTTTGTCGACGTAAGAAGCATCTAATCTCCCAGGCAAGTTTAGATCAACCTGTACTGTTCCACATTGCCAATCTCTACCGATTGCGTCTCTTAATACAAATTCTATTTTTGGTCCGTAAAAAGCACCTTCACCCTTATTTATACTATAATCTAATTTAGAAGCTTTAACTGCCTCTAGCAATGATGCCTCTGCTTTATCCCACACTTTATCCTCACCAACTCTTATTTCTGGCCTATCAGCATATTTCAAAACTACGTTTTCGAAACCTAAGTCTTTATAAATATCTAAAATTAAATTAGTTACATTTAGACACTCACTAGTAATTTGATCTTCAGAGCAGAATATGTGCGCGTCATCCTGTGTAAATGCCCTCACTCTTAAAAGGCCATGCAAAGCTCCCGAAGGTTCATAACGGTGTACCTTACCGAACTCTGTTATTCTTAATGGTAAATCTCTATAACTTTTTAAACCTTGATTAAAAACTTGTATATGGCCAGGGCAATTCATAGGTTTAATTGCAAAGACTTTTTCATCTGGAGTTTCAGAAGTATACATATTCTCTCCATATTTTTCCCAGTGACCTGATTTTTCCCACAACAATCTATCTAAAACCTCTGGAGTATTTACTTCTTTATATCCTGCCGCATCTTGACGTGCTCGCATATAATTTATTAACTTTTGAAATAAAGCCCAACCTTTTTCATGCCAAAAAACAGATCCTGGACTCTCTTCTCTAAAATGAAATAAATCCATTTCTTTGCCAAGTTTCCTGTGGTCTCTTTTCTCTGCTTCTTCGATTCTTTTTAAATAATCGTCTAAATCTTTTTGGGATGCCCAACCAGTTCCATAAATTCTTTGTAACATCTCATTTTTGGAGTCACCACGCCAATAAGCTCCTGCAACTTTAGTCAACTTAAAAGCTTTTCCTATTTTCCCAGAAGAAAGTAAATGTGGACCTCTACACAAATCATACCATGTGTCACCATGATGATAGACTGTTAGCTCCTCATTTTCAGGTATACTCTTAATTATTTCAGCTTTATATTTTTCACCAATTTTTTTAAAGTGGCTTATTGCTTCATTTCTTTCCCAAGTTTCCCTCTTTGTTTTTACATCTTTATCAATTATTTGTTTCATTCTTTTTTCAATTTTTTTAAGATCGTCTTCTGTAAAAGGTTCTTTTCGAGCAAAATCATAATAAAAACCATTCTCAATTACTGGGCCAATAGTTACCTGTGTACCTGGGTATAACTCTTGAACAGCCATCGCCATAATGTGGGCAGCATCATGTCTAATAACTTCTAATCCCTCAGGGTCTTTTGCCGTGAAAATTTTTACTGAGCAATTTTTTTTTATTGAAAAATATAAATCCTTAAGTTCACCATCTACACTCATTATCAATGCTTGTTTTAATAATGATTTACTAATTTTTTCCGCAATATCTAGTCCTGTAACTTCTTTCGAAAATTCAAGATTTTTTCCATCTGGTAATGTAATTGTGGGCATTTAATTTAATAATCTTTTATACTCTGAATAAGTAGAAAAACACATTTTTTCAACATTAAATTTTTTTATTATATTACTTCTTCCCTCTTTACCCATTATATTGATAGATGTTTCATCCATTGTTAATCCACGAATTATTTTTTTACTCAAAGAATTTGCATCACCTGATTTAAATAAAAAGCCAGTTTTTTCATCATTAATTGTTTCATTTGATCCACCAATATTAGAGGCTATGATTAATTTCTCCATTGATTGTGCTTCTACAGATACTCTCCCAAAAGCCTCTGGCTCTATTGAAGGTGATATGACTATATCAGAAACTTTATATGCTAAAGCCATATCTTTACAGTGATTTATAAATTTGATTTGATTTGTTAAACGATACTGTTCAGTAAGACGAACTAATTTTTTTTTATATAAATCTCTACCTTGATCATTGCCAAGTATCACGGCATGAAATGCCTCATAACCTAATTCTATATTGACTAAATTAATTGCTTCAATAAATAATTCTTGTCCCTTCCATAAAGTGAGTCTGCCTGGCATTAGAATTATTTTTTTTTCATCATTTATTTTCCATTTTTGTAGCAAATTTTTTTCATCATTTTCTATTTTTGTTGAAGGATCAAAATAATCGATGTTTATACCTCTAAAAATAACTAAAAATTTTTTTTTAGATGATAAAAGTTCAGAATAATTTTCCTTGATATGTGAAAAAATAAAATTTGATCCTGCAATTATTAAGTTAGATCTAACCATTACAGAATTGTAAAATTTTTTGAACTTTCCATTAAAGTTATATGTGCCATGAAATGTGGTAACAAACTTTCTTTTAGTCAATTTTGTAGCAAATAGACATGACCATGCTGGTGCTCTACTCCGGGCGTGAACAATTGAAATTTTATAAAATAAAATTATCCCTATTAAAAAAATTGTATTGATTAAAATTATTAATGGATTTTTACTATGTACTGGAAGTTTAATTAATTTTACTTTTTTTTTATCAATAAACTTTGTCAATTCACCACCACTAGTTACTATGAAAGAATCACAACCATTTTCAGGTAAATAATGAGCAACATCATAACATCCAGTTTCGGCCCCTCCATAACCCAATTTTGGTATTACTTGTAAAACTTTTATATTAGACGACATACAATTAGATTATATAATAATAGACATAACTAATAAACTTTTATGACAAAGTTCAATTACTTTAAAATAAACAAATCTAAAAAAATCAGATATTTAAAATACAACCAAAAAAATACAGCTTACATTGTTTTTTTACATGGATTTATGTCTGATTTGGAGGGAAAAAAACCAAAAGTTTTTTTAAATTTTGCAAAAAAAAATAAACTTGGCTTTCTTGCTTTAGAATACTCTGGCCACGGTAAATCATCTGGTAAATTTACTAATGGAAATATCTCAAAATGGACTAAAGAAACAAGTATATTAATTAAAAAAGTTGTTAAAAAAAATAGAATTATATTAATTGGTTCAAGTATGGGAGCCTGGATTTCTTTAAATCAATTTAAATTTTTTAAAAAACAGATTGTAGGGTTTTTAGGAATTGGTTCAGCACCTGAATTTTTAGAAGGGTTAATGTGGAATAAATTTTCAAAAGAAATGAAAAAAGAATTAAAAAAAAACAAAATTATAAATTTAAAGCATGGAAGTTATGAGTACCCAATTTCTTTACAATTAATTAGAGATGGTCAAAAAAATAAAGTATTTCACAAAAAAATTAATCATAGATTTAATGTAACCATGGTTCATGGACACAAAGATGAGGTTGTACCTGTTGGTTATTCAAGAAAAGTTTTGAAGATTTTTAAAAATTCAAAAAAAAAATTGGTAATTGTAAAAAATGGTGATCATAGTTTATCTTCACCTAAATGGTTAAATATTTTAAAAAAAGAATTAAAAATTATTATTAACTAACTTCTTTAATTTTAGAATTTAATGAAATTGGATTTTCAAGTTTATTGATCATTTCTTTTGGGCAAACTTGAACAAAATTCTTAATTTCATCTTTAAAGTTTTTAATTATGTTCTTCGATATTAATGAACCTGTTTCCTCAGAATGCTCAAAGACTAGCCCTTTTAAAAAAGTCGTCCAATATTCTGTTTCAACATTCTGCCAAATAACTGAGTCTGGATTTACTTTTTTCTCAAACTCATTAAATTTATCATAAATAAATGCCATGCCTCCAGTCATGCCTGCTGCAAAATTGTCACCCACATTTCCTAAAATTACTACTGTCCCTCCAGTCATGTATTCACAACCATTAGAATCACACCCTTCAATGACTGTGGTAGCACCAGAATTTCTTACTGCAAATCTATCACCTGCTTGACCAGCAGCAAAAAGTTTGCCAGAAGTAGCACCGTAGAGAACTGTGTTACCAATAATTGTATTTTCGTTAGAAACTAAATTACTTTCGTCTGAAAGTTTTATTGAAATTGTAGCTCCCGACAATCCTTTACCAACATAATCATTCGCATCACCTTTAAGATTTAATTTTAATCCTTTTGATGAAAAAGCACCAAATGATTGTCCTGCAGAACCTTTAAAATTTAATATAAGAAAATTTTCTTTTAATTTTTCATAACCATACTTTTTGTAAAGATGGTGTGAAATTCTTGTACCAACGGCTCTATTCGTGTTTTTAATAATAAATTCTTTTTCAATTTTATGTGAATTGTCTAAGGATTGTTCTATCTCTGGCCAAATTTTTTGGTCTAATGTCTCAGGTACTTTGTTAATCTCTTTAGACTCACAATATCTCTTATTGCTTCCAGGGTCTGCCTGAACAAATAGCGGATTTAAGTCTAAATCATCTAAATTTGGTGAAGCCTTATTTACTTGCATTAATAAGTCTGTTCTACCAATAATATCATTTAATGATTTAAAACCTAGTGCGGCTAAAATTTCTCTTACTTCAGAAGCAATAAAAGTAAATAAGTTAACAACCTTATCTGGAGTGCCAGTAAATTTTTCTCTCAATTTCTTATCTTGTGTACAAACACCAACTGGACAAGTGTTTGAATGACACTGTCTTACCATTATACATCCCATTGCTACCAAAGCTGTTGTAGCAACTCCGTATTCTTCTGCTCCCATCATTGCGGCTATAACAACATCTCTACCAGTTTTAATACCACCATCAGTTCTTAATGTAACTTTGTGTCTTAAATTGTTTAATGTTAAAACTTGATTAGCTTCTGTTAGACCCATTTCCCATGGTATTCCAACATATTTAACACTTGTTTGAGGGGTTGCACCCGTTCCTCCATTATGACCTGAAATCAAAATAATATCTGCTTTTGCTTTAGCAACACCTGCTGCAATTGTTCCAATTCCAGATGAAGCAACCAATTTAACCCCAATTCTTGCGATTGGATTTATCTGTTTTAAATCATAAATTAGTTGAGCTAAATCCTCTATCGAATAAATATCATGATGTGGTGGGGGAGAAATTAATGTTACTCCTGGAGTAGAATGTCTTAGTCTTGCGATTTCTTTTGTTACTTTAAAACCTGGTAACTGACCTCCTTCACCTGGCTTTGCACCCTGGGCCATTTTAATTTCTATTTCGTTACAATTATTTAAGTAATTTACAGTCACACCAAATCTAGCTGATGCAATTTGTTTCACCCTAGAATTTGCACTATCACCACCGTCCATAATCTTGAATCTATCAGCATCTTCACCTCCTTCACCACTACAAGAGGCTCCTTTAATTCTATTCATTCCAATTGCTAATGTTTCATGTGCTTCTTTGGATAAAGCACCATGAGACATGCTTCCACTGCCAAATCTTTTTAATATTTTTTCTATTGGCTCAACTTCTGATATATTTATCGATGAACCTAATTTCTTTTTTCTAAAATCAACTAAATCTCTCAAATTTATTGGTGGCAGATTATATATTCCATCAGCATATTTCTTATATGCCTCATATGAATTTGAGCCTACAGCACTCTGTAATAAATGAATGAGTTTCCCTTGATATTGATGTGTCTCTCCATTTTTCCTATATCTATAAATACCTCCAATAGGCAAGACTGTTTCTGTACTCTCAAATGCTTCTTTATGAATTTCTCTTATTTTTTTTTCAATTCCAACCAAGCCAATACCTGAAATTTTTGATATAACTCCAGGGAAGTAATCATCTACAACTGTTCTACTTAATCCAACAGTTTCAAAATTACATCCACCTCTATAAGAACTTAAGACAGAAATTCCCATTTTAGACATTATCTTCAATAAACCTGCGTTAACTGAATTTATATAACGCTGCACACACTCATCAAAACTATATTGGCCAAAAAGTTTTTTTTCGTATCTATGGTATAAACTGTCAAAAGCTAAATATGGATTTACTGTTGTTGCACCAACCCCAATTAATGTTGCAAACGAGTGTGTATCTATAGCTTCACCAGATTGAACATTAATAGAAACATATCCTCTTAATTTTTTTTGTATTAAAAATGTGTTTATGGCTCCAACACATAATAACATCGGCATTGGTAATCTTTCAGAGGAAATATTTTTATCACTCAAAATTACTTGTGTAATACCTTGTCTTACAGCGATTTCTGACTCTTTTTGAATCCTGCTAAGAGAGTCTGTTAGATTTTCATCTTGTGAAAAAGAGCAATCTATTGTTACTGAATTTTTACCAAAAAAATTAATAAACTTATTAAATTGGGAATTTGATAGAATAGGACTATTTAATACATAAATATTCTCTTTCGTTAAGGTATCGAAATCAAGAATATTTCCTAAGTTTCCAAATCTAGTTTTTAAACTCATTACTTTGTTTTCCCTCAAAGAGTCAATTGGTGGATTTGTTACTTGACTAAAATTTTGCCTAAAAAAATGATAAAGTGGTCTGTACTTATCAGATAAAACAGCCAAGGGAGTGTCGTCGCCCATTGAGCCTGTTGCCTCTTTAGCATCCTCTGCCATTGGATGTAAAATAAGCTCTAGGTCTTCTAAACTTATTCCAAAAGTATACTGTCTTCTCCTTAAACTTTCTCCATCAAAAATGTGTTTTTCATTAGAGATTGATAATTTTTCGTCTAAATCAATTATTTGAGAATTAAAATGTTTAAATTCTTTAGCTAGATAATCTTTTATTTGGCTATTTGAAAAAACTTTTCCTTTTTCAATTCGAACTCCAATTATTTCACCAGGACCTAATCTACCTTTAATTAAAATTTTTTTTTCATTTAATTTTATCATTCCTGTTTCAGAGCCCGCAAAGAGCATTTTGTCTTTCGTTATGGCGTATCGTAAAGGTCTAAGACCATTTCTGTCATTTGCAGCTATCACCCATTCATTATCTGTAGCAGCAATAGCAGCAGGTCCATCCCACGGTTCCATCGTACTATTTAAAAAATTGAATAGTTGTTGATGATTTTTTGATAATGTCTTATTTTTTTTTGACCATGCATCAGGTATAAGCATCAATTTAGCTAAAGGTGCTGATTGACCTGATTTATTCAGTAACTCAAATACATTGTCTAAAGCTGCAGAGTCAGAAACCCCTTTTTGAATTACTGGTTTTAAATTTTCTATTTCATCAAAAAGTGGACTGCTCATTTGTTGCTCATGAACTTTCATCCAGTTTTTATTTCCTTTATAAGTATTTATCTCACCATTGTGTGCTACAGCTCTAAATGGTTGAGCTAAACTCCAGCTTGGTGCAGTGTTTGTTGAAAATCTTTGATGAAAAATTGCATATCTTGAGATAAATCTTGAGTCTTTAAGATCTAGATAAAAATCTGATATTGCCTCTGCTAAATATAGTCCCTTATAAATTATAGACTTTGAACTAATTGAGCAAATATAAAAATTATTCAATGATGCATTGAAAGCTTTATTTTCTATTTTCTTTCTTGTTTCATAAATTTTTCTTTCTAAGCTTTTGTCCAATAAATTTGGATTATTAGATTTAAACAGAACCTGTATAATTTCAGGCATAGTTTGAAGAGCTTTATCACCCAAAATTTTTGGATTCACTGGCACTTGTCGCCAACCGTATATACTAAAATTATTTTTTGTAAGTTCGCTTTCAACAATTGTTTTACAATTCTCTTGTGCTGAATAGTCATTTTTAGGTAAAAAAATCATGCCCACACAAATTTCAGAATTATCATAGTCATGTCCTGTGACTTCAATTTTTTCTATAAAAAAATCTTTTGGGATTTCTACATGTATCCCAGCTCCATCTCCTGTTTTTCCATCTGCATCAACAGCTCCCCTGTGCCAAACTGCTTTTAATGCCTCAATTCCATATTCAACGATAGCTCTAGATTTTTTTCCTTCTGTAGATGCAATTAAACCAACTCCACAAGCATCATGTTCCATTTCTTTCGAATAAACATGACTATCAGTTAATAATTTTAAATTTTTTTTATAATTTTCCACTATGCTACTTTTGTTTTTCTTAATTCTATATTTTCTAAGTATGTTTTCATTGAAGTAGCAGCGTCTCTACCATCTTTGATTGCCCATACCACTAGCGATGCTCCCCTTACAATATCACCAGCAGCAAAAACACCTTTTAAATTTGTTTCCATCGTATTAAAGTCAGTCTTAATTGTACCCCATTTGGTTATTTGTAATTCCTGAGCGTCAAACAATAATGGTAAATTTTCTGGATCAAAACCAAGAGCTTTGATTACCATGTCTACTTTAATTTTAAATTCTGCACCCTCTTTAATCTCTGGTCTTCTTCTTCCTGAATCATCTGGTTCACCTAGCTGTATTTGGTTTACAACTAAATTTTCAATTTTATTTTTGCCTTTAAATTCTTTAGGACTTGATAGCCAAACAAATTCAACACCTTCTTCCTCAGCGTTTGCAACTTCCCTGGCTGATCCAGGCATATTTTCTTTATCTCGTCTATATAAACATTTAACAGATCTTGCTTTTTGTCTTATTGAGGTCCTAACACAATCCATTGCTGTGTCACCACCACCTATTACAACAACATCTTTTCCTTCAGCATTTAAAGTTCCTTTATCAAATAACTCTACTTTATCACCTAAGCCTTTTTTATTTGATGCTGTCAAAAATTCCATCGCCGGAAAAATGTTATCTAAATCGTTACCAGGTAATTCAACTTCTCTAGGTTTATAAACACCAGTAGCAATTAAAATTGCGTCATGTTTTTTTCTTAACTGTTCTAGCGATGCGTCTTTACCAACTTCAAAATTTTGAACAAACTTTATACCACCATCTCTTAATAGTTTTGTTCTTCTTTCAACCACATGTTTTTCTAACTTGAAATTAGGGATACCATAAATCAATAATCCACCTGCACGATCATATCGATCATAAACGGTAATTTTATATCCACTTTTTCTTAACTGCTCAGCAGCTGCTAGACCTGCTGGACCGGCACCAATTATTCCAACACTTTGGTCTTTCTCATGTTTTAAAGAAATTGGTTTGACCCAACCTTGTTCCCACGCTGTGTCATTAATATATTTCTCAACTGAACCAATAGTTACTGTTCCATGACCTGATTGCTCAATTACGCAATTACCTTCACATAATCTATCCTGAGGACATATCCTTCCACATACCTCTGGCATATTGTTAGTGCTTTGAGATAATTCATAAGCCTCTTTTAGTCTCCCTTCAGCTGTAAGTTTTAACCAGTCTGGTATATTATTGCTTAAAGGACAATGTACTTGGCAGAATGGAACTCCACATTGAGAACATCTACTCGACTGTTCTTCGGCTTTTTTCTTAACGAACTCGTCATAGATCTCATTAAAATCTTCTTTTCTAATGCCAGTATCCCTTTTAGGTGGAGTTTGTTGACCTAATTTTACAAATTTTAACATTTTATCAGTCATAGAATCTTTAAATTTTGAGCAAATTATACATTGTTTTTATTAATAAAAGTATTATTTAGGTCAGTACTTATGACCTATAATTGTTTATATTAACCTTAAATTATAGAAAATTTATTATTTGCATACCTATTATGATTAAATCGAATTGTTTAAAATAAATATTTTTTAAGTTACGACATATGTATGCTTCAAGATTTTATAGAAATCCTAATTCTTTCTGCAGTACAAGGAATTTCTGAATTTTTACCTATTAGTTCTTCAGCTCATCTAATCTTGATATCAAATTTTTATGATTTTAGCTCAAGCTCTTTGTTTATTGATATAGGTCTTCATTTGGGCTCTTTGATTGCAATACTCTATTACTTTAAAAAAGACTTAATAGATTTGAGAAAAAATCAAAAACTATTAGTTTTGATTTTAATTGGCTCAATACCTCTTATAATTTTTGGGTATATAATATATTCAATTGAAATAGTTAATCTTTTAAGAAATATAGAAGTTATTGCATGGACAACTCTATTTTTTGGTTTAGTTCTATTTTTATCAGATAAAAGAGATATCAATCAAGATATATCGACAGACTTAAATATAAAAACAATATTATTTATAGGACTATTTCAAATTTTAGCACTCATACCTGGTGTAAGTAGAGCGGGAATAACTTTAACAGCAGCTCGTTTTCTAAAATTTAATAGAGTCGCCTCAAGTAAAATTGCTTTTTTATTATCTATACCTGCCTTAGCTGGTGCAAGTTTTTTAGGTCTTAAAGATGCAGTGCAACAATCAACTGAATTCAATTATTTATTATTAATTGCAATTACTTTTTCTTTTATTTTCTCATTTATCACAGTCAAATATTTTATAAAATATGTTAGTAATTTTTCTTTAACTGTATTTGTAATTTATAGAATTTTTGTTGCTTTAATTTTATTATCAATAATTTACTTTCCTCATTAATGGTAATAGTTGAGAAATTAAAACACCACATAATATGAACAAACACCCTAATATATTGTTAAAATCTAAAATTTGACTTAATAAAAACCATGCTGCGATAGTTGCAAAAACACCTTCTAAAGAAAAAATTATAGCTGCTGGTGCAGGTGTTATATTTTTTTGAGCATAAATTTGTAGAACGAATGCAAAACCTCCAGATAAAATTCCAGCATAGAGAATGGAGTCTATCTCATTAAGAATATTTTCAATAACAAATTCTTCATAAATCAAAGCAATGATAAAGGAAAATAAAGCTACCAATAAAGTTTGGATCGAACCTAAGGTTAAAGGTAAGTTGTATGTTTTAACAATCATTCCTGTAAATATGATATGAGTACTCCAGAATAATGCTCCAAGAACTACTAACATATCTCCAAGTCTAACTGTAGCATCATAAAAATTTGTTAAGAGATATCCACCTATTAAACATAAAATCACTGACGGCCACACACTCCAATGTAATGAGTCCCTCTTAAAAATAAAAATTATTATCGGTACCATGGGTACATAAAAAATTGTAAAGAAAGCAGCATTAGCTACATCAGTATAAAGTAAAGCTACCTGTTGTAATGCTGAGCCTAAGAAAAGAGATAATCCAATTAAAAAAGATAAAATGACAAAAGTTCTATGACCAATTTGAAATTCAAATTTAAATTTTTTCTTTTCAAAAAATAATGCAAAAGGGAGAATTGCTAAGAAACCTACAAAAAATCTTACAGCATTAAAGGTAAATGGACCAATATCATCCATACCAGTATCTTGAGCAATAAATGTGGTTCCCCAAATAAATGTGCACAACAAAGCACTTAACAATGAAACACTTTTAGACATAATTTTAATTAAACAGCTAGCTTATATGCAAAGTTTTTACCAAGGTTTTCTTTTAAATCATTATTAAATCGAGCTGCTTCTGCACCGTCGATAATTCTGTGATCATAAGATAAGGAAAGTGGCAACATAGTGCGTGTAACAAATTTTCCACCCGTAAATACCTGTTTTTTTTCTGCTCTTCCTACTCCTAAAATAGCTACCTCAGGATAATTTATAATTGGGGTAAAAAAAGATCCCCCGATTCCACCTAAGCTGGTAATGGTCATAGACCCTCCAAATAACTCTTTTTTATCAATTTTAAGATCTCTACATTGCTGGCTTATTTTTTTTAATTCTGTGCTTATTAAAGAAATATTTTTATTATCAGCATTTCTTAATTTTGGAACCATCAAACCATGAGGGGTATCTACTGCTATGCCAACATGATAATATTTTTTAACAGTCATTTTACCATTTTCGATATCATCTATTGAGGTATTAAAATTTGGAAATTTTTTTAATGATGCTGTTAATGCTTTAACAATGAAAGCAAGTGGAGTAATTTTTTTTTTCTCTCCTGTATATATATCCGTAAGGGAACTTCTAAATTCTTCTAATTCAGTTATATCAGCTTCATCATGGTTAGTTACATGAGGAATTTTTAACCAAGAGTTCATCAAATATTTGGATGACAACTTTTTTACTCTAGGAATGTTTCTGATATCTACTTCTCCAAACTCAGAATGAGAATACTCTTGTTCAATCTTTTGTTCTGTTGTATTTTGATTTTCAAAGCTCTTATCAGATTTAGTTGCAACAAATAACTTTACATCACTTTCTGTAACTCTTCCTTGTCTCTCACTACCAGGAACTTTATTAATATCTATTCCAAGTTCTCTTGCAAATTTTCTTACTTTTGGTGATGCGGAAGCTTTTGTAGAAAAATCTTTAATAATTACGTTTTTAGATTCTGTATTTTTTTTAATTTCATATTTTTTAATCTCCTTAGGTAATTCTTTAGTCTCTATTTCTTTTATTTCTCTCTCAATTTCAACTTCAATAATTTTGTCACCTTCAGATACCTTATCTCCAATTTTAACATTTAAAGAAATTACCGTACCATCATCTGATGATGGTATCTCCACACTTGATTTATCACTTTCAATGGTTATTAGTGGGTCATTCTTTTTTATTTTTTGACCTTTTTTAATTAAAACCTCAATAATCTCTACATCTTTAAATTCACCAATATTTGGAACTTTTATATCTTTCTTTGACATTATAATTTTGTTGGCATTGGTTTGTCTTTATCAATTTTATATTTCTTTATTGCCTCTTGTGCATATTTTGAGGCAATTAACTGCTCTTTAGCCAAAACACTTAATCCATAAGTAACTATATGCTCTTTATCAACTTCAAAAAACTTTCTTAAATTTTTTCTTGTATCACTCCGACCAAATCCATCCGTTCCTAATGAATAAAAGCTCTTATTAATATAGGGTCGAATTTGATCTGAATTCATTCTCATATAATCAGAGGCAGCTAAAATAGGACCTTCGGTATTGCCTAAACAGCTCTCAACATATGTTTTTTTAGATTCCTTACCCGGATTCAACAAGTTAAATCTTTCCACCTCCAAACCATCTCTTCTTAATTCATTAAAACTCGTTACACTCCAAACTTCACTATCAATTTGATATTCTTTTTGCAAAATTTCGGCACCTGAAATCATTTCTCTTAAAATTGTTCCTGATCCTAAAAATTGAATTTTTGTTTTTTTATATTTATTAAATTCTCTAATTTTATACATTCCTTTTAAAATACCTTCTTCACATAATTTGTCTTTTGGCATTGCTGGATGAGGATAATTTTCATTCATAGTTGTAATATAATAAAAAATATTTTCTTTTTTCTCGTGCATTCTTTTTAAACCATCTCTAAAAATTGTTGCCAATTCATAATGAAATGTTGGGTCATAAGATTTACAGTTTGGGATTGTTGAAGCTAATAAATGACTATGACCATCTTGATGTTGTAAACCCTCACCTGCTAATGTAGTTCTTCCTGCGGTCGCACCAATTAAAAAACCTCTAGACTGACTATCTGCTCCCGCCCAAGCAAAATCACCTATTCTTTGAAAACCAAACATTGAGTAAAAAAGATAGATAGGGATCATTTCAATGTCATGATTTGTGTAGGAAGTTCCAGCTGCAATCCAAGAAGACATGGCCCCTGCCTCATTAATTCCTTCTTCTAAAACTTGTCCACTTTTATCTTCTCTATACGAACTTAATTGTGCAGAGTCCTCTGGTTCATATTTTTGTCCTTCGTGAGCATAAATCCCTATTTTTTGAAAAAAACCCTCCATACCAAAAGTTCTGGCTTCATCTGGAATAATTGGAACTAATCTTGGAGCTACATTTTTATCTCGTAAAAGATTTGTTAACATTCTAACTAATGCCATAGTTGTAGACATCTCTTTATCTCCTGTGGACTCTTTCATGTTATCAAAAATATCTTTTGGAGGTGCTTTGATAGGTTTTGCATAAGTGGTTCTCTCTGGAATAAAACCACCCAATTGAAGCCTTCTTTCTTTAATATATTTTATTTCAGGCGAATTTTGATCTGGCTTATAATATTCAATATTTTGAACCTGCTTATCTGTTAAAGGAACATCAAATCTATCCCTATAATACATCAAATCATCAATATCTAATTTTTTGGTTTGGTGAGTTGTGTTAACACTTTCTCCACTTTTTCCCATTCCATAACCTTTAATAGTTTTAGCTATAACAACTGTTGGGCTTCCAATATTTTTAGAAGCTTTATCATAAGCCGCGAAAACTTTGTGAGGATCGTGACCACCCCTATTTAATCTCCATATATCTTTATCTGAGAGACTTGAGACTAATTCTTTTGTTTCTGGATATTTACCAAAAAACTTATCTCTAACATAAGCTCCATCCCTTGCTTTAATTGCTTGATACTCGCCATCAACAGTTTCATTCATAACCTTAATTAAATGGCCGGTTTTATCATTTGCTAATAATGCATCCCAATATGAACCCCAAATTACTTTAATAACATTCCATCCTGCTCCTCTAAAAATACCCTCTAATTCTTGTATAATTTTTCCATTTCCTCTAACAGGCCCATCCAGTCTTTGAAGATTACAATTAATTACAAATATTAAGTTATCTAATTTTTCTCTAGCTGCTAATCCAATTGCACCTAAAGACTCTGGTTCATCCATTTCTCCATCACCTAAAAAAGCCCATACTTTTCGTCCTTCATCTTTAATAAGGCCTCTGTTAATTAAATACTTCATATATCTTGCTTGGTAGATAGCCAACATTGGTCCTAAGCCCATTGAGACTGTCGGAAATTGCCAGAAGTTCGGCATCAACCAAGGATGTGGGTAAGATGATAAACCACCTGGATTAACTTCTTGTCTAAATCTATCTAATTGTTTTTCATTAAGTCTACCTTCAAGAAAGGCTCTGGCGTACATTCCTGGTGCACTATGACCTTGAAAGTAAATTAAGTCTCCACCAAATTTATTATTTTTAGCTCTCCAAAAATGATTCATTCCTACATCATAAAGTGTAGCCGCAGATGCAAACGTACCAATATGTCCTCCAAGTTCAGGAAATTTTTTATTTGCACGAACAACCATTGCTGCAGAGTTCCATCTTATTAATGATCTAATTCTTCTTTCGGTGTTTTGATCACCATTAGACTTTTTTTCCTCACTTACTGGGATTGTATTTATATAAGGTGTGTTTTGTGTGTAAGGAATGTTTGCACCTTCCGTATAAGCTTTATTTATTAATTCCTTTATTAAATAATGAGCTCTTTGATTGCCATCTTTTTCAATTACTGCTGTAAGAGACTCTAACCATTCATTAGTTTCTAATGGATCAACATCACCTTCATTAACAACTTGAATTATCTCAGATTTTTTTCTCTCATCATTTTTTTTTTGGACAGTTTGCTCATGTTTTTTTTCGAGTGATTTTTCAGCTTCTTCAATTAAATTTTCAGTATCTTTTGGAATATTCTTAGTTGGAGAAGGTTTTTCATTTGAAGCTAAAATATTTAAAATTAAATCACCTTTAGAAACTTTATCACCAACTTTTACTTCTATTGTCTCAATTTTACCTGACAATGTTGATGGTATTTCAACACTTGATTTATCACTTTCGATAGTTACTACTGGGTCGTTCTTAGAAATTTCTTGACCTTCTTTAACTAGTAATTCAATAACTTCCACATTTTCAAAATCACCGATGTCAGGAACTAATAATTTTTCACTCATTTAATTTTTAAGATCTTATACACTATAAAAATGTTGTTAATTGCTAATTTTAACACATTATGCTCAATTTTTTGACACTCTTTAAAAGTATCCTTTTAAAATGATTAAAAAGTTCATAAATATACTTCTTAAACCTAAAGAAAGTACATACATAGATGCTAAAATTTGGATACAAAAAATTTTACTAAAGGAGAAATTTAGAAAAAATCATTACTAAATTCTCTCTACACACAAAGCTATTCCCATCCCTCCACCTATACAAAGTGCAACACAACCTTTAACTTTTTTTTGTTTTTTCATCTCATGTATCAAGGTAACAAGTATTCTTGTTCCAGACGCACCAATTGGGTGGCCAAGAGCTATTGCTCCACCATTTACATTGACTATTTCTTCAGGAATTTTTAATTCTTTAATCACTGCTAAGCTTTGAGCAGCAAAAGCTTCGTTAATCTCAAATAAATCAACATCTTTCAAACTCCATTCAGCTTTTTTAAGTGCTGCTTTAATTGCGGGTATGGGACCTAAGCCCATTAAAGATGGTTCAACACCACATGATGCCCATGAAACTATTTTAACCAGGGGTTCTATTGATTTTAGTTCTGCTTGTTTTCTTGTCATCAATATTGTTGCGGCTGCGCCGTCATTTATACCAGACGAATTTCCAGGAGTAACAGTTCCATTTTCTTTAAAAACAGTTTTTAATTTTTTTAATTCATCCAAAATTAAATTACCTCTAGGATGTTCATCTTTATCAAAAACTAAAACTTTTTTATTAGTTTTAATTTCTAACTTAATTATCTCATCCTTAAATTTATTTTTACTTAAAGCTTCTTGTGTTTTTTTTTGAGAATTTAATGCAAAATTATCTTGTTCATCTCTTGAAATTTTGAATTTTTCTGCAACATTTTCTGCTGTTACGCCCATATGATAATGATTAAATGAGTCAATCAAACCATCATTGAGCATTGTATCAATTAATTTTGTATCATCTAATTTTTTATTCTCTCTATAAAACAATGCATGTGGTGCTCTCGACATATTTTCTTGACCACCTGAAACAACGATCATTTCTGGATCTAATTTAATCGATTGAAAACCTGAAACTATAGATCTTAAGCCTGATCCACAAACCTGATTAACAATATACGCTGGTTTAGTTACAGGGATACCGGCATGTATGGATGCTTGTCTAGCAGGGTTTTGACCAAGTCCCGAAGTGAGAACATGACCCATTATAACTTCATCAATTTGCTCAGACTTAAGATTTGATTTGTGTACAGCTTCTTTAATCACCAGCGCACCTAATTTTTCAGCACTCAAACTTTTTAAAGAACCTTTATATGTTCCAATTGGTGTTCTTAAAGCAGATGTTATTACAACATCATCTAATTTTTTGCTCATTAAACACTAAGCATAATATTTTATAAGTTAAATTACATTAAAAACTTTGATATATTTAAATAATTATTGAATGAGGACCGCTGGCCAAATTGGATAAGGCGCTCGGCTACGAACCGGGAGATTCCAGATTCGAGTTCTGGGCGGTCCACCATAATTATATTAAATTATCCACAATTTCTTTATATTTATTTAAACTTTTACCAGGAGAAAATTGTAACAAACTTTTTTTAATGTACTTTTTTTTTCTGATTACTAACTCTGGTTTTTGAAAGTAAATTCTAATTTTATTTGCAAGATCTTCATAATCATCGTTATTTACCAAAAAACCTGCCTTACCATTCAATAGTATTTCTTTTGGTCCGGTTGGACATTTGGTTGAAATAACAAATTTTTTTAGAGCTAAACCTTCAATTAAAACATTTGGCAAACCTTCTGTTCTTGAGGTTAAAATTAAAATATCTGATTTTAATAGGTAAGGATATGGATTTTTTTGGAAGCTTAAAATAAAAAGATCCTTTTTAAAATTATTTTCTTTAGCATAATCAAGTAACAATTTTTTTTCATTTCCATCTCCCATCAATACAATGTTGCATCTTATTTTATCTTTTATTTCATTATATGCTCTAAGCAACATTATATTATTTTTATTATAGTCAAGTCTTCCTAGGGAAAATAAAATTGGTTTTTTTTTTTTTAAAAATGGTTCAGTTTTTATTCTAAATTTTTTTGACAACAAATTAAAATTAGAATTTAAAGTTGGATTATAAATATGAACAACTTTTAAATTTTTAGATAAAGCTTTAAATTCTCTTGATAGTTCTTTTGAATTACATATTACTAATTTAGAATATCTATAAATTAATTTTGCTAAAAAAATAATTAGCCTGCCTTTTAAATTCCACTCATATCTTTTTATTGATATTCTTTCACAGCAAATAACTTTTAACTTATTCCTAAAAAAAAACATATTTAATAACAAACTAATGACGTTAGCATGAGTTTGAAGTGAAAAAATTAAATCAGGTTTTATTTTTTTATATGCTTTAACAAGTCTCGCAAGCCCAAATATTGCTCTTTTAGAAGGAATTAAAATTTTCTTAATACCTATTCTTTTAATTTCTTTGTCAAATTTATTTGAAAAAGAATGAGATAGAAAAAAAATATCATATTGCTCAGATAGCTTTCCAGAGATCATCAAATTAGTTTTTTCAACACCACCATCACCAAAATTAGGATGATAAAATATGATTTTTTTTTTCACAAATTTACTGTATTATTAATTTTAAAATTAATATTATATTTACAATAAATAACAGTGCTTCAAAATAAGAATATTGACGTAGACAATTGGTTAATAAAATCAGAATTTCAATTACCAAAAGGAGATTCTGGTCAATTAATTTTAGATGAAATCAAAAAATTTGATAAAGATTATGGGAATAATTCTAAATTTTTTGAGCTTATTTCAAGGATAATCTACCTATTTGCTAATAATCCGTGGTTAAGACAAAGAGAAATTAAATCTGCGTTAGATGTTGATATTTCAACATTGAGAATTTTAAACAAAATTATTAGGGGAAGTGAGTATTTGCAAAATTTAATCACTAAATCAGGTACAGCAAAAAAGTATTGGCAATCTATATCTCCCTTTTGTGCTCAGTTAGGGAGTGCCTTACAAAATGAATTTAAATATCCTATGAGAATTGCTTTATATCCAGGTGTGTCTTGTATGTATTATTGTGGATTTTGTGGAAGAAACCAAGCAGAAAAATATCCTTCCAATGCAATAGAAAGTGGAAACAAGATATTTAATAAAGTCCTTTCTGAACTTGATCCAAAAAATACAGCTATTTCTATTTCAGGTGGATTAGAACCCCTCACCAACCCTGGCATTGGTGACATTATTGAATTTGCTTCCGATCATGGACTAAGGGTTCCACTTATAACTAATGGACATTCACTAACTGAAAATTTTGTTAAAAAAAATCCTAAAATTATGAAGCTTGATTCTATTAGAATTTCTTTATACGGCATTGACGAAGAGTCTTATGAATTTATCACTACTGTTAAAAAATCTTACAAAATGGTCAAAAGAAATTGTATTAATTTTTTGATAAAAAGAAATGAGGAAAATTCTAAAATCAAATTCGGTTTAAATTATATTATTCTTAAAGAGAACTATAAAAACCTCCCTAAGCTCATAAATTTTATTGAGGAGGTAAATAGTGAAGTTAAAAATGGTCCAGGAATTGATTTTTTATCTTTAAGAGATGATTTTGATACAGTGACTGGAATATCAGATGTGAGGGATCAGGATAAGAAATACCATCTTGATGGTTTACTAACTGAAGAAGATAGAAAAAAATTAATAAAATTATTTAAGGATTTTGAAAATGATAAGAGATTACAAAATCTACATATTGATTACGGTTATGCCCTTCATCCTATTAGGATGGGGGTTTTAGGAAAAAAACTTACAAAAATAACTGATGATCAGATGAGAAAATATGGTCATACACAATTATCAGTTTGTGTTGATTTATATGGTGATGTTTTTTTATACAGAGAAGCAGGTTTTTTAAATAGAAATGGAAATGAAAAATTCATTATTGGCAGAGTAGATAATAAAACTTCTTTTAGACAAGTTATAGAAAACTTTTTGAATAACACTGGTGGCATTAAAAGTGAAAAGAATGACATAAGATTTATGGATCCATTTGATCATGTAATGACATCATTAATAAATCAAGCAGAAGATGATAAAGATTTTGGAATTCCATTCAAGGAGGGCCCTGTTGCTCTTAGATATTATACTCAGAAAGTTAATCTAGGAAATAGTTGGTACAAGGATGCATTCTAAATCGACTGGTTTAGTTGGTAAGGGTAAATGGGGAAAAATACTTCAAAAAAAAATAAACTCTATTTCAAAATTACATTTTACAGCTAACAGTAAGTCAAAATATTTTAACAAATTAGATAAAATAGATTGGATTTTCATCGCTACCCCGGATAACACTCATTTCAATATAGTTAACAAATGTATAGAAAAAAAAATAAATATATTTTGTGAAAAACCACTTACAAAAACTTATATTCAATCACTGAGATTATTTCAAAAAGCCAAGAAAAATAGGATCTTACTGTATGTTGATGAAGTACAATCCTTTTTAAAAAAGAAATTAAAAATTAAAAAATATAATTATATCACTAGACAAAAAAAAGGTTTTGGCAATCCTAAGGATTTATTATTTAGATTTGCTTATCATGATTTTTATTATTTATATGAAAAAGTTAAAAAAGACAAAATTTCAAATATTAAAATATTAAATATAAAAGATTATTTAGAATTTAAAATTGATTTTGGAAAAAAAACATTTCATTTTTATTACAGTTTAAATTCTGAAAAAAGGATCCATAGTTTTAATTCAATAAATCTTTTAACCAAAAAAGATGTACTTTCTAAAATGATTAAAGATGTTCTTAATGAAAAGGTTGATTTTAATAATAATAAAAATAAAAGTCTATTTGCTAATAAATTAATCGATAAGATAATAAAAAAAATATGAAAATTTCCTTACAAAAATCAGTTATATATTTTTTTATAATTGTTTTAATAATTTTATTAATTCTAACTTTAGTATTATAGAAAAATATGAGCAAAGAATTTGAACAAATAAGTATTAAACCTGGGTTTATGAAACACAATGGAGGTGTTTTATTTAGAGCCGTATCTGAAACAGAGTATGAATTTAAATCAATAATTAACGAGAATCATTTAAATGCGGCAGGAATAACTCATGGTGGTTATCTATCGGCACTAATTGATGCTGGGGCAGGGACTGCGGCACATAGAGCATCTGATAATTCACCATGTGTAACTATTTCTTTAGATCTTAAATATATTGGTGCTTCAAAAATTGGTGATGAAATTATTGGAAATGTAAAAATTCTAAAAAAAACTAAAACACTTGTGTTTTTATTTTGTGAATTAAAATGTGACAATAAAATTATTACATCTGCCTCTGGTATTTGGAAAATTCTTAAGATTAAGTCTTAAAACTTTATGTCTGATAGTTAATTTTGGATAATTAGCTATATTGTGTTAAATTAGGTAAAATTATTGAAAGTCAAAATGAGAACTTTTAGCCTAATGATTCGGTCATGTTTTAGTCTATTTTTGTTCTTTAAGAGCAACTATATCTTGTAGGTAAGATACTTAACATACCAAAGATAGAAATGAATAAAAATAAAATCACAGCAGTACTAGGTCCAACCAACACAGGTAAAACACATTTAGCAATAGAAACAATGCTTTCATTTGAATCTGGAATGATAGGTTTTCCACTAAGACTTTTGGCGCGAGAGGTATATGACAAAGTTATAAAAAAAACCAAACATGATGAAGTTGCTCTTATAACTGGAGAAGAAAAAATTATACCAGCAAATGCAAAATATTTTTTATGTACAGTAGAGTCTATGCCAATAGACAAAGATTTAGAATTTGTTGGAATTGATGAAATTCAAATGTGTGCAGACCATGAACGAGGCCACATTTTTACAGATAGATTACTTAATATGAGGGGTAGTAAGCTTACAATGTTTATGGGTTCAAATACGATAAAAGGTATTATCTCAAAATTAAATGATGATATAGAGTTTATTAATAGGAAAAGATTATCTAAACTTACTTACGCTGGCCATAAAAAAATCTCGCGAATTAATAGAAAAACAGCAATAATTGCTTTTTCAACAGAGGAAGTTTACGCCATAGCTGAATTATTACGAAGACAAAAAGGTGGAGCAGCGATTGTAATGGGGTCATTGAGTCCAAAAACAAGAAATGCTCAAGTTAATTTATATCAATCAGGAGATGTCGATTTTTTAGTAGCAACTGATGCCATAGGTATGGGAATTAATATGGACCTTGACCATGTATATTTTTCAAATTTAAAAAAATTTGATGGAAAAAAATTAAGAAAACTTAATCTATCTGAAATAGGTCAAATTGCAGGCAGGGCAGGCAGATACCTAAATGATGGTAATTTTGGTATTACTGGTGATTGTAAAGATATAAAAGCTGAAGAAGTTGATTTATTAGAAAATCATAAGTTTGAAGAAATAAGAACTTTGTTTTGGAGAAATTCTAACTTGAATTTCAACAACCCACCGGCCTTATTAAAATCACTTGAGGAAAAACCTGATAAAGATTGGTTAAGGAAAATTCATGAATGTGAAGATGAAAAGGTTCTCAAATATTTTATTAAAAAATTGGATTTAAACAGTGCGATTAAAGTAAAAGAGACTTTAATTTTATTATGGGAATGCTGTCAAATTCCTGATTTTGTTAAAAAAACTTATGGAAATCATATTGACGTTGTTGAAAAAGTATTCAATTTTCTAAATACTAGTAAAGGAAAAATCACTAATGATTTTATGCATTTACAGCTTATGAAGCTTAATAAATTGGAAGGAAATGTAGATTCTTTAGCAAATAGAATTGCAAATGTAAGAACTTGGTCTTATGTTTCGAATAAAAATAATTGGGTAGAAAATCAAAATTATTGGGTAGAAAAAACAAAATTTTTAGAGGATAAACTTTCAGATAGACTTCATGAAGAAATTACAAAAACTTTCATTGATAAAAGAGCAAGCGTGCTTGCAAGAGGTTTAAAACAGGACATGAAATTTGATACTAAAATTCTAGAAAATAATGATGTTATGATTGATGATCAATTCATTGGTAAAATAAATGGTCTAAAATTGGATTTAGATCTTAAGAAAGGCGCTCTTGAAACTGATATTAAATCTCTTAAAAAAGCTGCAAGAAAAACTATTGGGCCAGAGCTTGAAAAAAGAATTCAGATAATAATTGATACAGGTTTAATTGATCTAAAAAATGATTTTAAAATTTATTGGAATAATTCATCAATATGTAAGTTGTCACCTGGAAAAGATTACTTAAACCCCAACATTGAATTATTAGTTGATGACATGCTTGAACAAAATCAAAGAAATAAGTTGGTAAATTTTTTAGAAAAATGGTTAAAAAATAAAATTTCAACTATTTTAAAAAGTCTTTTTGATCTAAAAGATCTTAAAGATAAAAATTCTTCGATTAAAGCATTAGCATATCAACTTTATGAAAATAATGGGGTTATAAAAAGAGATCAAGTTTCAGATTATATTAAAAAATTAGATCAAAGTGATAGAAAAATTTTACGAGATTTAGGTGTAAAATTTGGAAGATACCATATTTTCTTATACAAGCTTATCAAGCCAGAGCCTGTTTCTCTTAGAACATTACTTTGGAAGAATCATCATCAAAAATTCTTCAATTTACAACCACCAACTTTTGGTCTTAATTTTATTAATGATGATAAAATAAAGAATAAAAATTTTATGCTACTTTGTGGTTTTGAAAAATTTAATAATTTTTACGTAAGAATAGATATTTTAGAGAGGTTATTTGTACAAATAATTAATTCAAATTCTGGAAATCTTAAAGAAATTAAAATGATGCCAGAAATGTTAAATTTATTAGGGTGCAATAAAGATAATTTTAAACATTTACTTAAAATAATGAATTATAAAATTATAGAAAAAAATAGTGAATTATTTTTTAAATATATGCCAAAAAAGAAAATTAAAAGAGAAAACAGAGGAAATATTAAAGAAAATCCTTTTGGGGTCTTAAAAAATTTAAATTTAAATTAAATTATGTTCTTTAAGAAAAATAATAATCAAAACGACGATCTGTCTAAAGTTGCAGCATTATTAATTCATGCAGCAAAAATTGATGAAAATTATTCACCAGCCGAAGAAGAAATTATTAAGAGAGCTTTATTAAGAATTGGTGCTAGCAATGAAGATGTGAGTAAAATAATAGCTGATGGAAAAAAAATAGAAGAAGACTCTAATCAAATATTAGATTTTACAAAGGAAGTTAAAAACATGGAGCAAGAAAACAAAATAAAGATAATTGAGACACTTTGGAGAATAATTTACTCTAATAATGACGCAGATATGTATGAAACTAACTTAATGAGAAGATTAACTGGGCTGCTGTATGTTGACAACAAATTAATGGGAGATATTAAAGATAAAATTAAAAAAGAAATTTCAAAATGACTTACATTGTAAATGATAATTGTATCAAATGTAAATTAATGGATTGTGTTGATGTGTGCCCTGTTGATTGCTTCTACGAAGGTAAAAATATGCTTGTAATTAAACCGGATGAGTGTATAGATTGTGGCGTTTGCGAGCCAGAGTGTCCTGTTGATGCTATTAAAGCTGATACTGAGCCAGGTAGCGAAAAATGGTTAGAAATCAATAAACAATATTCTGAAATCTGGCCAAATATTAGTGAAAAAAAAGATCCACCTGCGGATCACGAAAAATATAAAAATGAGCAAAATAAGTTTGAAAAATATTTTAAAGAAAACCTTTAAAAAAAAAACTAAAACGAAGAAAATTAAGAAAGCTCCTAAAATAAAAAAGGCTAAAGTTAAAAAAATAAAAAAACCTACAAAGATATCGAAGAAAATTTCCAAAAAAGTAGAAACTCAAACAGAAAATTTAAGGATTCCTAAAACTAATGAATTAAAACCTGAAATAAAAAAGGTAAAAAAACAAAGTACTGAAAAAAGAGAATTCAAAATTAAAGATTATGTTGTTTATCCCAAACATGGAGTTGGCCAAATTACAGAATTTAAAAAAATAAATATTGGTGGAATAGATGTTGAAACTTACATTATTAAATTTGAAAAAGATAAGGCGAATGGAATGGTGCCAGTCAATAAACAGTCCCATCTACGACCACTTTCTACAATTAACCAGGTCAATAAAAGTATCTCTATTTTAAAAAGTAAACCAAAAATTAAAAGGTCTATGTGGAGTAGAAGAGCTCAAGAATATGAGGCAAAAATCTCATCAGGTAAAATTTATGAGCTAGCTGAGGTTGTTAGAGATTTAAATAAAGGTGATGACATCATGATTGATCAATCTTATAGTGAAAGACAGCTTTTTGAAAAAGCATACGAAAGAATAATCTCTGAATTCCAAATTGTATTGAATTTATCTAAAGAGGATACTCAAAAAAAATTTGATAAAGCTTTAAAGAGGAATCTTAACAAAGAAACTGTTGAAGAATCCAAGACTACTAAAACATCAAGTAATAATGATTTACCTGTTGAAGAACCAATTTCTGATGTTGAAGAACAAATCGAGGATTAAAAAAAAACGCCTCTCACACTAAAAGTTATGAGAAGCGTTTTTTATAAAGAATACTAAGTTATTATCTTCTTCTTCTTTTTTTAGCTTTTTTCTTAGCTTTTTTCTTAGCCTTCTTTGCTTTTTTTCTTCTCTTAGGCATCTTTAGCTCCCTTTTTAGTTAAACGAATCAAATTGATTCGTTATTATCTTATTTTTATTTTTTTATGTACGTTATGTCAATTCTTTAATTGAAGTTTAAATTTTAAGAAATAAAATTAAATCTTTATAATTTCTTTTATAATTTTGAAACGTAAAAAAGTTAATGTTTATGCGCTTAATAATCAGTTATTTAAACTAAATTAATAAAGTTTTTCTAAATCTTCTTTATATTTTTCTAAAATTTTTTTTCTTTTTAATTTTAATGTTGGTGTTAACATTCCATTATCAATTGTAAATTCTTCATTAATTAATTTAAATCTTTTAACTTTTTCAACTAAAGATAAAGTTTTGTTAAGATTTTCTAAATAAAATTCAATTTCTTTTCTGTTTTCAATACTTTCAGTAACAATAATAGCAACTAAATAAGTTTTTTTATCTCCATAAATAAAACTTTGTTTAATTTTTTCATTTAAACATAATAAATTTTCAATTTTTGAGGGTGAAATGTTATCGCCGCCAAGACTCACTATTATTTCTTTCTTTCTATCAGTTATTTTTAAATTTCCATCTTCTGTGATTTCACCTATGTCTCCAGTATGCAGCCAGCCATTCTTGATGATATCATCTGTTTCTTTTTTCATATTCCAGTAGCCAAGCATAACATTCTCACCTTTTACTAAAATTTCACCATCATCAGCGATTTTCACCTCATTGGTTTTAAAAGGTGGACCAACAGTCTCTATCTTGATTTTACCAGGTAAATTGCAGCTTACCACAGGTGAAGTCTCCGTTAAGCCATATCCTTGTAAAGTCGGCAGACCTATAGAATTCAAAAATTCACCTATTTTTTGATCTAAAGCTCCACCACCAGAAACAAAGGCTTTTAATTTCCCCCCAAATTGATTTTTGATTTTTTTTCTTACTAAAATTTCACAAAAAAAATTAATGATTTTTTCTTTTAAACTTAATTCTTGTTTATTTAAATTTTTGGTGCCTAACAAAATTGTATTTTCTATCAATTTTTTTTTTAAACCTCTTTGTTTTGAAAAATTAAGAAAAATTTTACTATATAAATTTTGATAAAATCTAGGAACAGCTGTCATAATAGTAGGTTGTGCAACAGTCATGCTTGGTAATAATTTTTCTAAACTTTCAGCATAGTAAATTTTTGCTCCAAGCAATATTTGAACGTATTGAACTGTATGTTCATATGAATGAGATAACGGCAACCAAGTTAAGAAAACTGGTTTTTCATTTTCAACCAATGATTTTAAAATCGTTTGTGCACCCTCACAATTTGATAAAATACCCCCATGACTTAACATTACACCCTTGGGATTTCCAGTGGTCCCTGATGTATAAATAATACAAGCTAAATCATTTCTTCTTAAATTATTATTATAAAATTTTATACTTTCATTTAAAGTTTTAACACTCCATTGCGCCTTAGAAAAAATATTTTCAAAAAATTCTATTTTTTTATCAAATTCATCGATTGAAATTACAATTGTATTTTCTTTAATATGATTTTTAATTTTTTCAAATTGGAAAGAATTAGAGACTATACATACTTTTGGTTCGCAATTATTGATTATGTATTCATAATCACTTTCGGAATAAGTTGTAAAAAGTGGAACAGTCACCCCACCTGCATTCATTATTGATATATCAGATATTAACCATTCAGGTCGATTTTCAGATAATAAAATACACCTATCGCCTTTAGAAATAATTTTCACTAAATAGTTTGATAATATTTTTATTTTTGTATTAATATTTTCCCATGAATAAGTAAATGGTCCAGAATTTGTGTCTGGTGAATCTTTATTTTTAAGTGAAACTAGAAAAGTCTCTTCATGAGTCTTCGTGCCTGCAGAAGGAAACTTTTCATCATATTTCCTAAAAAAAAGCTCAACTAAACTATTTATTTCTTTCAATTCCATAATTTGGTGGGCGAAGAGAGAATCGAACTCTCACTTCTTGCGAAACACGATTTTGAGTCGTGCGCGTCTACCAGTTCCGCCATTCGCCCCGATTGTTTAATAATTTATTAAATAGTATAAGAACTAAAATTATATTAAAACCAAAAAATGTTTAAAAATCTTTACAAAAAATGTTTAGATTTGGCGAGTCACAAAAGTTCTAAATATTACTTAGCACTTGTGTCGTTTGTTGAAAGTTCATTTTTTCCTATTCCTCCTGACATTATGATTATTCCAATGGTAATATCCAAAAAAACTGATTTTAAAAAAATTTTTCTTATAGCAACAATATTTTCAGTTTTAGGTGGTATTCTTGGTTATGTAATTGGAGCATTCTTTTTTGAGTTCGGAGCATATATTATGAATTTTTATGGTTATGAGGATAAACTTTATAATTTAAAAGAAAGCTTGATAAGAAATGATGGTTTTTATGCTTGGTTAGGAATACTTTTTTTAGCAGGTTTTACCCCTCTTCCTTATAAAGTTTTCACAATCGCAAGTGGTCTCATAGGTTTTAACTTTTTAATTTTTGTTTCAATAAGCTTAATTTCTAGAGGGTTAAGATTTTTTTTAGTGTCATATCTCTCTTATAAGTTTGGAGATTTGTTTAATGAATTTATGGATAAACATGGGTCAAAATGGTTTACGATAATTGGAATATTAATTGTTATTGTTGGAATAGTAGTTTATCTAATTTTTAAATCTAATGTTTAATTTAAAAGCTGAATTTTATTTCAAAATAATCTTTTTATTTAGTTTTATCGCTTTAATTTCTGCTTTTTTTATAGAATATGTTCTTGGACATCAGCCTTGTAATTTATGTTTGATAGAGAGAATTCCTTATGGATTAAGCATCATGATAATAATGGGGATCTTGTTAATTAAGAAAAATCAAAAATTCTTGGTTTTATTATTGATTCTTACTTTTGCCTTTTCTTTAGCAATTTCATTATATCATTTCGGAATTGAACAAAATTTTTTTCAGGAGTCATCTGTTTGTGGAGTAAAGAGTTTGACTAAAAGTATCACCAAAGAAGATTTGCTTAAACAATTAAGTGAAAAAACAATAAGTTGTAAAGATGTGACATTTAGGATTTTTGGATTATCACTCACAAGTATTAATATTGTAATAAGTTTATTGTTTATTATAACACTTTTAAAAATTTTTAAAAAATATGAAAAAAACTAATAGTAGAGTTGAAGAATTTATTAGAGTTGATCATGCTGGTGAGCGTGGAGCTGTCAAAATATATGAGGGGCAACTATTGGCACTTAATACACTTGTAAAAGACGAGAATTTAAAAAAAACAATTGAGGAAATGAAAGTGCATGAAATTGAGCATTGTCAATTTTTTGAAAGTGAAATTAAAAAAAGGAATATTAAACCTACAAAATTTCTTCCTCTATGGGACTTATTAGGAGTGGGTTTAGGTTTTGGTTCAACTCTATTGGGAAAAAAAGCTGCAATGCTATGCACTGCATCTGTAGAAGAAGTTATTGATAAACATTATCAAGATCAAATAGATCAACTTGGCACAAATGAAAAAGATCTAAAATCTAAGATAATCAAATTTAGAGAAGACGAATTACATCATAAAGATATTGCTTATGAAGAGGGTGCATCAAAGAAAGGATTGTACTCAATTATGGATAAAATAATCAAAACTGGATCAAAAATAGCAATTAATATTTCTGAAAAGATTTAAATTTAAGCCTCTAGTTCCACATCCCAATATAAATAATCCATCCAACTTTTATGCAAATGATTAGGTGGAAAGTTTTTTCCATTGCGATGTAAATCTTCAGTAGATGGTTGAAAAGGATATTGAGTTAGTTTCATACCAGAGGATTTCAGTAATTTACCTCCTTTTTGTACATTGCATGCTGAACAAGCGGTAACAACATTATCCCAATTAGTTTCACCTCCTTTTGATCTAGGTAATAAATGATCGAATGTTAATTCCTCGCTGCCACCACAATATTGACATGAAAATTTATCCCTAAGAAAAACATTAAATCTTGTAAAACTTGGTTTAGATAAAGGAACAATATAATCTTTTAATGCGATAACGCTTGGCAATTGCATATTAAAAGAGGGGCTTCTGACAACTCTGTCATAAGTACTTACAATTATTACTCTATCTAAAAATACTGATTTAACAGTATCTTGCCATGACCATAATGATAAAGGATAATAACTTAAAGGTCTGTAATCAGCATTTAATACAAGAGCTGGACATTTTTCTAAAGATACATCTTTATCAATAAAATTATTCATATTTAAAAGTTTAACTTAAAAGAAAATTTATTTCAATACGAAGTAATTATTTAATTTTTTTTAAGATATAATTTAAAGCTATACTTGATGACTCTATAGGGATATGATGATCACAATTTTTAATCAAATGTGTTTCTATTTCAATATTATTTCGAATAAAAAAATCTTTTGCTTCTAGCAATGAATTTGCTGGCACAACTTGATCTAATTCCCCATGTATTAATAAAGTTTGAGTAGAATTTTTTTTTCTGGTTTCTAAATCTTTAATATTAATTATTTTTCCTGAGAACCCTATAATACAATTATATTTATTATCTGATGTCAATCCTAAATTAATAGACATCATACATCCCTGGCTAAATCCAGATAGGCAAATTTGATTATTTGCTAAATTAAATTTTTTTTTAACTTCATTTATAAATTGGTTTAATATCTTTTCTCCTTTTAGAGATTGTTCTAAAATATATTCTGGATTATCACTGGTTAAATCAAACCATTGATATCCCGAGGGATTGATGGAGCATGGTTCATGACCATTGGGACAGATAAAAATTGTGTTTGGCAAATGTCTTTTCCAATTTAAAGATAGTGAACTTATATCCTTTCCATCACCACCATATCCATGAAGTAAAATTATTGCATTTTTGATATGCTCATTATTTGGCTTAATAATCGTTGAGTCTAGGCAAAATGTCATACTATTTTTTTTTTATGTTTTTTTATTTTTAAAACACTCTAAAGTACTTTTATGATTTCTGGAATATTAGTAAAAATAATATCAATAATATTATTAATTGTTGTTGGAATAGTCTTAATATTAGGCATTGGTACTTTATTTAAAGGTGGAGAAACAAGTAAAAAATATTCCAATAAGTTAATGCAACTTAGAGTATTGCTACAGTTTATTGCAATAATTGTGTTAGTGTCATTTGCTTATTTTTTTAAGAATTAATTGTGATCACTTAACCATTTAATAAAATTTTCATCATCAAAATCAATAGATCCAATTATTCTCGCAAACTCAAAACCATCTTTATTTATCAATATAGAAGTTGGTATACCTCTTAGTTGTAATTTTTTTGCTAAAGTTACTGGAGTATCAAAAAAAATTTTTAAATTTTTGATTTTCAAGTTTTTAAAAAATTTTAATGACTTTTCAAAATTATCTTGTCCAATGTTAATTGGAAAAATTTTAAGATTATCTAAATTTTTATTTTTTTGTAACCTATCTAATGAAGGCATTTCCTCTTTACATGGGGCACACCATGTCGCCCAAAAATTTAGCAAAACAAGGTTCCCTTCATAATCTTTTAAATTAATTTGCTTATTGTCAGCATCAAAAAATGTTAATTCATTGTGTTTTTTCAATTTTTCATCAATAATAAGATTTTTCAAACCAGTGACTTCACTAGCAAAAGAATTAGATAATAAAAAAATAAAAATTATTAAAAATCTCATGTTAATTGGTATAGTTAATTACCATGTCAAAAAATAAAAACAACCAAGCAATATGGAGTTCCCGAATAAAGAAATCCACATCGAATGCTTTCCTAAAAGTTGGAAGTTCAATAGACGTAGATAAAAGACTTTATAAAGAAGATATAAAAGTCTCAAAAATACATGTTGAAATGCTTTTTAAACAAAAAATCATTTCTTTTAAAATAAAGAATAAAATAATTTATGGATTAGAGAAAATTGAAAGAGAAATAAAAAATAACAAAATCCAATTTAGTAAAAGATATGAGGATATTCATATGAATATTGAAAAAAGGCTTTTTCAAATTATTGGTGATGAGGCAGGATATATCCACACCGCAAGATCGAGAAATGATCAAGTAATTACAGATTTTAAGATTTGGATTAAAACAGCATCAAAAAACGTAGATCTCAAATTAAATAAAATTATTAATAGTATTTTGAAACTTGCTGAAAAAAATATTTATACAATTATGCCAGGTTTTACTCACCTTAAAAATGCACAAGCTATTTCTTTTGCTCACTATCTATTGGCTTATATTGAAATGTTTAACAGAGATAAAAAAAGATTTGCAAATAATCTGGTAAGTTTGAACGAAAACCCTTTGGGTGTTGCTGCTTTAAGTGGAACAACTTTCAATATTGATAGAAATTATACAACAAAAAAACTTGGTTTCAAAAAACCTACAAGTAATTCTATAGATACTGTATCTGATAGAGATTTTGTTTTAGATTTTTTGTACAGTATTTCAGTATGCTCTATGCATATTTCAAGAATTGCTGAGGAACTTATTATTTGGAATTCTGATGCATATAATTTAATTACTATATCAGACAAAATAGTTACTGGTTCATCTATTATGCCACAAAAAAAAAATCCAGATGCTCTCGAATATTTAAGAGGAAAATCTGGAAGCTGTTACGGAAACTTATTTTCAATGCTAACCATCCTTAAAGGTTTGCCCTTATCATATTTCAAAGATCTTCAAGATGATAAGGAAATTGTTTTTCAAGCTAATGACACGATTATGGATTGTCTGATAATATTTGAAGAATTTATTAAAAATTTTTATCCTAACAAAAAACAAATGCTAGATCTTGCTGGTACTGGACATATAACTGCAACAGATTTGGCAGATTACTTAGTAAAAAATCATTCAATGTCATTTAGAAAGGCTTATCAAAAAACCTCTGCGATTGTAAATTTAGCTGAAAAAAAAAAGAAAAATCTCTCTCAATTATCATTAGAGGAATTAAAAATAATTGAACCAAAACTTACAAATGAGGTTTTAATGGTTTTTGATTTAAAAAACTCAGTTAAATCAAAAAAATCTTATGGTGGAACATCTTTTGAAAATATCAAAAGAATGATAATGAAATATAAAAGAAAAAATGATTAAAAATATTATAATAATAACAATTTTGTGCTTCTTTGCAGCTTCTTGTGGAAAAAAAGGTAATCCAAAATATGTTGAGCCAAAGAAAAATGTAAAAAAAAATATTGCCTTTATAAATAAAGTGTAATGAAATATATCAATAAAAAGCTGACTATTGAAAAATTGAGTGTAGAAACTATTGCTAAAAAGTATGGAACACCAGCATATTGTTATTCATTCAAACAGTTTAAAAAAAATATTTTAGATTTTAAGGAAAATTTTAAATCGTTTTCCCCACTAATATGTTTTGCAATTAAATCGAACGCTAATCTAAATTTGATTAAAGAAATTAAACAATTTGGTTTAGGTGCAGATGTTGTCTCAATGGGTGAATTAATGATGGCTCTTAAAGCAGGCATAAACCCAAAAAAGATAGTTTTTTCCGGAGTTGGTAAAACTTCTAATGAAATTAATTATGCAATAAATAAAAATATATTATTGATAAATGCAGAATCAGAAAATGAAATTAAAGAAATAGAAAAAATTGCGAAATCTAAAAAGAAACGTGTTCAAATTGGAATGAGACTAAATCCAAATACAGATGCAAAAACTCTAAGTCAAATCTCAACTGGCAAAAAAGAAAATAAATTTGGCATAAATGAAAGAAAATTTTTGGAGCTTGTAAAATACTGTAAAAAATCAAAAAACATTGACCTTCAATGTTTAAGTGTTCATATTGGAAGCCAAATATTAGATTATAGACCATATGAAAAAATGCTAAGAGTAGTTGATAAAGTTATTAAAAAAACTGATTATAACTTTCAATATATAGATCTTGGTGGGGGAATGGGAATTTCTTATGAAAAGAATAATCAATCGCTTAATTATAAAAAGTATAATCTCTCAATTAAGAAATTTTTAAAAAAATATAATTCTAAAATAATATTTGAACCAGGTAGATCAATTATTGGAAATACTGCATCTCTAATATCAAAAGTTATTTATGTGAAAAAAAATAGCAAAAAAGATTTCATAATTCTTGATGTTGCAATGAATGATTTGATAAGACCTGCTCTTTATGGTGCTGTTCATAAAATATTACCTGCCAATAAAAAGAACAAAAAATCAAACAAATCTTACGAATTTGTAGGTCCTATTTGTGAAAGTACTGACAAATTTTCAAGTGTTAAAAACTTTCAAGAATTAAAAGAAAAAGATCTTGTTGTGTTACATGATGTTGGTGCTTACGGGATGTCATTAAGTTCAAATTATAATCTTAGACTTAAACCAATAGAGATTCTTGTAAAAAATTCAAAAATAAAAGTTATTAGAAAAAGACAAACCTACAAAGACCTATTAAATTCTTAAAAGAATGGTGAAAGATTATATATTTTCATTTTTCTTTTTTTTTGGAATAATAATTATTTCAATTATCTTTCTTCCATCATTTTTTTTACCTCAAAAATTTGTAATTACTGGAGGTAAATTAATGGGTCACTGGACTAAAATTTGTTTAAGATTATTTTTATCAACAAAAATCTTGGTTAAAGGACATGAAAACATAATTAAAAATGAAAAATTTTTTATTGCATCATCTCATCAATCAATGTTTGAAACTTTTTTTCTGCAAACTATATTTAATTCTCCAGTATTTATCTTAAAAAAAGAGTTGTTAATTATTCCTATTTTTGGGTGGTATTTAAAGAAAATTGGATCAATCTCAATAACAAGAAATAAGATTTCAAAAGATAATCTAGAGTTTTTTAATGAAATATCTAAAACTGTTTCGAATTCAAGTAGACCACTAATAATATTTCCTCAGGGTACAAGAGTTTTGCCTAATGAAAAACCTCCATTTAAAAAAGGGGCATCAAGAATTTATGAAAAACTTAACATTGCATGTCAACCGGTTGCAATTAATTCTGGTTATGTTTGGCCTAAAAAAGGGAAAAAAACACCAGACAGAACAATAACTGTATCTATATTACCTCAAATAAATAAAGGTATAGAGAAAGAGAAATTCTTAAAAAATCTTGAAGAAAAAATTTATTTAGAACTAGAATTAATTAATTAACCCTTCATTGGCATTACTACGTAAATACTATCAAAGTCACTAGGGTCTTTTATTAATGCTGGAGATCCAGTATCATTAAAAAATATTTCTATTAGTTCTCCATCAAGTTGAGACGCAACATCAATTAAATATCTTGAATTAAAACTTATTTCTAAATCGTGATTAAATTTAACATTAAGAGACTCATTTCCATCTCCACTGTTAGTATTATTAACAGACAAATTAAGTAAGTCTTTAGATAACTGAAACTTTACTCCGTCTTTTTTATCAAGTGAAACTGAAGCTACACGGTCAATGGAACCTAAAAATAACTTAAGATTAGTTTCCATTTTTTTTTGATTATTCTTTGGAATTACTTGTATGTAATTGGGAAATTTTCCATCAATTAATTTAGAAATCAAAATACTATTAGTTAATTCAAACTTAATTTTTGATTTTAAATTAGATATTTTAAGATCACCATCATAATTGTCTAATAAAGAGCAAAGTTGAAAAATAGTTTTTTTTGGTAAGATGATTGGATCAAAATTTATTTTTTCATTTAACCTTATTTTTGAAATAGACATCCTGTGGCTATCAGTTGCAGCTGCAGTAAGATAAATTTTATCATCAACTTCTGTTTGATGAAAATATATTCCACTTAAATAATGTCTTGTTTCATCACTTGACACAGAGAATTTACATTTATTAAGTAATTTCAAAAATTGTTTTGAATTTACATTAAATTCATTTTGGTTAAAATTTTCATCAGTTAAGGGAAATTCAGATGAATTAATACAATTTAAATTAAAAACTGATTTTTCAGACTCTAATTGAAGCTTGCTGTCATTATTCATAAATAAATTTATTTTTTTATCTGAAGAAAATTTTCTAACTATATCAAACATTATGGACGAAGTTGTTGTTGTCTTTCCCTCTTCAAAAATTTCAACATTATTAATATTATGAATAAATATTAAATCCAAATCTGTTGCCGTTATTGTTAATTTTGAATTACTAGCATTTAATAAAACATTAGATAATATTGGTAGTGTGCTTCTTTTTTCGATAACTCCTTGGCAATAGCTCAGAGCTTCTTGAAGATCTTTTTGATTAACGTTAAATTTCATTTTCTTTATTATATAATATAATGTTTTTTAATTTGCTAATATTCTCATTCATATCTGGATTTTTCTCTTTTAACTTTTCAATTGTCTTGACTGAATGAATTATAGTTGTGTGATCTCGATTAGAAAATTCACGACCAATCTCTGGCAAAGATTTTGTTGTTAAAATTTTTGTTAAATAGATTGCTGTTTGTCTAGGTCTTACTAAGTACCTTGATCTTCGAGAAGACAGCATTTCATTTTTGCTGATTTTGAAAAATTTACAAACTATGGTTTGAATTGTATCAATTGTAACATTATTCTCATTTAGATTTAATAAATCTTTCAATATAATTTTTGTTTCTGACAAACTTGGTAGTTTATTATAAATTCTTGAGAAAGAGATAATTCGATTTATTGCTCCCACTAATTCTCTCACATTTGATGTTATTTTATTACTAACAAAATCCTGAATTTCCTCTGAAATATTTATTTTATCAGAATACAAATTTGTTAACTCATTTATTTTATGATTTAATATTTTCTTTCTGAGATCATATTCTGGCTTTTGTATATCGATAACCAATCCTCCTGAAAATCTTGATTTTATCCTTTCTTGGATTCTCGATAATTTATTTGGAGGTCTGTCCGCTGATACAATTATTTGTGAACCTTTATCTAATAACGCATTAAAAGTATGAAAAAACTCTTCCTGCATAGCTTCTTTTCCATTCATAAATTGAATATCATCAATTAATAAAACATCAGTATTTCTGAAAAATTCTTTAAATCTAACCATATCATTTGATTTTATTGACTTTACAAACTGATACATAAAACGTTCTGCTGAAATAAACATTACTTTTTGATTTTTATTCATTTCATAGCCAATCGAGTTCAATAAATGTGTTTTACCTAATCCCACACCTCCATAAATGTATAATGGATTATAATGAGAAATATTTTCAGATACTTTTAATGAAGCTTCAAATGCAACTTTATTACTAGAGCCTATTTGAAAATTTTCAAATCTTTTATTTGGATCGATACGATTATATTGAAGATGAGAATCTTTTATAAATGAAACATTTTCAATATTATTTATCTTATTTTGATTATTAGATTTTTGAAATTGATCATCTTTATTTGCTACAATTTTAAATTCTATCCTTATAATTTCTTTTTTATGTTTTTTTATGGTTTGTAAAATTTGATCTAGATATCTAGATGTAATCCAATCGCGGATAAATCTTGTTGGAACAGCTAATAAAACATAATTATTAAATTCCTCAAATAAATTAATTTTTTTAATCCAACTTTCATAAACTTCCTTACCTAATTTAATTTTTAATTCAGATTGGATTAATGGCCAATCTAAGTTAATTTTATCAAAATTTTTATTTATGATAGTTTTGTTCATATTGTTGGGGAGAGTCCACTTACATCTATAATTATAACTATTGCAACAAATTATTTTCTTAAATCAAAAAAAAATTAAATCTGGGATTGTGTAAAATTTATTTTTTAAAAAAAATTCTTTGACAAAAATTTAAATTGTGTATTAAAAAAAAAATTAAATTCATAATTGAATTAAGTATCTTATTTCTTTACTAATTCTAAATATTGTAACTTAAGATCCTTAGACCATATATGAAGTGTATTCTTAAAGTTGAATCAACTTGAAGTATAGACAATTATAATGATGCTATTTTTCTTGTTATCCTTGAAACGTTTCTTGATGCGTTTTGTTTTTTTATAATTCCAGTTTTTGCAACTTTCATTAGCTCAGAATTCAACTTGGGTAAGAATTTTAAAGCATCTGTTTTTTTTTTATCTTCAATCATAGCGTTCATTTTTTTTAAAGCATTCTTGTATCTACTTTTTCTAGCTTTATTGACAGAAGTCTGTTTTGAGATTCTTCTTATTCTTTTAATTGCTGATTTTGTATTAGCCATAATTTGCGAGGTTATAGATGCTTAAGTAGTTCCGGTCAATAATATATTTGTTATTTTTGACACTTTTTACAATAAAAAGTTGATCTATTTGCTTGAGTAATTTTAGAAATTATTCCTGAACAGCTTAATCTTTTACAATTTTTTTTATCTCTACCATAAACTTTAAATTCTTTCTGAAATTTACCAGTGTCACCTAATATGTTTTTAAAATCTTTTATAGTAGAACCTCCTTTTTTAATAGCACTTATTAAAATTTTTTTTGAATTTTTAATTATTTTTTGACAATGTGTTGTATTTAAATTTTTAGCTGAACTTTGTGGATGAATTTTCGATAAAAATAAGATTTCACTCGCATATATATTTCCTATTCCTGAAACAAACTTTTGGTCCAATAAAAAACTTTTGATATCCTTTTTTTTTTTCTTAAAATAACTTTTTAAGTATTCTAAATTAAATTTTTTACTAAAAGGTTCAGGACCAAAATTATCAAATTTTTTATTTAACTCATCTATGTTTCTCATTAATTGAAAAAAACCAAATCTTCTAGGATCGTTATAAATCAATTTCATATCGTCAAAGATAAATTCAATATGATTATGTTTTTTTGGCAATTTTGGAGAGTTATAAAAACTAGTATTTGTAAATAGACTTTTTTTTTTATTTTTAATAATATGAATAGTTCCCGACATTCCTAGGTGAACTATACAATAACTTTTGTTTTCTAATTCAATTATCAAATATTTTGAAAACCTGTCTATATTGGTTATTATTTTGTTTTTTAATTTTTCCTCAAATGATGGTTTTAATTTGAATCTTAAATTTCTATTCCTAACTAAAATTTTATTGATTTTTTTACCTTTTATATTTTTTGTCAGTGATTGTCTTACGATTTCTACTTCTGGTAATTCTGGCATTTAATATTATATTAAATTAATAATTAATTAAAAATGCAACAATATCTTCAAAATAAAAAAGGTCTTGTCCAAGAGGTATTTGATCAAGTTTTTGATAAATATGACTTAATGAATGATTTTATGTCACTTGGGATTCATAGATTATGGAAAAAAAACTTAATCAATTTAATGAGTCCCTCAAAAAATAAAAAGCTTGTAGATGTTGCCTGTGGTACAGGTGATATTGGAAAACTTTACTTAAATTCCACTGATGTCAACAATCATGTAACTTGTGTTGATCCAAACAATGGAATGATAGCTAAAGGGAAAAAAAAATTAGCAAGTTACAAAAATATTGATTGGATAAATTCTAAAGCGGAAAAATTACCTTTGAAAGATAATTCATTTGATTTTTATACAATTAGCTTTGGCTTAAGAAATACTGCGGATTTAAATAAATCTTTATCAGAAGCTTTTAGAGTATTGAAGCCAGGAGGAAAATTTCTTTGTTTGGAATTTTCTAAAATACAAAATGAAAACTTTAAGTTTTTTTATAATCAATATTCAAAACTTATTCCTTTTGTAGGAAAATATGTTGTTGGCCAAAAAGAACCTTATGAATATTTAATTAAAAGTATCGAAAAATTTGTAAATCAAGAAGAACTTTTAGAATTAATGAAAAATAATAAATTTCAAAAATGTGATTATAAAAATTTATCTAACGGAATTGTTTCAATACATAGTGGTTGGAAAATTAAATGATAAAAAAATTAATAACGTTATTTAAAATTGGTAGAAAAATAGCTAAATCAAATATTCTAAACATAGTTTCAAAGTTCCAGAAACCACCCTTAACAATTATATTTTTATTTAAACTGTTGTCATTGTCAGTTTCGTCTAAAAAAAAAATGAATTCTAATAAAAGTGAAGGTGAACGTTTATCTGACTCATTAGAGTCTATGGGCACAACCTTTATTAAGTTGGGTCAGTTTTTAGCTACACGACCAGATATTATTGGTGAGGAACTTTCTAAACAACTTGAAAACCTTCAGGATAAACTGCCGCCATTTTCTTTAGTTCAAGCAAAGGAAATTATAAAGAAAAATTTGGGCGAGGAAACATTTAACTCAATTATAAATTTAAGTGAACCAGTAGCAGCAGCGTCTATAGCACAAGTTCATAAAGCACAAATTAATGACAATGGAATCATAAAAGATGTTGCAATCAAAATTTTACGACCTGATATTAAAAAAATTTTTAATGAAGAAATAGACGCAATGATGCTATTTGCTTTTTTGATAGAGTCATTTGTAAAAAAAACTAAAAGATTAAAATTAGTTGAAGTAGTTTTTTTATTAAAAGAAATTACGAATCTAGAGATGGACCTAAGGTTTGAAGCTGCAGCAGCTAATGAATATGCTGAAAATACAAAAAACGATATTGGATTTAAGGTTCCACAGATTTATTGGAATTTTACGAGTGAAAATGTAATGACGCTTGATTGGGTTGATGGAATATCAATTAGAGAAACTGAAGAACTTAAAAAAAGAAATTTAGATACTGAAAAACTTGCTAACGACATTATTCAAAATTTTCTTAGACATGCGGTAAGAGACGGTTTTTTTCACGCGGATATGCATCAGGGAAACATATTTATAGATAATAACGGTCATATTGTTCCAATTGATTTTGGAATAATGGGAAGACTTGACAAAATGAGTAAAAGATTTTTAGCAGAAATATTATTTGGTTTTATTCAAAGAGATTACCGTAAGGTTGCGGAAGTACACTTGGTGGCAGGTCTTGTACCTAAAGAGGTTCCAATTGACGACCTTGCACAAGCATTAAGGTCTATTGGAGAGCCAATTTTTGGACAATCAGTAAAAGACATATCTGGTGGAAAATTATTGAAACAATTATTCGATGTAACTGAAAAATTTAATATGCAAACTCAACCTCAACTTTTAATGTTACAAAAAACAATGGTTGTTGTTGAAGGAGTAGCAAGAAAATTAAATCCTAATACTAATATTTGGACTACTTCCAAACCTGTTCTAGAAAACTGGTTAAGAGAGTCGAAAGATCCAATTACTTCAATTAATGAAACTATTCAAAATACTTCAGAGGTAATTAAAAGGTTACCAGAGTTTCCAGAGATAATGGACAAAGCTAATCAAGCTCTAACATATTTAGCAAGCGGACAAATTCCCCAAAATTCAAATTCTTATTCAGATTTAAATACTAAAAAATCAGAAATGATTACTTTTAGAAATCAATCTATTATTGGCTTTTTAGTCCTTGTAATTTTTGGACTATTAGTATTTTAATTCATTCGATGAATAACTTGAATAATAAAAAAATATTATTGATAATTTGTGGTGGGATAGCTGCTTACAAAAGCCTTGAAACAATAAGACTCTTAAAAAAAAATGGTGTTACAATCAAAACAATTCTTACTAAAAGTGGTTCCGAATTTGTAACGCCTCTCTCAATCACTTCATTGTCTCAATCAAAAGTTTATCAAGATCTTTTTAGTATAGAAAATGAAGTAGAGATGGATCATATTAGTCTTTCAAGGTGGGCAGATCTAATTTTAATCGCCCCTGCAACAGCTAATACTATATCTAAGCTTGCAAATGGTAATTCTGATGATTTAGCCTCTACAGTTGCTCTTGCTTCAAATAAAAAAATTTTTATTGCGCCTGCAATGAATGTAAGGATGTGGGATCATCAATCTACCAAACTTAATATTAACAAGTTGAGAACTTACAACTATAGTTTAATTGGTCCTGAGATTGGAGATATGGCATGTGGAGAGTACGGAGAGGGAAAAATGTCAGAACCAAAAGAAATTGTTAACATACTAGAGAATCATTTTAAAAATTTAAAAGTGAAAAATAAATTCAAAGCAATTGTTACTGCAGGACCAACACATGAGTATATTGATCCAGTGAGATATATTGCTAATAGATCAAGTGGCAAACAAGGTTATGAAATTGCAAAATCATTACAAAAAAAAGGTTTTGAAACAACTTTAATTTCTGGACCAACAAATTTAGAAATAAACAGTGATATTAATTTAATTAAAGTTAAGACTGCTGAAGAAATGTTTCAATCAACACTTAGAAATTTACCGGCTGATGTTGCAATTTTTTCAGCAGCAGTTTCTGATTATAAGGTCAAAGAAACTTCTAAAACAAAGATAAAAAAACAAGATGAAATAAATTTACAGTTAGAAAAAAATGTAGACATTCTAGATTATGTCTCTAATCATAATTCTCTTAGACCTAAACTTGTTGTAGGTTTTGCTGCAGAGTCTAATAATTTAGAAAATTATGCAAATAAGAAACTAAATGAAAAAAATTGTGACTGGATAGTTGCAAATAACATATCAAATAAATTAATTGGGTTTGACTCAGATTTTAATGAAGTTGAAATCTTTTATAAAAATAATAAAAGAGACAAATTAAAATATAAACCTAAATCTGAAATTTCGGATGAATTAGTAGAAAAAATTATTAATCATTTAAACTAATGGTTAAAGTTTTAATAAAAAAATTAAATCCTTCTGTCAAATTACCTTCATACAAAACCAGCGGTGCATCTGGTATGGATTTAATGGCTTATATTGATAAACCAATTGATTTAAAACCAGGAGGGGCATATCTTGTTCCAACTGGATTATCAGTTGCATTTCCAAAAGAATATGAAATTCAAATTAGACCAAGATCAGGATTAGCAGCAAAAAGTAGTATCAGTGTTTTGAATACACCTGGCACAATTGATAGTGATTATAGAGGAGAAATTAAAATTATTTTATTTAACCACGGTGACCAAAATTTCAAAATATCTAACGGTGATAGAATTGCTCAAATGATTTTGAGTCCAGTTATAAAAATGGATTTAGAGGAAACGAATGAACTTCCTGAGTCATTTAGAGGTGAGGGAGGTTTTGGTTCAACAGGTAAATGAAAGGGGGTCTAAATAAATCTCAAATCGAAAGATTTTCAAGACAATTAATTCTTAAAAATATTGGACCGAGTGGTCAAATAAAAATTTTATCTGCTAGGGTTTTAGTTGTTGGTGTTGGAGGATTGGGATGTCCAGCAGCAGAAAATCTAGTAAGAGCAGGTATTGGAACTATTGGTCTTATAGATAATGATATCATTAATCTATCCAATATTCACAGACAAAGCTTATTTAATTCAAAAGATATTAAAAAATCAAAAGTAAGTGTGGCTGCCAAAAAACTTAAAGAAATAAATCCATTTACAAAAATTAAAACTTACAAAACAAGACTAACTAAAAATAATATAATAAAAGTAATTAAAAATTATGAAATTATAATAGATGGTTCTGATAATTTTAAAACTAAATTTTTAATTAATGATTATTGTATTAAATTAAAAAAAAAATTAATAATAGGAGCAATAAGTAAATTTGACGGTCATGTTTTTACATTTGATTTTAAAGACAAAAAAACAGCATCCTTAAAAAATTTTTATCAAGAAAATAAAATTTCTGACGATAATTTAAATTGTGAGTTTGATGGGGTGCTCGGCACAACCGCTTCAATAGTAGGAACAACACAAGCAAATGAAGCTTTAAAAATGATAATGGATATTGGTCAAAGCTTGAAAAATCAAATATTGATTATAGATCTTTTAAATCTAAACTTTAGAAAAGTAAGATTCAAAAAAAAATAACTTTTAATTTCATAATGAAAAAAAATTACTTTTTAATTTTAATTTGGTTTTTTTTTCCGTTCAATGTTATGTCGGAAGAAATTTTTCTTTCACTCAAAAAAAATAAAGTAAATGTTAGATATGGCCCCGGTTTCGAATATCCAATAAAATATATATATAAAAAAATTAATTTACCTATCAAACAAATTGATAAAAAAGAAAATTTTAGAAGAATTATTGATCTTAAAAATAATAGTGGATGGATACATGTCTCTCAATTAAAAAAAGTTAATTCCATAATACCAGAGGAGGATAAAGTTTTATTTAGTAAGCCAACTGATTTTTCTAAACCTTTGGCGAGAATTAAAAAAGGTAGAGTATTACTAATCAAAAATTGTAATAAAAAATGGTGTAAAGTTAAAACTGATAATTTTAAAGGCTGGGTTAAAATTAATAAAACCTGGGGCTTAAACTAATTTTAATCACTCAACTGAAATATCTAAAACAACAAACTATTTTTGTTGTTCACAAACATCCTTAATTACTGGAGCATTTGCACATTGTCCGCATTTTGTTTTTTGGACAATGCATCCATCGTCAAGAATTTGAACATCAACAACTTTATCACACTTAGAACATGTAGAAGAGATTGTTAATCCACATTTTTTACAATTATAATTTTCTATTTGCATATGGAAAAAATAATTATAAACAAAATTTATTTCAACAATTATTGCTGCGAATGATTATTATTATCGCTCTTTTTTTGCGAATGATTACTAATCGCTTTTTTTAATGGGGATATATGTTTGAGGAGTTTTAAATTGAAAAATATTAATTTACTATTTTTTTGTTTTGCTCGCCCACCATTTATCTAAGATAAAATACCAAACTGAGTTTGCAATAGGTTCAACTATTGCATCTGTTAACGCAACTGCGAAAGAAACATCAGCAACTAACATCAAAACTGTAATAGCAATTACAAAATGTCCAATTGTATAAATTACTGTTCTTAATAATGAACCTTTGTTATTATTATAAATGTTTTGAGCTGCTTGAAATATACCGTTTGTAATTTCCATTATTATTTAAAAGGGCTCTCTAAAACACATGCTACAAGATGTATTCTGGCCTGCTCACCACCATTGAAGAAGTTATGGTATTTTGTATTATTTGTTATCCAAACATTTCCATCTGCGGGCAAGTGTTTGGCAACGTTTTCGATTACCATAGAACACCCTTTATTTGTAATGATAGGAACATGTAATCTGCATTCGGGGTCTTTATGCCAACTTAGTGTTGATCTTGGTTCTTTTAATAAAAGCCTTACCCTTCCTAATTTAAATCTTTTGCTTAATGTCTCATAAACCTCTTTAAAGTACGTTTTCTCAAATTCGGGGACTAGTTGGGTATACTTTGACTCGTCTATATCAATATCTCTGGAAACTTCTTTGCCAGTATCGTCGGCAATCGTCCAATATTTACCTCTAATATTATTTCCCTTAATAGAATTCTCATCATTTGGGATTTGATTAATTGAAATTGCACCGAAATGAGTAACACCTGGCGCTTTAAATTCTTTTGATTGTAAAATTTTATCTAAATCAATTCTCAATTTTGAAATATCAAAATTTAGTCCAGGAACCTGGTAAAAGTCCTCAAAGCTTACTGTTGCCATATATGTATTCTTCTTTTTTTATACTGTTTAATTTAATTTTAAATCAAATCTATCTGCATTCATAACTTTGACCCATGCAGAAATAAAATCTTTAATAAATTTGTCTTGTGAGTCATCACAAGCGTAAACTTCTGCTAAAGCTCTAAGTTGAGAATTTGAGCCAAAAATCAAATCGACTCTTGTACCTGTCCATTTAGCCTTTTTTGACTTACGATCACTACCAATGAAAGTTTGTTCAGATTTGTCTGTTTCTTTCCAGGTTACGTTCATATCTAATAAATTTCTGAAATAATCGTTTGTAAGCACACCTGGTTTATTAGTAAAGACTCCATGTTTTGAATTATCAAAATTAGTATCTAAAACACGCATCCCACCTACTAGTGCTGTCATTTCTGGGGCAGTAAGACCCATTAATTGAGCTTTATCAATTAATTTTTCTTCAGCAGACACAATAGATTTGCTACCATTTAAATAATTTCTAAAACCATCTGCTTGCGGCTCTAATAGTCCAAATGAGTTAACATCTGTTTGATCTTGTCTCGCATCTCCTCTGCCAGGAGAAAAAGGAACTTTTACTTTGAGTCCAGATTTTTTAGCAGCCATTTCAACTCCTACTCCTCCAGCTAAAACAATCAAGTCAGCCATTGAGACTGTTTTCTTTTTATTATCAAATTGTTCCTTAATTTGTCTCAAAACTGAGATAACTTTTGAGAGTTTTGAGGGATTGTTAACTTTCCAATTTTTTTGGGGTTCTAGCATTATTCTCGCACCATTGGCACCACCTCTTTTATCAGAACCTCTAAAAGTTGAAGCTGAAGCCCAAGCAGTAGAAACTAAGTCAGAAACTGACAATTTGGATTTTAATATTTTTGATTTTAAATCGTTAATATCTTTTGATTTCAATTTATATTTTGGTTTATCAATTGGATCTTGCCAAATTAATTGTTCTTTTGGAACATCACTGCCAAGATAACAAACTTTTGGTCCCATATCCCTGTGAGTTAGTTTAAACCAAGCCCTAGCAAATGCATCATGAAACTCTTTTGGATTTTCATGAAAATGTTTAGTTATAGGCCCATAACTTGGATCAACTTTCATTGAAATATCTGTTGTTTGCATCATTGGAGGGTGAAGTACATTTTTATCATGTGCATCGGGAACCATTTTTATCTTTTGTCCATTTTTTTTTGGTGTCCACTGATGAGCACCAGCAGGACTTTTCGTAAGCTCCCATTCGTGATCATAAAGACAATCTAAATAACCCATGTCCCATTGAATCGGATTTTGTGTCCATGCACCTTCTATACCGCTACTGATTGTATCAATACCTTTTCCAGATTTATATCCACTATTCCAACCAGTTGATTGATCTTGGATTCTCGAAGCTTCAGGGTCAGGGCCCTTGTGAGACTCAGGTGCTGCACCGTGTGATTTTCCAAACGTATGTCCCCCAGCAACTAGTGCTGCTGTTTCATAGTCATTCATCGCCATTCTACCAAATGTTTCTCTAATATCATGTGCTGCAAGTTTTGGGTCTGGATTAGCATCAGGACCTTGTGGATTTACATATATCAAACCCATATGTGAAGCACCAAGTGGTTGTTCCAAATCTCTTTTCTCAGTGTATCTCTCTACACCTAGCATTTCTTTTTCTGATCCCCAATAAATATCATCTTCTGGTTCCCAAATGTCTGTTCTTCCAGCACCAAAACCAAATGTTTTAAATCCCATTGAGTCTAAAGCAACGTTTCCTACTAGGATAAATAAATCAGCCCAAGAAATTTTATTTCCATATTTTTTTTTAATTGGCCAAAGGAGTAATCTTGCTTTATCTAAATTGACGTTATCTGGCCAAGAATTAAGTGGTGCAAATCTTTGATTTCCTGTTCCAGCTCCACCTCTTCCATCACCAGTTCTGTAAGTACCTGCTGCGTGCCAAGCCAACCTTATAAACAGGGGTCCGTAATGACCATAATCAGCTGGCCACCATTCTTGAGAGTCTGTCATTAATTTTTTTAAATCTTTTTTGAGACCCTGGTAGTTAAGTTTTTTAAATTCTTTAGAATAGTTAAATTTCTTGTCCATCGGGTTTGATAAATTAGAATGCTGACTAAGTATTTTAAGATTTAAACTGTTTGGCCAAAAATCTCTTACTGATTGACCTCTTCCTGCAGAAAATTTAGCAGGTGTTCCGGCTCCTGTAAAAGGACATTTACTTAATTGATTGGCTTTAAAAGATTTATTTTTAAAATTTTCAGTGCTCATTTATATCCCCATGTGTAATTTTTAAGTTATTGGTAGTTTATAATGATTCTAAAAAAGTGTCAATTGGTTAAAAATGACGCTAAATTAATTATCAGATCAGTCTTCTAGCTTTACTAGAACTTCAACTGATTTTATCTTTTTTCCGTTAATTTTTTTTAAAATATTTATTGGTCCTACATCTGAATTCTCTAAATCAATCAACTTTTCCTCTTTTAAATCATAAAAATGATGATGGTCAGTAACGTTTGTATCAAAATACGTTTCACTAGAATTAATTGGAATTTGTTTTAGATATCCTTTTTTTTCAAAAGCATGAACTGTATTATAAACTGTAGCTAATGATATTTTGCTATCTGTTTGTTTTTTAATTTTTCTCTCTAATTCGTTTATTGTGAAATGAAATGTTTTGTCTCTATCAAACAAAACTTCGCATATTTGAAGTCTTTGTTTGGTGGGTCGGAGTCCTGAATTTCTCAATTTTTCAATATATTTCACTATTTAATCATATTGTTAGTTATAATTATTCTAAACTAGTATTATAATTATATTATATAATCACAAAATCAAGTAAATAAGAGTACTCAAGTTTATGAAAAAAAACTCTTACTCATATGATGAATTAATTAATTGTGGTGAGGGAAAGCTGTTTGGTCCAGGTAATGCTAAATTACCTCTTCCCCCTATGCTCATGTTTGATAGAATTACAGAAATTACTGATGATAAGGGTGCTTTTAAAAAAGGCTCATTAAAAGCTGAATTAGATATAAAAAAAAACCTTTGGTTTTTTGATTGTCATTTTAAAGAGGACCCCGTCATGCCTGGTTGCCTTGGTCTTGATGCTATGTGGCAATTAGTAGGATTTTATTTAGGCTGGATTGGAAATCCAGGAAAAGGAAGAGCCTTAGGAGTTGGGACTGTAAAATTTACTGGCGAAGTTTTACAAAGTGTAAAAAATGTAAGATATGAGATAGATATGAAAAAAATTATGTCTCCTGGTGGTACAACTGTAGGTTTGGCTAATGGAGTGGTTTTGGCAGATAATAAAAAAATATATTCAGCAGATAGTTTAAAGGTGGGGTTGTTTAAATAATGAGAAGAGTTGTAATTACAGGTTTAGGAGTAGTATCTTGTTTGGGTAATAATCAAGATGAAGTTCATCAATCTCTGTTAAATTCTAAGTCTGGGATATCATTTAGTGAAGAATATAAAGAACATAATCTAAAAAGCCATGTACATGGTAAACCAAATATAAAGCTTGAAGATCATATTGACAGAAAAACAATTAGGTTCATGGGTTCAGGTTCTGCTTACAACTATATAGCAATGAAAGAGGCGATTGAAGATTCTGGATTAGAAGAAAGTGAAGTTAGTAATTTTAAAACTGGAATAGTCATGGGCTCAGGTGGACCTTCAATCGAAAATGTAATTTTAGCTGCAGACAAAACTAGAGCTAAAACACCAAAATTAATGGGACCTTTTATTGTTCCTAGAACAATGGCAAGTACAGCTTCTGCTACACTTGCTGTACCTTTTAAAATAAAAGGGACCAATTATACAATGAGCTCAGCTTGTGCAACTAGTGGACATTGTATTGGAAATTCTATGGAATTAATTCAAATGGGTAAACAAGATATTGTTTTTGCAGGTGGTAGTGAAGAAATTCACTGGGCGATGACTGCAATGTTTGATGCCATGACAGCATTGTCGTCAAAATATAATGATACACCTGGGACAGCATCGAGGGCTTACGATAAAACTAGAGATGGATTTGTAATTGCTGGTGGTGGTGGAGTATTAGTTCTTGAAGAATATGAGCATGCTAAAGCAAGAGGAGCTAAAATATACGCAGAATTAACGGGTTATGGAGCAACTTCGGATGGGTATGATATGGTAGCACCATCAGGGGAAGGAGCAGTGAGATGTATGCAAATGGCAATGGCAACAACCAAAAATAAAATTGATTACATTAATACTCACGGAACTTCTACTCCAGTTGGAGATATTACAGAATTGAATGCTGTTAAAGATACTTTTGGAAACAACATTCCAAAAATAAGTTCAACAAAATCATTATCAGGCCATCCTTTAGGAGCAGCATCAGTTCATGAAGCAATATATTGTTTAATTATGATGAAAAATAATTTTATAGCAGGCTCTGCGAATATTAGTGAGATGGATGAAGAAGCTAAAAAATTCCCCATAATTGCAAAAACTGAAACTGGAGTAACTTTAAATACAGTTATGTCTAATAGTTTTGGTTTTGGCGGAACCAATGCTGCTTTAATTTTTGAAAAGGTTTAATTATGAGTTTGATGAAAGGTAAAAAAGGAATAATCATGGGTGTTGCCAATGAAAGATCAATTGCTTGGGGTATTTCACAAAAACTTGCAGAGGCGGGTGCTGAGTTAGCATTTACATATTTAGGTGATGCTCTCAAAAAAAGAGTAATCCCTTTAGCAGAGAAATTAAATTCAAAAGTCACATTTAGTTGTGATGTTGAAAAAAAGGATGAGGTAATAAAGTTATTTGAAGACATTAAATCTCAGTGGGGAGAAATAGATTTTGTAGTGCACGCTGTAGCATTTTCAGATAAATCAGAATTATCAGGTGAATACTTAAATACTACTCGAGAAAATTTTTTAAGAAGTATGTTAATTTCATGTTTTTCATTTACAGAAGTTGCAAAAGAAGCTTCTAAAGTAATGAAAGAAGGTGGAAGTTTATTAACTCTAACTTACGAGTCTACTAAAGCTATACCAAATTATAACGTAATGGGTGTTTGTAAATCTGCATTAGAGGCAAGTGTTAAATACCTTGCAAGAGATTTGGGTTCTAAAGGTATGAGAGTAAACGCAATAAGTGCTGGACCTATTAAAACATTAGCAGCTTCTGCTATTGGAGATGCAAAATTCCTATATAAATGGAATGAAGACCATTCTTTCTTAAAAAGAAATGTAGATATTAATGATGTAGGAAATTCAGCATTATATCTACTAAGCGACCTTGCAAACGGTGTTACTGGTGAAATTCACTACGTAGATGCTGGATATAACAAGGTTGGGATGCCAGATCCTAAGAATATTACTTAATGAAGTGTCAGGACTCGAAACTACCACCCCTCTGAATTTGATTATTCCGCAGCTTGTTTCATAGAGAGTTTAACTTTACCTCTATCAAAACCGATTACTTTAACTTTTACTTCATCACCTTCTTTGACAACGTCTGTGACCTTTGCGACTCTTTTGTCTGCTAGTTCTGAAATATGAACTAGTCCATCTTGTTTCCCTAAGAAATTTACAAATGCACCAAATTCCATAATTTTCATTACTTTTCCCGAATAAATTTTATTCAATTCAGCTTTTGCAGTAATGTCTTTAATCATTTGCATAGCGATATTTCTAGACTCTTCATCTGGAGCAGCAACAGTTACCACACCTTCGTCATTCACATCAAGTTTAGCACCCGATTTTTCGACAATCTCTCTTATTGTTGCGCCACCTTTTCCAATTACAGCAGCAATATCTTTTTTATCAACTGTAATCTGTTCCATTTTTGGAGTGTGTTGTCCAACATCGGCTCTCGACTCACTTAAAGCTTTGTTCATTTCACCTAAAATATGAATCCTCCCATCTTTAGCTTGGTTTAAAGCCTGCTCCATGATTTCAAATGTAATACCAGTAATTTTGATATCCATTTGAAGTGAAGTGATTCCATCTTTAGTACCAGCAACCTTAAAGTCCATATCACCTAGATGATCTTCATCACCTAAGATATCTGACAGAACACTAAAATCATCACCTTCTTTAATTAAACCCATTGCAATACCCGCTACAGGTTCTTTAATTGGAACACCTGCATCCATCAATGCTAAAGAAGCTCCACAAACAGTAGCCATTGATGAAGAGCCGTTAGACTCAGTAATCTCAGATACAATTCTAAAGGTATATGGAAATGCTTCTTTTGTAGGTAATGAAGAATTAATTGCTCTCCATGCTAATTTTCCATGTCCAATTTCACGTCTCCCAGTTCCTATTCTTCCGGTCTCACCAACTGAAAAAGGGGGGAAATTATAGTGAAGCATAAATCTTTCTCTATGCTGTCCGTCTAAACTTTCTAATCGTTGTTCATCATCTGATGTACCTAAAGTGGTAACAACAATTGCTTGAGTTTCACCTCTAGTGAATAATGCAGAGCCATGGGTTCTTGGTAAAACCCCAACTTCACATGAAATAGCCCGTACATCTGATAAACCTCTACCGTCAATTCTATTTTTATTTTTAAGAATATCAGTTCTTACAATAGATTTTTCTAAACTTTTTAGTTGGCTGTTTACATCAAGATCTGTGTAGTTTTCGTTTTCTTCATAAAGTTTTTTAGCTTTATCTGTAATTTCTGAAATTTGATTTGATCTATCTTGTTTATCTTTTGTTGCAAAAGCTTTTTTAAGGTCATTTGTAAAAGTTGCTTCAAGTTTTTTCTTTACCTCAGACAAATCTTTTTTCTCAACAATCCATTCCGGTTTTCTACACTCTTTAGCAAGGTCCTCGATCATCTCGATTACTGGGACAAAGCCCTCGTGTCCAAACTTAACTGCATTTAACATTTCCTCTTCGGTTAAACCATTTGCTTCAGACTCAACCATTAAGACAGCATCTTTTGTACCTGCTACAACTAAATCTAAACTTGAATTCTCTAGCTCGGCTTTTGACGGGTTTAGAATGTACTTTCCATCAACAAAACCTACTCTAGATGCACCTACAGGCCCCATAAAAGGCATTCCCGAAATTGCTAATGCCGCTGAAGAAGCGATAATTGCTAAAATGTCTGGTTGGTTTTCTTTATCATATGAAATTACAGTTGGTAATAATTGTACTTCATTTTTAAATTCGTCAGGAAAAAGAGGTCTGATTGGTCTATCAATTAATCTTGAGATTAATGTTTCGCTTTCAGTTGGTCTTGCTTCCCTTTTAAAATATCCACCAGGTATTTTTCCACCTGCGTAATATTTTTCTTGGTAGTTTACAGATAATGGGAAATAATCCATGTCTGGATTTATTTTCTTTGCTCCTACTACTGTTGCTAAAATAACTGTCTCACCAGATGTTGCTATTATTGCTCCGTCTGCCTGTCTTGCCACTTTGCCTGTTTCTAAGCTTATTTTCTTTCCTGCTACTTCAATTTCCTTTTTATATACTTTAAACATTTCATTTCCATTTCGTTTCGTTCGTTTCGTTCCATTTCGTTCTATCTAACTTGACTTCTATTTTCTTAAATTCAATTTTGACAGTACATTTTTGTAAGAATCAATTTTATTTTTTTTTAAGTATTCTAACAATTTTTTTCTTCTATTGACTGCTCTCAATAATCCAACAGATGAATGCTTGTCTTTTTTGAATTGTTTAATATGTGTTGAGAGGTTCTCAATTTTTTCAGTTAACAAAGCAATTTGAATTTCAGAGGATCCTCTGTCTTTATCATGCATTGCCAGTTCTTGTGATTTTTTATTCATACATTTCTTTCTATTTATTTGTTTGTTTAATTAAATTTTCTATTTTTTCTGCATACTCAAAAGACTCGTCTTTTCTAAAAAGTAATTTTGGTAAAAATTTCATAACCACTTTTTGTGATAAAATTTTTCTTATTAAGAATGAGTATTCTTTTAAAACATAAATTGTTTCTTCTGCATCTTTTCCTCCAAGTGGAAGAACATATGCTTTTGCAATTTTTAAATCTGGACTCATCCTCACCTCAGTAACTGTTATAGTATTTGTCTCTAAATTCGGCACCTTAGCCTCATTTCGTAAAAAAATCATGCTTAAAGATTGTTTGATCATTTCACCAACTCTTAATTGTCTTTGAGACAATGGTTTTCCAATTTTATCTGCCATTAAATTGACCTCTCTGTAGATGTAACACTAAATGCTTCTATAATGTCGTTTTTTTGAAAATCCATATAATCCTTAACCGTTATTCCACATTCTTGTCCAGTATTAACCTGTTTTACTTGGTTTTTTTCTCTAAATATTGTCGAAACTTTACCTGTATAGATAATCGTTCCATCTCTAATAATGCGAACATCTGAAGTGTTATTTATTTCACCATCAGTTATTTTTGAACCAGCAACTTTGCCAGCACCAGATACTTTAAAAATTTCTAAAATTTGCGCCGATCCTATAACTTTTTCTTCAACATCTGGCGTTAATAACCCTGACATTCTTTTTTTTATATAATCTAAAACCTCATAAATAATATTGTATGAAGAAATTTTTATATTCTCGTTTTCAGCAAGTTTTTTTGCTTCTTTGCTAGGCTTTACATTAAATGCTATTAATACCGCATTTGAAGCTTTAGCCAAGGTGACATCTGTTTCTGTCACCATTCCAATATCAGCTAGAATTATTTTAGCTTTAACTTCTTCATGTTTAATTTGACTGATTGCATTTTTGATCGCTTCAGATGAGCCATGCACATCCGATTTAATTATCATATTCAACTCTTTGGATAAATTATTGGTAAATGCTGACTCTTGGGTTGCAAAAGTAAGCGGATTTTTATTTTCTTTTTTTTCCTGAGCTCTACTTTCACTCAATGATTTTACTTCTTTCTCACTTTCAAATACTATAAAATCATCTCCTGCTTTAGATGCACCATTAATTCCTAAAATTTCTACAGGTGTAGATGGAAAAGCTTCATTTATATTTATACCTTTGTCATTTACGATAGCTCTAATTTTTCCCCATTTTAAACCGCTGACAAAGAAATCACCTTTTTTAAGTGTTCCTGTAGTTACTACTATATTTACAACCGGACCCTTTCCAGAATCAATTTTTGATTCAAGAACAATGCCGGTAGCTTTTGATTCATAATCTGTTTTTAGATCCAAAATTTCTGCTTGTAGAATTATCGACTCAACTAATTTATCTAAATTCTTTTTTGTTTTTGTTGAAATTTCTACCATTAATGTTTCTCCGGATAAATCTTCAGCTATTAGTTCATGTTCTAATAATTGGTTTTTAATTTTCTGTGGGTCTGCCTCAGGTAAATCACATTTATTAATTGCAACTACAATTGGTACATTTGCAGCTCTAGCATGCTTAATTGATTCTACTGTTTGCGGTTTTACGCCGTCATCTGCTGCAACCACTAATACAACAACATCTGTTAATTTTGACCCTCTTGCTCTCATTTCGGTGAAGGCAGCATGGCCAGGTGTATCTATAAATGTTAACTTACTACCTTGGCTTTCAATCTGATATGCTCCAACATGCTGGGTTATTCCACCAAACTCTCCCGAAACAACATTGGCACTTCTTAAAACATCCAATAATGAAGTCTTACCATGATCTACATGCCCCATAACCGTAACTATTGGAGGTCTATTCTTTAAATTTTCAGTTCTTGAGGCTTTTATTTTCTGAATTATTTCCTCTGCTTTTTCCTCTCTAATTGGATTATGGCCAAATTCTTTTACTAAAAATTCTGCCGTGTCTGCTGCCAAAGTTTGGTTGATTGTAACTGTAACACCCATACCAAAAAGATACTTTATTACGTTGCTGGATTGCTCTGCCATTCTATTTGCTAACTCTCTTACAGTAATAGCTTCTGGTATATTTATGTCTCTTTTAATTGGTTTTAAGTCATCTTTGCGAAGCTCTTTATTTTGATTTTTATTTTCTTTTTCCCTCGCTCTTTTAACTGATGCCAAACTTCTCTCTCGTGCCTCAATCTCATCACTTAAAGCTCTTGATACTGTTAACTTTACTTCTCTTTTTTTAGTTCCTAATTTAATTTTTTTATCCTTTAAACTTCCTTCATCTTTTAGCCTTCTTGTGGCTCTTTGTTCTGCAAGTTTTCTTTTCTCAAAATCACCAACTACTCCTTGTTTTTTTGTTGGTAAAGTTGGCTTATTTGGTCTAAATGAAGTTCCTTTTTTTACAAACTTATTTTGGGGTTTGCCTGATAAGACTGATTTACCTTTATAAGGGCTTGGTGTCTCGAATTTCTTTTCTAATTTTTTTGGCTTGCCAGAAATTGTTAATTTTATTTTTTTGTTTTCCATAACTCATCTCTCAATCTTTATAAATAATACTTCTTGCAGACATTATAAGAGCATCTGCTTCTTCTCTCGTTAAAGCGAAATCTTCTAGATAACCTTCTATTTTAACTTTAGAGCCTTTGATAACATCATAGCCTCCGGTCAGCTCATCAGATGCTAGATCAGCAAAATCCCCTAGCTTTAAGATTTTTTGCTCACCCAATGTTACTAACATTCCTGGAGTTAACCCTTTTAAATTTATTAAAGCCTCATCGAGTCCAAGTTCTTTTATTCTTTTTGAAATATCTTCCTGATCTTTCTCATGGAACTCTTTTGCTCTTTCAATAAGTGCTTTTGCAGTATCTTCTTCAATACCCTCAATTTTTAGTAAATTTTCAACAGAACTATCTTTAATATCATCAATTGTTGAAAATCCCTCTGCAACTAATAGCTGACCTAATGTTTCATCTAATTCTAAATTTTTAACAAAATTTTCTGTTTTCTCTCTAAATTCTAGTTGTCTTTTTTCAGAGTCTTCTTTGTCGGTCATAATATTTATTTCATAATTTAAGAGTTTTGTTGCTAATCTCACATTTTGACCTCTTCTTCCAATCGCCTTACTTAAATTTTCATCAGTCAATATTACGTCTAACTTTTTTCTTTCCGTATCGACATTTACTCTTAATACATCAGCTGGTGAAAGTGAATTTGATACCAACACAGCTGGATCCTCAGACCAATTTACAATATCAATTTTTTCTCCCTGAAGTTCATTTACAACAGCTTGGACTCTCGAACCCCTCATACCTACGCATGCACCTACTGGATCAAGAGAGGCTTCAACTGCTTTGACACAAATTTTCGCTCTACTTCCAGGATCTCTTGAAGATGATTTAATTTCAATCAATCCATCATATATCTCTGGAACTTCTTGAATAAAAAGTTTTTCCATAAATTTTGGATGAGCTCTAGATAGAAAAATTTGTTGACCTCTTTGTTCCCGTCTTACATCAAAACAATAAGCTTTAATTCTATCTCCAGCCTTAATGATTTCCCTAGGTATTAGCTCATTTTTTTGGATGATTGCTTCTGTTCTTCCTAAATCTACAATTACATTTCCAAATTCTAATCTTTTTACAATTCCACTTAAGATGGTATCTTTTTTATCAATATAATCATTAAATTGTTTGTCTCGTTCTGCCTCTCTAACGCTTGAATTTATAACTTGTTTTGCTATTTGGGCAGCTATTCTTCCAAAATCAAAGGTTGGAAGAGGTTGTAAGACCTCATCTCCAATATTTTTTTCTTTGTTTGTTTCGTTTAAATTAATTGCATCTTCTAATTTAATTTCAGTATTTGAATTTTCTGGATTTTCTGCAACTACCAACTTTCTAAAAATTTGTATATCTCCATTATCTCGATTTATTGAAACTTTAATTTCGTTATCTTGTCCAAATTTAGATTTTGCTGCTTTTGCAATACCTGTTTCCATTGAATTAATAATAAGTTCTTTATCAATAGACTTCTCTAAAGCAACCGCTTCTGCAATTCGTAATAATTCAAGTTTATCTGCTCTTTTATTTAACATTTTTTAGTCAGCTCCAAAAAAAAATGGGCATATGCCCATTTTTGTAAGTTCAATAATGTAACTGCAATATAATAAAGTTTTTTTTTAATTCAACTCAAACTATTTAGAAAAAATAGCTGTTTTATCAGTTTTTTCCCACGAAAATGAACCATTATCCTCAGGTAATCTTCCGAAATGTCCATAGGCTGCGGTTTTTTCATAAATTGGTTTATTTAAATTTAACATCTCCCTTATTCCCCTAGGACTAAGGTCAAAATTTTTATTAATTTTTTCAACAACAAATTTATTTTTTTCTAAATCTTCATCAAATAAATCTACGTAAATAGATAATGGTTTTGAGACACCAATTGCATATGCTAACTGAATTAAACATTTATCTGCAATTTTTGAACCAACAATATTTTTAGCAATATATCTTGCTGCATACGCTGCTGATCTATCAACTTTGGTTGGATCTTTGCCTGAAAAAGCTCCTCCACCATGTGGAGCAGCCCCACCATAAGTATCAACTATAATCTTTCTCCCAGTTAGACCACAATCTCCATCTGGACCGCCAATAACAAAATTACCTGTGGGATTTACATAAAATTCGTCCTCATTAAAATCTTTTAGAAAATTCTCTGGAATAGACTTTAGCATATAAGGCCTTAATAAATCTTTTACTTGAGTTTGATTTACATCAGCTGAATGTTGTGAAGATATAACTACTGATTTAACTTTTGAAGGTTTTCCATTAATATACTCAAACGTCACTTGACTCTTTGAATCTGGTTCAATATTTTTTAATTTTCCTGCTTTTCTATCTTCAGCCATTAATCTTAAAATTTTATGAGAGTAGTGAATTGGTGCTGGCATTAACACCTCTGTTTCATTGCATGCATAACCAAACATAATACCCTGATCTCCAGCTCCTTCATCTTTGTTGCCAGATGAGTCTACACCCATTGCAATATCTGCGGATTGAGAGTGTAAATGACTCTCAATTTTTGTAGCTTCTTTCCAAGTAAAACCCTCCTGGTCATATCCAATATCTTTTATGCAACTTCTTACTTTTTCAATTAACTCATCTTTTTTTATTTCCGGTCCTCTTACCTCGCCCGCTAAAACAACTTTATTTGTTGTTGTTAAAGTTTCACAAGCTACTCTTGAATATGGATCTCCAGAAATATAACTGTCGACAACCATATCAGAGATTCTATCAGAAACTTTATCTGGATGGCCCTCAGAAACTGATTCACTGGTGAAAAGAAAGTTTTTTAAATTACTCATTTTTAATTCTATTAAATGAAAAAATTAAGAAAATATACAATAAAATTATTAATATAAAAATTTTATTTCCATATTGTGAAAACAGTGTTGATTTAATTTTTTTTGACTCAGTAAAGTCAACATAGCCAGATTGATTGATACTAATCTTTTTTTCAACTATTCCTAAAGGATTTACAATTGCAGATATTCCATTATTAGAAGACCTTAAAACATATTTTCCACTTTCTATAGCCCTGTATATACTGTGAATAAAGTGTTGATGAGGACCTATCGATTGACCAAACCAACCATCCTCAGAAATATTAATAATAAAATTGAAATTACTATCTTTAAAAATTTTACCTGAATAAATTATCTCATAACAAATAAGCGGCAACACTTTTAGTGAGAAATCTCCTTGATTGATCTCTATAATTTCTCTTTTTTTACCTTTTGAGTAAGATTGATAATTATTAGTAATTGTTTTAAGACCAAGTTTTTTGAGAATTTTCTCAAGTGGTAAAAACTCACCAAAAGGAACTAAATTAATTTTGTTATAAGAGTTTATAAGATTTAAGTTATGATCGTAAATTGAAAATGAATTATAATATCTTGTAGCCTGATTTACATTTAGTTTACTATTAATACCAACAACTAATAAATGATTTTCGTTAAATTTATTCTCGAATAGTTGTTTATATTCTATCAACTCTTTTTGTGAAACACCTGGGAATATACTCTCTGGCCAAATAAAAATTACTTTTTCATCTTGTGGAGGAGAACTTATGTTGATTAATTCTTCAATACCAGAAACTGGATCAATATCATTATAAAATCTACTTATACTTATATTTGAATTAACAATTCTTATCTTAAAATCATGTTTAATTATTTTTTTTTCGTTAAATTTTTTAAAATTTTGAGTTCCAAAAAAATAAAAAGAGACCATAATTATAAAAAAGGTAATCAAAACTCCGAATTCTTTTTTGCCCTTTTTCAGAATTAATAGAGCCGGACTTGTAAAAAGTGAGATACAGAAAAGATTAAAACTGTATGTTCCGATAATTGATATAATATTTAAAATTTCAAGATGATTGGAAAAACTGTATACAATCAAATTCCAAGGGAATCCTGATAATATTGATCCTCTTAAGAATTCTATTATTGCAAAAATAACAGAGAAAGAGAAAAAAGAACTCAAATTATTTTTTGGTTTTAAAATTGCAAAAAAATACGTGGCCAATGAGTAAAATAAACTTAAAAGTCCTGGTATAAGAATTATTGTTACTGGTATTAGAAACTTAAAGTTGTCATCAAAAGTAAGTGATATAGAAATCCAGTATAAATTGCTTACAAAATAACCCAATCCAAATAACCAACCATAAAGAAAGAATATTTTCTTATTTTCATTAGTTTTTAATTTTTTTACTAAAAAAATATAAAATAAACTTAATGTAAAAAAATTAATTATAACATAATTAAAAGGAGGCAAACTCAAAGATGTGAGGGCTCCTAATAAAATTAAGAGCATAGATTCAATATAAAATTTTTTTTTCAACTTAGTCTATTTTTAATTTCACTAATTTATACAAAAGATCTTCCTCTTTTATCATTTTGGAGTAATCATTATTTTTTATATGATCAAAGCCCAATAGATGTAAAAAACCATGAATAAATATTTTCGTAGCTTTTTTTTGAAATAATCTTGAATCTTGCGAAGAAGGTTTGTTTACATAATTATAACTAATTATAATATCCCCTAAAAATGTATTTTTTGAAATTTTAATTTTTTTCTCAGATGGAAAAGAAAGAATATCGGTAGACTTATTTCTATTTCTAAAATTTTTATTTAGTTTTTTAATGTTTTTATTATTAGAAAGCAGTAAATTGAAAGAGACTTTTTTGTTTAAAAACTTATATTTTTTTGGAAAAGCTTTGCATATTTTTTTAAAGAAAATATTTTTATTTTTGAGCCTTTTTGACCAAGCCTTCTCTTCGGAGAAGACATTAACTCTTATCATTGTTTGTGTATGCTTTTACTATTTTTGAAACTAGTGGATGTCTTACAACATCAGAATGGTCAAAATCAACTATAGATATTTCCTTTAAATGACCTAATAATTCTTTTGATCTGACTAAACCAGACATGTTTTTATTAGCTAAATCTATTTGAGTTGGATCACCATTTACAACAATTTTTGAATTTTCACCAATACGGGTTAGGAACATTTTGATTTGAGTATCAGTAGCATTTTGTGCCTCATCTAAGATGGCAAAAGAGTTCTTCAATGTTCGACCTCTCATGAATGCTAATGGAGCGATCTCAATATCCCCAATTTCAATCATTCTCTGTATTTTTTCAAAGTCAAAAAGATCGTACAATGAATCATATAAAGGTCTTAGATACGGGTCAACTTTTTCCTTCATATCTCCCGGTAAAAAACCTAAACGCTCGCCGGCCTCAACTGCCGGCCTCGATAATATTATTCTTTCAATTTTTTTTTCTAGTAACATGGTCAAACCCACCGCTACTGCTAAAAAAGTTTTCCCTGTTCCTGCTGGTCCAGCTGAAATAATTATATCACTTTCTCTTAGGGCTCTGACATAATTTTTTTGTTTTTCTGATCTTGGGATAATAGATTTTTTTGGTGTTTTGATTATATCTGTAATGTTATTATTTTTTACTTTTTCATTTATCATAAAATTATCAATTGATGAGTGTATATCTTTACTTTCTATACTTCCATTATTTATAAATTGATTAGCTAAAAATTGAATTGCATTTTTTACTTTTTCATTTGTTTGAGGGTTTGATTTAATGAGGATAGAATTTCCTCTAGAATATAAGTTAGATTTTGTAATTTTTTCTAATTCTTGTAGGTTTTTGTTAAATTCTCCAACAACACCCATTAACAACTCATTATCATGAAATATAACACTTAAAGAATTATTATCTGAGTAAACAAATTTTAAAGCCTGGTCTATATTTTTTTTTGTTATACTGCTCAAATTTTACGCAACCTTTTTATTTGAGACATTTATTAGTTCACCAAATAAAGTATTTCTATTACTTTTTTTAATTTTCACCTGCACAATTTTTCCTATATTTTCCTCTTTACCATCAAAAATTACTGGTGTCATATATTCAGATCTGCCAAAAGCTCTGGTTTTATCCTCGGTTAAGTTTTCAACTAATACGTCTATAGTTTGATTTTCAATTGATTTATTAGCTCTGATTTGATTTTCATATAATAGGCTTTGAATTTTCTCTAATCTTTTCATAGAAATTTTTTTATCAATTAATGCTAAATTTTCTGCAGCTGTTCCAGGTCTTGGACTAAAAATAAACGAATATGAGTTGATAAAATTAACTTTTTTTATCAAATTAATTGTATCTTTAAAATCCTGTTCATCCTCACCGGGATAACCTATTATAAAATCGCTTGAAAATTCTATATGAGGATTAGTTTGTTTTAACTTATCAAATGTTCTTAAATATTCGTTGATATTATGTTTTCTATTCATTAATTTTAATATCTTATTGGATCCACTTTGAACTGGCAAATGTATCAATGGCATTAGCTTTTTTGAACATCTGTAAACTTCAATTAGGTCTGCAGACATATCGTTTGGATGAGATGTTGTGTATCTAATTCTCTTCAAATTTGGTAATTTTTCGATTTCTAAAATCAAATTTGATAATTTATATTTTTTGTAATTGTAAGCATTTACATTTTGGCCCAATAAAATTATTTCTTTAGCGCCACTATCAACTAAATGTGTTGCTTCATCTAGAATTTGATTAAATGGACGAGAGTATTCTGGTCCCCTCGTATAAGGTACTACGCAAAAATGACAAAACTTGTCACATCCTTCTTGAATTGTTAAAAATGATGTAGCTTTACTAGATCGATTTTTAATTCTACTAAGATAATCAAATTTTGAAACTGCATCAAATTCTGTTTCTTCTATTTTGTTTTTTATCTTTATATAATTTAAGATTGTATTATTAATTTTATGATATGATTGAGGACCGATAACCAAGTCAATATAAGGTTCTCTTTTAAGCATTTCTTGGTTTTCTGCCTGAGCAACACACCCTGCGATTATTACCAGGGGTTTCTTTTTAGATCTAAATATTTTTTTGACTCTTCCTATTTCGTGATAAACTTTTTCTTTTGCTTTATCTCTAATATGACAAGTATTTAAAAGATAGCAATTCGCCTCTTCGTATCTATCAGTTTTTAAAAAACCAATTTTCTTAACTATGTCATATATTCGATTAGAGTCATATTCGTTCATTTGACAACCAAAAGTCTTTATAAAAATTTTTTGGTTCATTACTGGGATTTTTTTTTAACTCCGTAAAGTTCTAGTCTGTGGTCAACTAGATTATAACCATATTTTTCTGCAATTTTTTTTTGAAGTTGATTAATTTCTTCATCAACAAATTCTATAATTTCCCCTGTCTTAATATCAATTAAGTGATTATGATCATCATTTAATTCATACCTTGCTTTACCAGTTTTAAAATCATGCTTAGTCAAAATTCCAGCTTCCTCAAAAAGCTTTACAGTTCTATAAACTGTAGCAATACTAATTTTAGGATCAATTTTTGAAACTCTGTTATATAATTCATCAACATCTGGATGATCTGACTCACCATAAGCTTCTTTTGATTCTAAAATAACTCTAGCAATAGTTCTTCTTTGATCTGTTAATTTAAGACCTTTTTTTTGAAATTTTTGTTCTAATTTATCTGTCATAATTAATTTTAACTTAAATAAATAGGATTAATCAAATTTTTTTTTATCTCAAATTTATCACAAAGATTTGGTATATTTTCATATTTTATATCAACTTCTCCCTTAAAATCATCAAAACTGAAACAATAATAATCTATTTTTTTTGTTATGTGAATAGCTTTAACAATTGATAGAGAATTTCTGATTCCAGCAAAACTACCGGGGCCTCTATTTATATATATTAATTTAATATCATTGAATTTAATATTTTTTTTTTTCAATAAATCATTTACTAAAATAATAAGTTTTTCATAATTAGTTTTACTATTTTCATGAGTGACACTATAAATAGTGTTATTACTGATGATCATTAAAAAAATATTATCTTTTGCTGCATCAATTATTAATTTAGTCATTTTATCAATTATATTTATATTCAACTCAAACGCACAAGAAAATAATATCAAATATTTTAAAAATGATGAGGGCGTATTATCAATTATGTACCATCGTTTTAATGAATTTAAATATCCTTCAACGAATATCTCAATGGATGTTTTCAAGAATCATGTGAATCTTATACTTGATGCAAATTTGAGTTTTTATCATCCAAGGAAATTTGAGAGTGAGTTTGATATCCCAAAAAAGGAGAAAAAAATTCTTCTTACTATTGATGATGCATTTCAATCTTTTTATCTCAATGCCTGGCCATATTTAAAAGAGAAGAGAATTCCCTTTGTTTTATTTGTTTCAACTGAACCTGTTGGAAATAAGGGATACATGACCTGGGAACAAATTAAAGAAATAGATAATAGCGATTTTGGAGTTATCGGACATCATTCGCATTCCCATGATTATTTAATTGATAAATCTCAAGAACAATTTTTACATGATATTAAAACTTCAAATCAAATCTTTAAAAAACAATTAGGATATGTGCCTACTTTATTTTCTTATCCATTTGGAGAATACTCTAAATTAATGAGGGACTACATATCTCAAAACTTCAAAATTGCCTTTGGACAACATTCTGGAATTATTGATGTAAATAAAAATAAATTTGAACTTCCAAGATTTCCAATTAATGAAAAGTATGGTGATATTAATAGATTTAAATCAATCATAAACTATTACCCTCTTGAATATGAAATTCTAGAACCAGAGGAAAAAAAATTAACAAAAGAAAATAATCCTCCAAAGTTTAAAGTTAAATTTTTTGAGGGACAAAAAAATTTAAAAAATATCAATTGTTATTCAAATGAAGGAGGTGAATGGATGAAATCTAATATTAAATTATACGATAATGAGCTTACGATAAAATTTAGGGAACCTTTTCTACCAAGAAGAGGTCGAATTAATTGCTCTTTAAATGAAAATGGTAAATGGAGGTGGTTTGGAACACAATTTATTATAAGATAAAAGTTAGATTAAACTTTCTAAAGTAATGCTTGATGGCAGTAACTTTGCATCATCAAAATCTTTTAAATTATTTTGTTTTATAATTTTTTGTAAAACCTTAACGTATTCATTCCCTGTCTCTGCATATTTATCTAAATAGCTGGAGAGAATCATGCTGTCTAAAGGTTTGTCTAAATCTCTTAATTTTGCTCTCGCGGATCTAAAGTCTTCATAGCTTGAATGGGTATTTATATTTCGTTGATAAGCTCTAACTGATGCTTGTAGAACATTAAATTTCATAACTTTATGACCTTCACTTTTATCTGCTTCTTTTGGTTTTAATCCTTCTCCCGACCAAGTCCATTGTCCAAACAATGCATTTCCTTGCTGAGCAAATCTTGAGGTTCCCCATCCTGTTTCTTTTGCTGCTTGTGCTATAGCCAATGAAACTGGAACAATATCCATCCTCTTTTTCAGTATCGACAAATCTTTTGAGGGTATGCCGTATTGTTTATATTTTTTTTCTAACCAATTTTTTTCTAATTTTGAGTTATTGCTTTTATTAATTATGTTAAATAATCTTTTTCTATCTAGATTTATCTTTTTATTTTCCTCTAATATTAAAGGAAGTACAATTTGAATAAAAAAATCTTTTCTTTTCTTCACACTTTCTATCATTTTAATTTCTGCAGGCAACAACGTTAGAGCAATTGGCTTTACAAGCTTGTTTTTTCTTACATCATCCAACTTATAATCAGTTTCCTCGAATAATTGCTTAATTGTCGAAGCATCAAGCCTTACGGTATCTGTTTCTTTATCATTCAAACTATAAATATCTATTAGCAAATCTTCCTCATTAAGTTTTGGGTAACCTGAGGAATTATTAGATTGGTTATTTAGTGTGTAGGCTAATATTGCCTTTGAATTATTTTCAATTCCTGCTGAGCTTTCAATTTTACTGTTTGTAAAATTAATTACTATAGGTAAAGAGTAAAATACTGATATGATAATCACACAACTTAAAATCATTCTTGGAATAGATTGCAAATTATTTTCTTTTATGATTTTAAAAGTGCTAATTTTATTTGCTTTAAAAATTTTTTTCATAAATTAAATTGCTACAACCTGCTTAACTTCTGGCAAATAATGGCAAAGAAGATTTTGCACACCCTGTTTTAAAGTCATAGTTGAGCTTGGACAACCAGAGCAACTCCCTTGTAGCTGCACCTTAACTATACCATCTTTAAACTCTTTAAACTTTATATCTCCTCCATCTCTTGCAACTGCCGGTCTAATTTTTTCCTCTAATAGTTGAATTATTTTTTTTTCTATTTCATCAAAATTTTCAGTTTCCTCATTAAGATCTTTTTCAATTACAAATTCTTTACCTGAAGAATAAAAATCATTTATTAATGAAATTACTATATGTTTAATTTCATCCCAAGATGTTTCATCATATTTGTTAACTGATATGAATTCTTTGCTTAAAAAAATTCCCTCCACACCATTTATGGAAAGAATATTTCTAACTAACTCATTTTTTACATTATCTTTTTTTGTTATTTCAAAAGATCCTCCGTGAGATACAATTTTACCAGGTATAAATTTTAAAGAATTTGGATTTGGTGTTATTTCAGTTTGCACAAACATATTTTATATATAAGCAAAATTAGTAAAAATGGTACTGCTTAATAAGAGTTTTTGTTAAAAACCCACAATTTCGTGAATTTTTTTAATCTTTTTTGAGGCAATTTCATTAGCTTTTTCATATCCGTCCTTAAGTATTTTTTCTAAAAAATCTTTGTCATCTAATAATTCTTTTATCTTCAATGAAATTGGATTGATTTCATTAACAACTATATCTGATAATTTTTCTTTAAATTCTGAAAAATTTTTTCCGGCAAATTCATCAATAGATTTTTGAAGAGTTTTGTTTGTCAAACTTGAGTAAATACCAATTAAATTTTCAGCCTCAGGTCTTTTTTCTAATTCTTCAATTGTAGAGGGTAAGGGCAAAGTATCAGTTTTTGCTTTTTTGATTTTATTTGTTATTTGATCTTTATCATCAGTTAAATTAATTCTACTCAAATCTGATATCTCTGATTTGCTCATCTTTTTAAGACCGTCCTTTAGACTCATAATTCTTGAAAATTCTTTTTTAATCAGAGGTTCAGGAACTATAAAAAAATTTTCAAATTTATAATCATTATTAAATTTTTGTGCAATATCACGACATAACTCCAAATGCTGTTTTTGATCATCTCCAACAGGCACATGGGTTGTGTCATATAACAAAATGTCAGCTGCCATTAAAACAGGGTAAGCATAAAGTCCAATACTTGCTTTTTCTTTATCTTTACCAGCTTTTTCCTTGAATTGAGTCATCCTATTTAACCAACCCATTCTAGCAACACAGCTCAAAATCCATGCTGCTTCTGAGTGAGCGCTCACTTGTGACTGATTAAAAATAATACTTTTTTTAGGATCTATTCCACAAGCTACAAATGTAGCCACTGTCTCATGGATATTTGATTTTAATTCTTTTGGATTTTGATTGACAGTTATTGCATGAAGATCAACTACACAAAAGACACATTCATTCTGGGCATCATTATTGAGATCAACAAAGTTTTTTATAGCTCCCAAATAATTTCCTAAATGAAGATTTCCAGTTGGTTGAACACCTGAGAAAATTTTTTTTTTCATATTCTAGTACTTTATTTTAATATCATCATAATTAAAAGCTTTGATAAAATATGACAGTGTTAAATAAAAAACTATCGCCAAGAAAACGCATAATATTAAATAAGCTGACTTAAAAAAAAAGGTATAACTTAATTGGTTTTCAAAAGATAAGATCAAGTATTCAAAGAAAAAACCCATCATAATTGATACAAAAACTATTTTTATAAATTTTTTAAAAAAGATTTTATTAAATGAAAATAATTCATTATTTTTTAAAAAAATAAATAATGTTAAGGAGTTAAACCACGAAGATATTGTTGTTGCAATAGGAATAATTATAAAACCAATATCTTTAAAAAAATAAACACTTATTAAAATATTTAATAGAACTGAAACTAATGAAATATAAAATGGCGTTTTAGTATCATGATTTGCAAAAAAAAATGTTGAAAAAACTTTTATCAAAGCAAATGCTGGAAGTCCTAAACCAAAATAATAAAGAGCCTTCGAGGAATTTAATACTGAGACTTCTGAAAAAGAACCATACCCAAATAAAGCTGAAATAATTTGTTCAGATCCTATAATTAATGCTACAGAAGCAGGTATGCTTAAAAACATACTTAGCTCTAATGCTTTATTTTGAATTAATAATATTTTTTTCTTTTTTTTTTGATGAACATGTTTTGAGAGCTGAGGTAAAACAACGACACCAATAGCTATTCCGGCTATTGCCAAATTAATTTGGTATATTCTATCAGCATAATACAAGTATGATACAGCACTTGCCTGGAATGAAGCTATAATTGTTCCAACTAAGATATTTATTTGTGTTACTCCAGAAGAGAAAATACTTGGTAAAAGTTTTTTAAAAAAAACATTTACTTTATTGGTAATTTTAAATTTAAAATCAAAATCTAATACATAATATTTTTTTACAAATCTATATAAAAAGATTAATTGTAATAATCCTGCAAAAGATATTCCGTATGAAAGATAATAAATTAATTCATCATCTAAATATCTTCCAAAAAATAAAATAGTTATTAAAACTATATTCAATATAATTGGAGCAGCTGAAGCAGCTGCAAATTTATTATGTGAATTTAAAATCGCACCAAAAAAAGAAGATAAGCTCACAAACATTAAAAAGGGGAAAGTAACTCTTGTTAATGTCGTTGCTAATTCAAATTTTTTAGCATCTTCTACAAAACCTGGTGCTATTAATCCTACAAAAATTGGCATGAAAATTTCAATTATAAAAACTAAAAAAAATAAAGCTAAAAATAATAAATTAAAGACATCATTAGCAAATTTATTTGACCTAGATTCGTTTTTAGCTAATTCTGAGGTGTAGCTAGGTACAAAAGCTGAGTTGAAAGTTCCTTCAGCAAAAAGCCTTCTAAAAGTGTTTGGTATTCTAAATGCTACAAAAAAAGCATCTGCCAAAAAACTTGTTCCAAGAAAAATTGCAATCAAAACATCTCTTAAATATCCAAGTAATCTGCTAATAATAGTATAGAAACCAAAAGTCCCTGTTGACTTAACTAAATTCATAAATCATATTAGTCTTAAATTTACCTCATTTGTACACCTAATTAAGCTAAATGAAAAAAACAAAAATTGATCATTATACAGATAAAGAAGCTTTAGATTACCACCGTCATGGTAAGCCAGGTAAAATTGAAATCTCTTCCTCAAAAAATATGACCACAAAAAGAGATCTTGCTTTAGCATATTCACCCGGTGTAGCAGTCCCAGTTAAAGCTATAAGTGAAAATCCAGAAGCTGCGTTTGACTATACTAGCAAAGGGAATCTTGTTGCAGTTATAAGTAATGGCTCTGCGATTTTAGGCATGGGTAATTTGGGCGCTTTAGCTTCTAAGCCTGTTATGGAAGGTAAAGCTGTATTATTTAAAAGATTTGCAGATATTGACTCAATTGATCTTGAAATTGACTCCGCTGACCCTGAAGAAATAATCAATAGTGTAAAGAACTTTGCACCTAGTTTTGGAGGAATAAATCTCGAAGATATTGCTGCTCCAGATTGTTTTGTAATTGAAGAAAAGTTAAAAGAAATTTTAGATATTCCAGTTTTTCACGATGACCAACATGGAACCGCTATTATCACTACAGCTGCATTAATTAATGCGCTTGACATAAATAAAAAAAAAATTGGTGAGGTAAAAATAGTAGTCAATGGTGCTGGAGCATCAGCAATGGCTTGTTCGAATTTATTTAAAAAAAGTGGTGTACCACAAAAAAATATAACCATGGTTGATAGATCAGGTGTAATTTACAGAGGAAGAAAAAATTTAAACCAATGGAAATCGGGACATGCCATAGAAACAGACAACAGAACATTAGATGATGCAATTAAGAATGCAGATGTTTTTTTAGGCTTGTCAGCAAAGGGAGCGTTAACAAAAGATATGGTTAAAAAAATGGCTGCAGATCCAATTATATTTGCTTGTGCAAATCCCGACCCAGAAATAACCCCTGAGGAGGTTGAAGAAGTTAGAAGTGACGCTATCATGGCAACAGGAAGATCTGATTACCCAAATCAAGTAAATAATTTAATAGGTTTTCCTTACATTTTTAGAGGTGCACTTGATGTAAGATCTAAAACAATCAATGAGGAAATGAAAGTTGCTGCAGCAAACGCGATTGCAAATTTAGCAAAAGAAGAAGTTCCAGATGAAGTTGTTGCAGCTATGGGGGGCGAAAGACCTCGTTATGGAAAAAATTATATTATTCCATCAACATTTGATCCAAGATTAATAAGTGTTATTCCAGCAGCAGTTGCTAAAGCTGCTATAGAAACTGGAGTTGCTAGAGTCAATATAAATGATTTCGACAACTACAAAGATCAATTAAGACAAAGATTAGATCCAACAGTTACGATCATGCAAGGAATAAATAATTATATTAAGAAAAAACCAAAAAGAGTTATTTTCGCAGATGGCGAGGATGAGAATATGCTTAAAGCAGCAATAGCTTTTAAAAACTCAAATTTAGGGATACCGATTTTAGTAGGAAAAGAGGATTTAATCAAAAATCAAATAAAAAAAATTGGTTATAGCGAAAATTTTGATATTGAAATTGTGAATTCAAAAGATGCACAAAAGAGAGAAAAATACTCAGAATATCTCTTTAGAAAATTACAAAGAGAAAAAGGCATGTTAGAGCGAGACTGTGATCGACTGATAAGAAATGATAGGGTAATTTGGTCATCTTGCATGGTTGCATGTAAAGATGCAGATGCAATGGTTACAGGTAATACCCGAAGATACTCGTCATCACTAGAAAAAATAATTAAAGTTGTTGATCCTAGATCAGGTGAAATTATGTTTGGATTAAACCTAATAGTAAATAGAGGAAAGACTATTTTTATATGTGATACGTCTGTAATAGAATATCCTAACGCTGAACAATTGGCAGCAATGGCAAAGTCAGCTGCTAGAGTTGTACGTCTCTTTGGATTTGATCCAAGAGTTGCTTTTTTATCCCACTCAACCTTTGGGGAACCAGCAACCGATAGAACAAAAAGATTGAGCGATGCGGTTGAAATACTAAAAAAAAGTAATGTAGATTTTAAATTTGATGGAGAAATGCAGCCTGATGTTGCTTTAGAGGAAGTATACAAGGAACTCTATCCATTTTCAGAAATTGTTGGAAATGCAAATGTATTAATAATGCCGAGCCAACATAGTGCAGCTATTTCTTATAAAATGATAAAATCAATGAGCAGAGCTAAAGTTATAGGGCCATTATTAATTGGTTTAGGGTTACCTATAGAAATTGCTCCCTTAAGAACTTCAACATCTGAAATTTTAAATCTAGCTTCCATTGCAGCGTATTCTTCAGATGTGATTAATTATAAAAAATAACTAATTTTTTTGAATTCTTAAATCTTCTACAATCAATATACTAGCAATAACATCCTCTACGTCTAATATTTCTTTAGCTTCTTGAACAACTAGAGATTTTTCATCTGATGTTAAAGCTATACCATAAACGTAAATTTTCTTTTTATAAGTATCTATCTGGTAATTAGTTGCTTTAATTTGTTTATTAATAATTAAGGCTGTTCTTAATTGTGAAGTAATCAAAATATCTTTAGCAGACTGCTGAAAGTTAAATTTTTCTTTAATCTTAATATCATTTCTGACCGATCTTACACCTTCTGTTTCCCAAGCAAGTTTTGTTATTTTAAGTTTTTCCTCAGGATTGTCTACTTTTCCGGTTAAAAAGATTCTTCCGTCTAAAACTTTCGATTTAATTGATAAAAAATATTTTTTATCCATTATTAAAATTCTTGCTGATAAGTTTTTTTGCATTATAGAGTCATCAATTTGGGTACCTAAAGATCTAGGATCTAATGCGACAGACACGCCTGTTCCAAAAATTCCTTTTGAAGAAACTCCTACACACCCTGATAAAAATAAACTTATTAATAGTATAATTAAAATATTAGTTTTCATTTTTTACCTTAACACAATAATTATATATTTCTTTTTTTGGGATATTATTATTTCTAGAAATTAAATTTGTTATTTCTTTTATACTTAATTTTTTAATCATCTTTTTTATATCCTTCTTATCTGATTCACTTAAGAAAAGTGACCCTTTTTTAACTCTTTTTTTTTCTGATATAACAATCGTTAATTCACCTTTAAGGGTTTCTGCAAAAATTTTTAAATCCTCAACTTTATACCTCAAATATTCTTCATAAAATTTAGTCATTTCTCTGCAAATTATAATTTCCCTTTCTGAAAAATTTTGTTTTATTATTGGTATGGCTTTATTTAATTTTTTTGAAGAAATAAAAAAAACTATAGAAGCATCTAAACTAGATAGAGATCTTAAATCATCTCGAATATTTTTGAGTTTTGTGGGAAAAAATCCATAAAAAAAATATTTTTCTGAAAAACCACTTGCAGAAATAGACGTATTCACTGCCGAAGCACCTGGCAATGGAGTTATGTCAATTTTTTCCCTAACACATTCTTTTACTAAAATAGCTCCAGGATCTGAAATTCCAGGTGTACCGGCGTCAGAGATAAGTGAAATAATTTGACCATTTTTGAGACCACTAATTACTTTGGATAGATTTTTTTTTTCATTAAATTTATGATTTGATAATAATTTAGATTTGATTTCAAATTTTTTAAATAATTTAGCTGAAACACGTGTATCTTCACAAAGAATTAAGTCTGATTTTTTTAGAATTTCTATTGCTCTAAAGGTAATATCTCCTAAATTACCTATGGGGGTTGGAACTAAATATAGGCCTTTTTTGATTTCTTTATTGTGAGATAAAGGATTTATAGCCATAATTATACAATACTAAAATTATAGTAATCATTAAATGAATATTTTTTTTAAAATTCTGTGTTTTGTATTTTTTTTATTTACAACTACAGCTTCATTTGCAGAAGATACAAAAATTAAAATCGGGGTTTTGGCACCCCTCTCAGGGGAAAATTCTGCATTAGGAAAGCAAATTATAAGTTCTATTAGAATGGCTCTAATAGATATAGATGATGATGACATAGAAATTTATCCAAAAGATACCAAATCAGATCCAAATATTGCTTTACGTTCAGCTTTGGAATTAGAAAAATTAGGAGTAACTTTAGTGATAGGTCCAGTTTTCTATGAAAATTTATTATATCTTAACGAAATCGAAAATATAACTTTTTTATCTTTAACTAATAAAACTTTAAATTTACCAAAAAATATTATTAGTAGTGGAATAAACTCAACATCTCAATTGAATACAATTAAAAAATTTTTAAAATTAAATAAAATAAAAAAAACAATTTTTTTAATTCCCAATTTAAATTATGATTTAGAAATTAGAAAAGGAATTAAAGATTCTAAGTTAAGATTTTTCAAGAAATATAATTATGATATTGAACCAACAAAGCTGACAAAACAAATTGAAAAAATAACCAACTATGAAATTAGAAAACAAAACTTACTGGATGAAATATTAAGAGTTGAAAATTCAGATGATTCAAATAAAGAAAAAATAATAGAAACGCTAAAAAAAAGATATACCCTTGGTAATTTAAAATTTGATTCTGTCATAATAGCAGATTTCGATGAAAGCTTAAAAAGTGTTATAACATCTTTGTTATATACAGATGTGTCACCAAAAGAAAAATACATTATAACTTTAAATCAATGGTTTGATGAGAGTTTATTAAAAGAAACGAGTACTCAACCAATTTACTATCCATCTATTAATAAGAAAAATTATGATGAATTTATTCTTAAATTTTCAAAAAAATTTGATTTTAAACCAAATCATTTATCTTTGTTAAGTTATGATTTGATCGGTCTTATTTATTATCTATCATTAAAGAGTGGCCCGCAAGAAATAGGTAAATCCTTTAAAACTAAAAGTACTTTTAAAGGTAAAATGGGTATTTTTGAAATTAAAGATAATAAAATTAATCATCAATTGAATTTTTATGAAATTAATAAAGGAAAACTTAAAGAAATTTTTTAATTTTTCTAAAAGCGATTGATCTGTGGTCGATTTTATATTTGCTAGATGGTTTCATTTCACCAAAAGTTTTTTTTCTTTGTTTGGGTATAAAGATTGGATCATAGCCAAACCCATTTCTGCCTTTTGGAGAATTTGAGATAGTCCCTTCAATTTTTCCAGTAACACATGCAATAATTTTATCCAAATAACAAATCGAAAGAGTGCACACAAATCTTGCTCTAATTTTTTTCTTTTTCCAATTTTTATCTTTCTTATATAATTCTCTAAATACTTTTTTAATAGCTTTGTTAAAATCTCCTTTAGGACCACCCCATCTAGCAGAAAAAATTCCAGGTTTTTTATTAAGACAATCTATTTCTAAACCTGAGTCATCTGCCAAACAAATTAAGTTTGTTTTTTTTGAAAAATATTTAGCTTTTAATAATGAGTTTTCCTTGAAAGAATTCCCATTCTCAGCAGGGCTTTTGAGTTTAAAATTTAATGTCGAGTGTATTTTTATTGATTTTGGTAGTAAATCCTTAATTTCTCTCAATTTACCTTTATTATTGGTACCGATTAATAGAATATTAATTTTTTTTTTTGACATCTAGAAATTTATGAATTTCTTACCATATATGTCTATATGGAAAAAGAACAAGATCATAATCTTCAAGATAGTCAAACAACATCAAAAATAAGTAAAGATACTAATGAGCCTAATGACTCACTTAAGGAAAATAACGATCAGACTGAACTCAACAAAAACAAATCAGATGTTGATAATAAGGAATTTTTAATTGAAGATAAAATTAAGGAACTCGAGGACAAATTAACTAGATCATTTGCTGAAATGGAAAATCAACGTAGAAGATTTGAAAAAGAAAGAGAAGATGCTTTTGAATATGGAGGATTTGCTTTTGCAAAAGAGGCCTTAAGTTTAATTGATAATCTAGAAAGATCTAAAAACATTTTAGAGAATGATGAAAAATTAAAAGGAACTGATGCACTAAAGAAAACTTTAGAGCATTTTGATATTATCTATAAAGATTTAATATCTATATTTAATAAAAATAATATTAAAAAAATCGAAAGTTTGAATAAAAAACTTGATCCAAATTTTCACCAAGCAATGATGGAGATTGAAGATGATACCAAAGAGCCAGGTACTATTATTCAGGAAATTCAAAAAGGTTTCACTATTAAAGATCGTTTATTGAGACCTTCATTAGTAGGTGTGTCAAAGAAAATGCCAAAAGGAACCCAAAAAAATGAGGAAAACAAAGAAAATTCAGAGAATAAATAATGCTTACAACAACTTGTAGAAATAGAATTAACACATATATGAGGATCACAGTTAAAAATTATGAGTAAAATTATTGGTATAGACTTAGGTACAACAAATTCCTGCGTGGCTATAATGGAAGGTAGTCAAGCTAAAGTATTAGAAAATGCTGAAGGTGCTAGAACCACTCCATCTGTTGTTGCTTTTACAGATGAAAAAGAAAAATTAATAGGGCAACCCGCTAAAAGACAAGCTGTTACAAATCCTGAGAATACAATTTTTGCTGTTAAAAGACTTATTGGAAGAAACTTTGAAGACCCTACTGTTAAAAAAGATATAGAAGCGGCTCCGTTCAAGATTGTTAATTCTGAGAAAGGGGATGCTTGGATAGAATCTAAAGGTGAGAAATATTCTCCATCACAAATTTCTGCTTTCATTTTACAGAAAATGAAAGAAACAGCAGAAAAATACTTAGGACAAGCAGTTACGAAAGCAGTTATTACTGTTCCTGCTTACTTTAACGATGCACAAAGACAAGCTACAAAAGATGCAGGGAAAATTGCTGGTCTAGAAGTTTTAAGAATTATAAATGAGCCAACTGCAGCATCATTAGCATATGGTCTAGATAAAAAACAAAATAAAAAGATTGCAGTGTATGATCTAGGTGGTGGAACATTTGATGTATCAGTATTAGAGCTTGGCGATGGTGTCTTTGAGGTAAAATCAACAAATGGAGACACATTTTTAGGTGGAGAAGATTTTGATAATTCAATAGTTGAATATCTAATAGCTGAATTTAAAAAAGATAATGGTATAAATTTGAAATCTGATAAGCTTGCTCTTCAGAGACTTAAAGAAGCAGCAGAAAAAGCTAAAATTGAATTATCATCAGCTGAACAAACAGATATTAATTTACCTTTTATAACGGCAGACAAGACTGGTCCTAAACATATCAATCTAAAGCTAACAAGAGCTAAACTTGAAGCTCTAGTTGAGGATTTAATAGCTAAAACAATTCCTCCATGTAAAACAGCCTTAAAAGATGCTGGAGTTTCAGCTAATGAAATTGATGAAGTTGTAATGGTTGGTGGAATGACCAGAATGCCAAAAGTATTAGAAGAAGTAAAAAATTTTTTTGGTAAAGAACCCAATAAAAGTGTTAATCCAGACGAGGTTGTTGCAATGGGAGCTGCGATTCAAGCAGGTGTTCTGCAAGGAGATGTGAAAGATGTGTTACTTTTAGATGTAACGCCTTTATCTTTGGGAATAGAAACTTTAGGTGGTGTATCTACAAAATTAATAGAAAAAAATACCACAATACCAACTAAAAAAAGCCAGGTTTTCTCAACAGCTGAAGACAACCAGCCAGCTGTATCTATTAGAGTGCTTCAAGGTGAAAGAGAAATGGCAACTGATAACAAAATCTTAGGAAATTTTGAATTAATTGGAATTGCTCCAGCACCAAGAGGTGTCCCTCAAATTGAAGTTACTTTTGATATTGATGCAAATGGAATTGTAAATGTATCTGCCAAAGATAAGGGCACCGGAAAAGAACAGAAAATTCAAATTCAAGCATCAGGTGGCTTAAGTGATGAGGAAATAGAAAAAATGGTAAAAGATGCCGAAGCAAACAAAGAAGCTGATAAGAAAAAAAGGGAGTCTGTAGATGTTAGAAATCAAGCAGATACACTAATACACTCTACTGATAAAAACCTTAAAGAACATGGTTCAAAAGTTTCTGATGCTGAGAAGAAAGCAATTGAAGATGCTTCAAATCAATTAAAAGAGGCATTAAAAAGTGAAAACATTGATGATATTAAGAAAAAAACTGAAACTTTAGTACAAGCTTCAATGAAGCTGGGTGAAGCGATATATAAATCACAACAAAATGTAAAACCGGATTCTAATAAAGATGATGGAAATGATGATAAAGGAAAAAAAGAAGATAATGTTGTTGATGCTGATTTTGAAGAAGTAAAAGACGAGAATAAAGAGAAGAGCGCTTAACATACATTTATCTTACCGAGGTATTTAAATGGCTAAAAGAGATTATTATGATGTCCTCGGTGTAACTAAAAATGTGTCTCCAGAAGAATTAAAATCTGCTTACAGAAAACTCGCTGTAAAATATCATCCAGATAAAAATCCTAATAACAAGAATGCTGAAGAAAAATTTAAGGAAGCTAGTGAAGCTTATGGAGTTCTTTCAGATAAATCAAAAAAAGAAAATTATGATAATTTTGGGCATGCTGCTTTTGAAAATGGTGGTGGAGGTCAAGGGGGCTTTGGAGGATTTAGTGGTGCAGATTTTTCAGATATATTCGAAGATTTCTTTGGAGATTTTGGTGGCGGGAGGAGAAGTTCCAGAAGAAGTTCAAATAACAGAGGTGCTGACTTAAGATATGATTTATCAATTACCTTAGAAGAAGCCTATGCGGGTAAAAAACAAAATATACAATTTTCAACGTCTGAAAGATGTAATTCTTGTAAGGGAAATGGATCTAAACCAGGATCTAATCCCAGTAGATGTTCTTATTGTGGAGGAAATGGGAGAGTAAGATCAAACCAAGGTTTTTTTACAGTTCAACAAACATGTCCTCAATGTGCAGGCAGCGGAGAGGAAATAACAGATCCTTGTTCAGATTGTAATGGACAAGGAAACACTCAAACATCAAAAAAAATATCAGTAACAATTCCTAAAGGGGTAGATGATGGCACGAGAATAAGGCTTGCTGGAAAAGGTGAGGCTGGAACAAGAGGGGGTACAAGTGGGGACTTGTATTTATTTATAAATGTAAAATCTCATGAATTATTTAAAAGATCTGACGTTAATTTATTCTTTGAATTTCCAATTTCGATAGCTGATGCTGCCTTAGGCACAACGATTGAGATACCAACAATTGATGGAAAAAAAGGAAAAATTAAAATACCAGATGGAACTCAAGATGGTAAACAGTTCAGATTAAAAGGGAAAGGAATGCCTTTTATGCGTAGAGGTGATTTTGGAGATCTATATGTACAAATTAAAACTGAAGTGCCAGTTTACTTGAATAAAGAACAAAAAAGTCTTTTGGAAAAATTCAGGGAAATAGAAAACGAAAAATCTAACCCAAGTATTAAAAAGTTTTTTCAAAAAGCAAAAGATTTTTGGAACAGTTAAGATAATTTATAATAGTGGTCCAACATTAAATATTTAAGTTGAAATAATTATCACCTAGTTTAATAAGCAATTATGATTATCTGGATTGCTTCATATCCAAAAAGTGGAAATACTTGGATCAGATCTTTTCTAACTGCATATTATTTTTGTGAGAAAGGGATTTTTGACATAAAAAAACTTAATTTGATAGAAGATTACCCCAATAAACAATTTTTTAAAGGAACTGTTAACCAGGGAGAAATACACAAACATTGGGAGTCTTCACAAAAGAATATATGTGATCAAAAAAAAGTGAAGTTTTTAAAAACTCATAATTCATTAATTACTGCATATGGAAATGACTTTACTAAACCAGAATATTCATTGGGTGTAATTTATATCATCAGAGATCCTAGGAATGTAATAACATCAGTGAAGAATCATAATGACTTAGGGACATATGATGAGGCACTAAAATTCATGCAAGATGAAAATAAAGTATTAGATGATTATCCCCATTTAAAAAATTATGCAAAAACGAATATTGTAAACTCTTGGAGAATTAACTATCAGTCCTGGATAAGTAACAAATCATTTAGAAGAATTACTATTAGATATGAGGATATGGTAAAAGATCCCAGTCAAACGTTTACAAGGTTGATATTATTTATTAATACACTTATGAAGTTTGATAATAAAATTGATTCAAAAAAGCTAAAAAATTCAATAAAATCAACAGATTTTAAAAATCTTCAAAACATTGAAAATCAAGGAAAATTTGGCGAAAATGTTTATTCTTTAAAAGATAACAGAAAAATAAAATTTTTTTACCAAGGACCAGAAAATAATTGGAAAAAAAATCTAGATGATAAAATGATTAAGAAAATGAATGAATATTATAATAAAGATTTAAAATTTTTTGAATATGAAGTCTAAAAAAATAAACTTAACGATAACAGGATGCCTAGGTAGAATGGGACAACAACTAATTGAATCTGCCAGCAAAAATAAAAGATTCAAAATAAAAGGTCTCACAGAAAGTAAAATCCAAAAAAAAAAAATTAAAGGAATTCTGCCTGAATTAAATAATGCTAAAGCTTTTAGAGATAGTGATATTATTATAGATTTTACAATTCCAAAATGTACTCTGGAAGTTCTTAAAATTGCTACAAAATACAAAAAAAGAGTAATAATAGGCACAACAGGTTTTTCAAAAAAAGAAGAGGTTTTAATTAAAAAGATTTCCAAAAAAATTCCAATTTTAAAAGCTGGAAATATGAGTCTTGGAATAAATCTCTTAATGTATCTAACTGAAATTGCTTCAAAATCTTTAGGAGACAATTTTTTAAGCAAAGTTTTTGAGATCCATCATAAACTTAAAAAAGATTTCCCATCAGGAACAGCTTTAATGTTGGGTCAAGGTATTGCAAAAGGTAAAAATAAAGATCTATATAAAATGATAGGTAAAAAATATTTAAATAAAAAAAATTTCCCGTACGGAAAAAAGGTAAATTTTAATTCTATAAGAAAAGGTAATATTGTTGGTGAGCATGAAGTCTTATTTTCAAGTGGCAAAGAAATAATCAGACTAAACCATGAAGCATTTGATAGAGCACTGTACTCAGAGGGTGCTCTTGTAGCTGCAAATTGGCTGATGAAAAAAAAAGCTGGATTATATTCAATGAGGGATTTGATGAATTTCAAATAATGAGTGAAATTCAAAGAGCAAAATTAATATTAAAGATACTTAGTCAAACTTATCCAGATACTAAGGTTCCTCTTAAAAGTCGAAACGTATTCACGTTACTTATCTCTGTTTTACTCTCTGCTCAATGTACAGATGTAAATGTTAATAATGTGACTAGAAATATTTATCCTAAGTATTACAAACCAGAACATTTCGTGAGATTAGGAAGAAAAAAAATTGAAACTCTTATAAAAAGAATTGGAATTTTTAGAATAAAAGCAAAAAGTATCTACAACCTATCAAAAATATTAGTCAATGAATACAACAGTAAAGTCCCAAAAACTTTTGAACAATTAGAAAAATTACCTGGAGTAGGACATAAAACAGCCAGTGTAGTGATGTCTCAAGGTTTTGGTTATCCTGCCTTTCCAGTAGATACACACATTCACAGGTTGGCACAAAGATGGGGATTAACAAATGGAAAAAATGTTATCCAAACTGAAAATGATCTAAAAAGATTATTTCCAAAAAAAAGTTGGAACAAACTGCATTTACAAATTATTTTTTATGGTAGAGAATTTTGTAAAGCTCGGGATTGTTATGGATTAAGTTGTAAAATTTGTACTTCTTGCTATCCTAAAAGAAAAAAACCATTTATTACAAAAAAGGCTTAATGAAAATCTTAGGAATTGGAAATGCTATAGTAGATGTACTTTGTAAAGTAACAGACGATTTTTTAACTCAACACTCGCTTACTAAAAGTACAATGAAATTGATTGATGAAAAAGAATTTAAAGAATTGCTTTCATCATTAAAGATTGTAGAGACTATTTCAGGTGGCTCAGTTGCTAATTCAATAGTTGGTTTGTCCCAAATGGGAAATAAAGTTGGATTCATTGGTAAAGTCAGTGATGATGAATTGGGCCAAAAATATGAGGATGGATTAAATAAAGAAAAAGTGAAATATCTTTATAAAAAAAAGATAGAGAATATTCCTACCGGATCTTGTTTAATTCTAATTACCCCAGATTCTGAAAGAACAATGTGCACATTTCTAGGTACTGCAGGAAAAATTGATGATAATGACGTAAAAGAAGACGATATCAGAAATGCAGAAATAGTTTTTTTAGAAGGATATTTGTGGGATGAAGGTGATCCTAAAAAAGCTTTTGATAAAGCAATCGCTCATTCAAAAAAAGTAGCAATGTCTCTGTCTGATCTATTTTGTGTTGAAAGACACAAAGCTCATTTCTTAGAATTGGTAAAAACTAAATTAGATATCGTCTTTGCAAATGAACAGGAAATTATGTCTTTGATTGATGCTAAAACATTTGATGAAGTTGTTTCTTTTTCAAAAGAAATTAAAAAAAATATCATCATAACAAGAGGTGAAAAAGGTGCCATTTCTATCGAAGGAGATAAGGTTGAAGAAGCTATTGCTCAATCAAATTTAAAAATTAAAGATTTGACAGGAGCTGGTGACTTGTTTGCAGCAGGATACTTACATGGTGTAATCAATAACTTCGAAATAAAAGAGTCTTTAGAGAAAGGTACTGAGTTATCCTCAAAGATTATTCAAAAAATAGGTGCAAGAATTTAACGTTTCAATTTATTGAGTAACCATCTTTATTATTTAGAATAAAATTTTCGTCTCCAAAAATATCACTCATCTTTTTTCTCAAACGATAGATATGTGTTTCAACAGTATGAGTCTCTAGACTTGGAGAATAATCCCAGACATTTTTTTGAAGTTCTTTTACAGTAACATTTATTTTATCATTTATAAAAATTATTAAACTTGTCTCTCTCTCAGTTAAGTCAAGACTTTTATCTTTAAATGTTATCTTTCTAGAATTTAAATCCAAATTATACTTTCCTATCTTTATATTTGATTGGTTGCTAAACTGTTTTTTTAGAAAATTAATATTTATAGTTTCAAGAAGTTTTTCTAATTTTATTGGTGTATTTTCTAAAATTAAACAATTATCAATATTTTCAACCTTTATTTTTGATATTGTTAAATAATTGATCTTAGGATCAGATTTTATTTCATTATAATTATTTTTTTTCGATTGGATTATTTTAAAATTTAAACTTTCCTTAATTTCGTCTAATATTCCAAAGAGAATTTGATATTCATAAATAATTAAAACTTTTGAATTCATATTTTTAAATTATGACAATTATAATCAAAAATAAAGAAACTCTTTTAATTGATGAATTTAAATTTAGGTGTTCTATTGGTAAAAAAGGGTTTAGCAGAAATAAAAAAGAAGGTGATTTAAAAACCCCCGTTGGTACTTTTGAACTAGGAAAAATTTATTATAGACCTGATAGAGTAGAAAAACCTTTCTCTAAACTACAAACTACAATTATAAAAAAAAATATGGGATGGTGTGATGATCCTAAAAGTAAATATTACAATAAATTAATTAAAATTAAAAAAAGCTTAAAAATAAATTACGAAAAACTTTATCGTAAAGATAACAAATATGATATTTTTATTCTAATTAAGTATAATTTTAAAAAAATATTTAAAAATAAAGGTAGTGCTATTTTTTTACATTTAACAAAAAATTATTTACCTACTAAAGGATGTATTGCTGTTTCAAAAAAAGATTTCCTTATATTATTAAAATTAATTAACAAAAAGACAAAAATAAAAATTACTTAGTTCTTTTTCCAAAAATTCCTTGACCAATTCTTAAATATGTTGACTGATGTTCTACCGCATCTAAAAAATCATTTGTCATTCCCATACTTATTTCAGTGAGATTCATCTTTTTATTTAACTGGAGAAGATCTTTGAAAAAAGGCTTTGGATCCAAGTTTTCTGGAGGAATACACATTGTGCCTATTATATCTAATTTTAATGATAAACAGTTTTTAAAGAAGGTCTCTAAATCTGAAGGAGCAATTCCAGATTTTTGTGTCTCACTACCTAAATTAATTTGAATAAAAATTTTTATTTTTTTTGATTTTTTATGTATTTCATCTGAAAGTTTATTAGCAAGCTTTAGACTGTCTAAAGAATGTATATAATCAAATATTTCTACTGCATTTTTAACTTTATTAGATTGTAACTTACCAAGCATATGTAATTTTAAATTTTTATTTCTTTTTTTGATAGGTGACCACTTGTTCAGTGCTTCTTGAACTTTGTTTTCACCAAATTCATAATGGCCATAATCAATTAATGGCAATATATCTTCCTCTGAAAAAGTTTTTGAAACAGCAATAATTTTCGGATCATATTCAGATAGGGATAATTCATGAATTTTAGCCTTAATTTTTTCTTTAATTTCAATTAAATTACTTTGTGTGTGATGCATAATAATAATTATAAAAAATATTATTTTTTAAACAAGTTTGATTATTCTCATTTAATTAGTTTAGATCAAAGTATATCTTTTATTTGGAGAAATAAAGACAAACAAACTTCACTAAAAACTTTGATTGAATTACGTAATTTTTGTAAAAAATACCAAAGAAAACTTTATCTAAGAAATGATCCAAAACTAGCAATCAAACTTGATGTGGATGGATTATATATTTCATCTACTAATAAAAACTTGATATTTAAACCAAGAACTCACAAAAAAAAATTTGAAATTCTAGGCTCAGCCCACAATATGAAAGAAATTAAAATCAAAGAGCTTCAAGGTGTTGATAAAATATTTCTATCACCAATATTTAAAGACAAAAAAAATCAAAAATTGTATCTTTATAAATATCTTAACATAAAAAAACTCACTTCCATGAAAGATGTGGCATTAGGTGGAATTAATAAAAAAAATCTGAAAAAATTAAAGTTTATTGAGCCTTATGGCTTTGCTGGTATTTCTTATTTCGAATAAAAAAAAGGCCCCTTAAAAAGGGGCCTTTCTAATAATTAAATTACTAAGTAATTAGAATGCAAATGATGCAACGAAAATTGATGCTTCAGCATCTTTGTTCGCTGTTCCACCAGCACTTTCAACACTGTTGATAGCAGTTGAGAATGAAATTGAACCCATAGTATACGACGCTTGTATACCTGTGTTAACTTCATCTTCAGTTCCACCATCAAACTCAACTTCTTGTCTACCTGCTGATACAGTTAGATCATCGTTGATCGCCATAGAGATACCCATGTGAGTAGCATCTTGGTCTGTTGAAGCCTGTGCTTCGTAGTCTACGTTAGTTGACTGAATAGCAGCTGTTACTGAACCCATAGTGTATTTAGCACCGATTGTGTCATTTTCAGCAATGTCACCATCATCGAAAATACCATAAACTAGTGTTAAACCATCCATTAAACCACTGTAAGAAACAGAGTAACCTGTTTCAGCAGCAGCGGCAGCAGCTGGTTTTGGGTTGTAAGATACAGATAAATCAAAACCTGCAGCAGTTACATCGTATCCCCACTGACCAGTTTGGTTGTTACCTGATGTATCAAGTAAACCATTGTCAGCAGCACCACCAACTTCGTTAGCAGCTTCGTATACTGGTGTATATGCTTTTGGCACGATATCTTTTACAGAGTCTACTCCGCTTCCACTTGATGAAGCACCTGAGAATGACAATGTACCCATATCACCCATTCCTAATTTTAGATTGTAGTCATCATATGTACCACCATCTAATTCATAGTAGACTGATACAGTCATACCATTATCTAAGTCACCACTTCCGTTGAACTTAACACTGTCACCCATTACCCAAGGATTTGTATCCGAGTTAGAGTCTAGACCAGTGTAAGTTAACGATGCGCCACCTGATACACTTAATTCACCAGCATAAGATGCAGATGCAACAAGTGAAGTAGCCAAAGCAGTTAAACCTACTTTAGTTAGTTTGTTCATAAATTTACTCCTTTTTTATAATTAATTATAAACAAGGAATTTTTAGCAAAAAATAGTGAATATCTTAGAAAATTTTACTTATTTTAAGTAAAATTTAAAATAGTGTTGCATTTTTACATCACTTTTAGGCCCAATATACGTGGTATTTTAAATATTAAGATATTCTAATTTTAAACACCATAAATTGTGCTAAAAGTCTATATCTTAGGTAAAGTCATGTTCTCAAAAAAATACATTGTAGTTTTATTTTCAATCTTTGTTTTGCTAGCTCAAAGTGCCTGCGGCCCTTTTAAATACAAGAAAGTTAGTGCAAAAGATGTCCCTACAAATGTGAGGGATCGGGTTAAGAAAAATATGGAAGAAGGAAAAGGCTTTCGACTGATGAATCAAATTAATAAAGGAACAAGTTATGAATTTGCAAGTTCAAACCCTCTTTGGAGAGCTACATTAGACACTTTAGATTTTATGCCATTGGTATCAGCTAACTATAGTGGTGGAATAGTTGTTACTGATTGGTACAGTGAAAATGATACCCCAACTGAGTCAGTTAAAATTTCTGTAAGATTTCTTACAAATGAAATTAGATCTGATGCATTAGATATAAATATATTTTTAAAAAAATGTTCAGAAAATTTAACCAATTGTTCTATTAGTAAAAATAATACCAACCTAGTTGCTGATCTAAATTTGAATATACTTAAAAAGGCAACAAAATACCAAAAAGATAAAATTGAAAAGTATAAAAAAGAAAATCCATACGAAATTGGTGATGCAAGTAAAAACACAAGATCAAAAAAAAAATAAAATAATTCAAATAAACTGTGGAAAGATATAATTTTAAGTTAGCAGAAGATAAGTGGCAAAAACATTGGCTAAAAGAGAAAAGTTTCAAATCAGAGATAGATAAGAATAAACAAAAATTTTATTGCTTAGAGATGTTTCCATACCCTTCTGGGAAAATCCATATGGGCCATGTAAGAAATTATACAATTGGTGATGTTCTCTCTAGATTTAAAATTCTTAAAGGGTTTAATGTCCTTCATCCAATGGGATGGGATTCTTTTGGTATGCCTGCAGAAAATGCAGCAAAACAAAATAACTTGAGTCCTAAAGAATGGACTGAAAAAAATATTGAGATAATGAAATCTCAGTTGAAAATGCTGGGCCTTTCCATTGATTGGGATAGAGAAATTTCAACATGTTCGCCAGATTATTACAAGCATCAACAGAAAATATTTTTAGATCTTTACGACAAAGGTCTTGTTTATCGAAAAGAAAGTTACGTTAACTGGGATCCCATAGACAAAACTGTTCTCGCTAATGAACAAGTTATCGACGGTAAAGGATGGCGATCTGGAGCTTTAGTTGAAAGGAAAAAATTAAATCAATGGTTTTTCAAAATTTCTCATTTTTCAGAAGATCTTTTAAATGAATTAAATAAATTAAACTCTTGGCCCAACAAAGTTAAAATTATGCAAAAAAATTGGATTGGAAAATCATTTGGTTGCGAAATTGATTTTAAAATTGAAGGTTCTAAAAATGTAAAATCGATAAAGTGTTACACAACTAGACCAGATACTTTGTTTGGATTTTCTTTTCTAGCATTATCGGTTGATCACCCTTTATCTAAATATTATGAAAAAGATAAGGATTTTATCACATTTAAAAAAGAGTGTTCCAAAACTGGCACAACCGAAGAGTCTATAGCTCAAGCCACAAAAATAGGATTTAAAACTGAACTCGAAGCTGTAAATCCACTAGATAATGAATCAAAAGTTCCAGTTTATTTTGCAAACTTTGTATTGATGGATTATGGATTTGGAGCAGTATTTGGCTGTCCTGCTCATGATCAGAGAGATTTTGATTTTGCCAAAAAATATAAACTAAATATAAAAACAGTGGTCAAGCCCTCGGATCAAAATGACGATTATCAAGTTGAAAAAGAGGCATATACTGGAACAGGTATAATTATAAATTCAAAATTTTTAAATGGTCTTTCAGCTCCAAATCAATCAATTAACGAAACTATAAAATTTTTAGAGGATAAAAACTTGGGAATGAGAAAGACCAATTATAGATTAAAGGATTGGGGTATTTCCAGACAAAGATATTGGGGATGTCCAATACCAATAGCCTACGATGAAGATAACAATGCAATTAAAATACCCGAAAAAGATTTGCCTGTTAAGCTTCCTGACTCTATCGATCTAAACACCAATGGTAATCCATTAGATTCACAAAAAAAATGGCAAGAGGTAAATATTAATGGAAAAATTTGTAGGAGAGAGACTGATACTTTGGATACATTTGTAGATTCTTCCTGGTATTTTCTAAGATTTTGTTCAGCTAAAAATTTAAGTGAACCATTTAATATTGATGAAATAGATTATTGGATGCCAGTGGATCAATACATTGGTGGTGTAGAGCACGCAATATTGCATCTTCTTTATTCAAGATTTTTTATGAGAGCAATAAGTTTAAACAATAAAAAAACAAATTTAAAAGAACCATTTGAAGGTTTGTTCACGCAAGGAATGGTCTGTCATCAAACCTTTAAAGATGAAAATAATAATTGGATTTACCCAGAGGATGTTTTTACTGATGATGGAAAAAATTATTATCAAATTCAAAATCCATCAAAAAAGGTAATTGTTGGTCCCTCAGAATCTATGTCGAAATCAAAAAAAAATACCATTGATCCTGAAAAAATGGTTAAATTATATGGTGCAGATTCGGTGAGATTATTTATTTTATCTGATAGTCCACCTGAAAAAGATGTTCAATGGTCTGAAACTGGCATTTCA